>JAXDCM010000115.1:0-4915 GCA_034677965.1 Syntrophales bacterium
GCGGTTTCGAGAATGTACGCGGCTTGTCTCGCATATTCCTTTTCCCCGTTTCGGGTCAGTTGCCACCAAAATTTGAGGGCCCCCAGGGCCGAGCGGGAACAGGTGATGGTCGGAACGGCATCGTTCAGATAGGCGACCCGAAACGGGTTCTGGCTTTTGAATACCTCGTTGGTGGTGATAAAAAGACCCAACGGCTCGTCAAACCCGAAAAATTTATGCCCGCTGACGGCAATGGCGTCAAAAGCCAACTTCTGCCGGTTGACGATGTCCTTGAAAGGAGAAAAAGGCAGATAGCCGCCGAAGAGGGCCGCGTCGAGCATGGTGTACACGGCGGGCGGATTCGCCCTGCTCAGAGCGGCGGCCATGGCGGGGTGATCGTCTATCGCCCCTTTGAACGTCGTCCCAATGGCTACGACCACGAGCGCGGGCTTTGTCGGGTCGATTGCCCTTTCAAAGGCGGATACATCCATTTGGCCCATTGGAACGGCCGGGATGATCCTCAGTTCAAGGTTTTGCAGGTCGGCCAGCTTCTTGATGGAGTAATGGGCTTGGTCGGAAACATAGACAATGGGCAACTGCCTTGTCTTCACCTGAAGGTACTTGACCCCGAAATACATGCCGTGCATATTGCCGTCCGTTCCGCTGTGGGTGACCATGCCCCATGCCTCGCCGGGCCGGAATCCGAACAACGGAGCGAAATAATCGATGACTTCATTCTCGAAGACGTGGCTGTTCATCAACGCGCTTTCCTTGCGAGGGTTACCCACGTTGTTCATCGAGACATTGCAGAGTCCGGAGTCAACGAACCACTGATAGAAATCCTTCATGTTAAGGTTCTGGTTGATCGGATAGCCTACGGCAAAGTGCTTTCGCCGGATCACCTCCCTGGCGAAAGTGTTCATGCGCTTCATGGGAATGTGCGCCGCCGACGCGTCACCGACCAGGATCTCCGACGGCCCCTTGATCATCAGGTCTTTCATCGTTTCGGCTCCTGCCGCGGCCACGGCCACGGCGCCGGCGATCCTGAAAAAATCTCTGCGGTCCATAATTTCACCTCCTCTAATTCCAAGTGTGCCCCCGCTAAAGCCTTAGAGTGTCCCGTCGAGGATCTCCTCAACCGGCTCTTTGCATGCCCGGCAGCGCTTCGCACCCCGGAAGAGCGGTTTTCCGCAGGCGGGACAGTGATAGCGCTGCAGCTCTTCACGGGCCCATTCGACGCTGCCCTGATCGTCTCCAAGCTCCGCCACCTTGGCGCGCCATAGAGGGATCGCCCTTTTCATGACCCGGACACCGGTGGCCAGGCCGAAGTTTTCGATCCGCTTGCAGGGCCACTCGCCGCATGGATGGCAGGAGTAATAGCCTTTCGCCCGGACACAATTCCGGATTGCGCACATTGCGCAATAGCCGTAGAGCTTCGTCGCCGGCTCAGGCTGCATGCAGCCGCGGCATTCTGTGTCCTCCGCCTTTGTCCCGTACAGATCGCCCATCACCGCCTTGAATTTTTCGTTCCCGTTCCTGGTGGCAATGTAGACCCCGCAGGCGCCGCAATGCAGACCGCACGGCGCCATCAGATCCCTGTTTCTGATTTCCTTTTCCGTCCAGCCTTCCATCGCGGTTTTACCCCCTTCCTGGGATTGAAGAAGCAAATGGTTTCTCTCCACCTTCCAATCGAATGTGCGCGGTTGCATCAGACTTCATCCATTGATACGGGTTTACGGATAAAGAGCCAACATCCTCTACGAGAGTCTCTTTAAGACAGCGACACACGGGATGATGAGGAGGTATGTGGCCGTCGACAACGACGGGCTGACAAATGAGAAGAGGAACCCCAATACGGATACAACCGGTATGATCAGGGCTCTCCACATTCCGAGAGACGCGTCTCGACTGCTGATTTCGGCAGACGTGATATTCGGGTTTTGGGTCAGGTGCCTCCAATGGACGAGGAAAAAGACCCCGAGTCCGAACATATTGGCATGGAAGATCCCGACGGCCACTTGCACATTGGAATAAGCCCCGCTGGTATACGTTGTGAAAGGCATCAGGACCACGCACACCAGAATCAGCAGCGTGATCCTCATGGTTCCGGAGTCGATCTTGCGGACGTAGTAAAACTGCCGGTTGTGCAGGTGCCAGAACGAAGCGAGAACAAAGAACGCAACCAGAAATGAAATGAACTCGGATCGCAATTCCGCAATACTGATTAAAAGCTTTGCCTCCGCCTCCGTTTTTGAAAAGTGGGGGATGACCAGGCCGGTGACGAGCAGGGTCATGGCAAAGGCAAAGATGCCGTCGACGAGGGCTTCAAGCCTGTTCTTCGAGATTTTCAGATCCTTGCGGTCGGATACCATCATTGCTTCCCCGTCCAAAACGGCAACGGCGGCAAGACCAGGGGCGCCAAGACGTCCCCCTCGTACAGGACCTGGGCCAGAAAGAGTCCGGAGGCCGGCGCGGTGCACCTCGCGGGAAGGTCGGAGGCGCTGGTCAGAAAACGCGCCACGTCGGCAGCGGAAAAGGTTCCTCTTCCTATTTCGACGAGGATGCCGACCAGCCGGCGGACCATCTTCCAGAGAAAGTGGGATCCGACGATCCGGAAGACGATCAACTCTTCCCGGGAAAGGATCTCCATTCGCTCGATTTTCACCTGCGTGGAGAGGTGTTTGTCGATCCGTTTGTCGGCAAAGGAGGTAAAATCGTGGAAACCCCGAAACAGTTCCGCTGCGCTTTGCATCCGGCGGAGGTCGAGGTCATCCTTCACCCACCAGACGTACCGCTTGCCGAAAGCGGTCCGGCGGCGCGAGAGCAGGTAGAGGTAGCTCTTTTCACGGGCCATGTGGCGGGCGTGAAAGTCCGGAGAGACATCCTCTACCTTGAGGATGTTGATCGACGCGGGAAGAAGGTCATTCAGACCATAGAGGATTTTCTGCGGAGCAAGGCGGCGGGGGGCCTCGAGGTGGGCGACCTGGGCGAGGGCATGGACCCCTGCGTCGGTCCGCCCCGCCCCCTGAATGTCCACCTTTCCGCCGAAAAGCGCCTGCGCGGCGTCGATCAGGGCCCCCTGGATGCTCCGGGCGTTTTTCTGCACCTGCCAACCGCTGTAGCCGGTCCCGTCGTATTCGACAGTCAGTTTGTATCTCAACGAAGACGGGGAACGAATCGCCTTTCCGCGACCGGCAGGAAGGGGCTTCCGGATCATGGTTTGATCTCCTGAACGCTCATCCCCTCTTCCGGGTTTTCCCCGACCAAAACCATCCCGCGGAGCCCCTGGAGGAGATCGGTCCCCTGAACCTCCAGATTGAGAAGCTCGCCGCCGGGACGCAGCGTCGTGATCGCCGCGCGGCCTACGATCAGCTTTGACCGTTTTCCGGCGGCGTCTCTCGTTTTAACGCTCCAGAAATTGTGGAAGATCAGCGGTTTCCCGTCCCGAGCTCCGATGTAGAGCATGATGTGTCCCGGCGTCCACAGAAGAGTGCGCCAGGGCGCCCCCCGCCTAAGAATCAGGGCCTCCTTTTCCGTCGGAACGAGGTTTTGGAAACTGACGAATTTCCAGGCTCCGGCCTGATCGCTGGAGTTGCGCGGGAGCCACAGGCCGAACGGAACGAAGATATCGCGGACCAGAGCGGAGCAATCCCGGTTTCCGCCCAGCCCTCCCCAGCCGTAGGGCTCGCCGACGAGTTCCCGTGCGAGCCGCGCCATATTCCGTGCGGTCAGCGGAAGCGGTTTTTCGATCGCGGCGAATTTTGGAATGGAAGCCTTCCGGCTCACCGCATTTCCGGCGGCATCGCGCGACGCCGTCCAGATCCAGATGCGATCCGCATCCTCGCCGGCCTTCGAGAAGACCGCCCCCAGCGGAGCGTAAAAAAGAACCTTTTTCCCTTCCCGGACGGGCGTCTTGTCCCGCACGATCGCCAGATAACGACCGTTCTCCCACGTCTGCATGAATGCCGGATCGACCGCCGCGATGTCCGCGGCCGGAACCCAGCCAAGGAGATAGCTCGTCTCCGCGAGGAACCATTTGCGATCGCGGCTGACCAGCGTCACGAGGACCGGCATGCTCGCCGGCGCGGAGGAAACCTGCAAGTTGTCGAACGGATGCCATTCTCCCTTGCCCTTCGGATTCCGGGTGTGGGATTCGCGGGTGGGGAGGTGGCGAAAATCGGTCTTTCTGAGCGTTACGGCCGGAAACATTCCCCGCGGATAATCATCAAGATGTGCGTTCGCCGTCATTTTACGGATCCAGTCCGGCGGATGCGGCTTCCCTCCCTTTCCATAGCCCGGATCCTCGGCATATTTGCGGAATCCCCAGGAGGCCTGTTCCAGGGTGTGACGGGGCGTGGTCCGGTGCCAGGGTTCGAAGTGGAGGAGGCTCGATTCGGCGTTCAGCCTCGCCTGTTCCTGCGGCGGAAGAAGCGGTTCATCTGCCGAATGCCGGTCCACATAGGCAAAGGGATCCTGGCTGAGCTTAACCGTATTTCGGACGGCAGCCCCTCCGGGGGCAGCCATCCAGACCAACAAAAGAAGCAGGAGCGCCGACAACAGGCGGATTGCGACGCTTTTCTCTTTGCGATGTTTCATCAGACCGGATGAAGATGACATTCGGGTTCCCAATGATGAAGCTGCTGCGGTGTGACACGAATCTTCTTGTCCGTATGGCTTGAAGTTCACGAAATAACGCTATTGAATCGGGCATCCGAAGTCAAGCGGAAAGAGAATTTCGCGGAAAGAGGCCTTCGGAAATGAATGGTGGCTAACGGAGGTGAAAAATGTGTCCGTGGGGGATGCATGGGGGTCCACATTCCTGTTGACAGGAAATGCATAGATCCATACGATTCAAATCATGGACATCCGTCAGGATCAGGAAGGAGCGGATCAAGGTCGGGAGGCCGTTGCCAATCCTATGCCATCGGCGGTTGGA
>JAXDCM010000116.1:0-24500 GCA_034677965.1 Syntrophales bacterium
TCGCGGCGGCATAGGCCGAAACGGTCTCCCGCCCGAGTTCGCTCATCATCGAACAGAGGTTGATGATCTTTCCATGACCCTTTTTGATCATGGAGGGGATCACCGCCTTGGATACGATGAAAGGCGCGTTGAGGTCCACGTCGATCACCCGTCTGAACTCGGCGGCGGTCATCTCCAGCATCGGAATCCGTTTGATGATGCCGGCGTTGTTCACGAGAATGTCGATGACGCCGACGTCTCTTTCGATCCTCTTCACGGTTTCGTTGACGGCGTTTTCATCGGTGACATCACAGACGTAGCCGCGGGTTCGAATGCTCGCCTCCTTGTAGGCGGCCAGCCCCTTGTCGACCAGCTCCCGCGTGAGATCGTTGAAGACGATTTGCGCGCCGGCCTCCACATACGCCTTTGCGATCGCGAAACCGATGCCGTAGGACGCGCCGGTAACGAAAGCCACCTTTCCTTTCAGGCTGAAAAGATCCAGGATCATGATCATCTCCTTTATGAAATGGGTGTTCTACCTCAATACGGACATGGGCACGTCGTCCATGTCGGTGAAGGTCTGATTTTCCCCCACCATCCCCCAGATGAAGGTGTAGCTGCCGCTCCCCACCCCCGAATGGATGGACCAGCTCGGCGCGATGACGGCCTGTTCGTTCCGAACAACCACGTGCCTCGTCTCCCGCGGCTCCCCGATGAGGTGGAAAACCACGGTGTCGTCCGGCATGTCGAAATAGAGATAGACCTCCATCCGCCGGTCATGGGTGTGGCAGGGCATCGTATTCCAGTTGCTGCCCGGCGCCAGAATGGTCAGCCCCATCACGAGCTGGCAGCTTTGGAGCACCTTGGGATGGATGAACTGGTAGATGGTCCGGACATTCGCCTTGAGCGGATCCCCCAGATCGAGCCGCTGGGCGTCCTTCAGCGAGAGCTTCACGACGGGGTAGGCGGCATGGGCCGGGGCGCTGTTGAAGTAAAATTTCGCCGGACTATTCCGGTCCGCGCTCGCGAAGGAGACCTTCTTTGCCCCCATGCCGATGTAGAGGCACTCCCGATTTCCCAGTTTGTATCTCTTTCCGTCGATGGACACGACGCCGGCGCCGCCGATGTTGATGATTCCCATCTCCCTGCGCTGCAGGAAGAAATCGACGCCCAGCTCCTTGGTCACCTTAAGATCCACGGCTCCCTTTACCGGCGAGATCCCTCCGACGATGATCCGATCGATATGGCTGTAGACCATGTTCAGACGGTCTCGGGCAAAGAGATTCTCCACCAGAAACTGCTCCCGCATCTTTTGGGTGTCCAGCGTTTTCATCTGTTCCGGATGAACGGCATAACGGATGTCCATGAGTTTCTCCTTTCTCTTTTTATCTCTGAACCCTTCCCGAACCGGATCCTCCGACCAGGGCCTGGACCTCCTCCCGGGAGAGCAGCGAAAAATCCCCGGGAAACGAATGCTTCAGACAGGAGGCAGCCACGGCAAACTCCAGCGCTTCCCGATCCGATTTCAGCGCATGGAGGCCGTAGATCAGGCCGGCGGCAAAAGCGTCCCCGGACCCCACCCGGTCCACGATGTCCCGAATCTCGTATTTCCGCGAAACCAGGAAATCCTGCCGGTTGTTCAGCACCGCCGACCATCCGTTGTGGTCCGCCGAATGGCTCTCCCGCAAGGTCACCGCAATTTTTTTCAGATCCGGAAACTGCTGGAGCACCCGGTCCGTGAGCCTCCGGTAGTGGTCCGCCTCCACATTCCCCGATTCGACGTCCACATCGGCCGACACGCCCAGCGCCTTCTGGCAGTCCTCCTCGTTGGCCATGACCATATCCGTATGCTTGACGATCTCGGTCATGACCTCTTGCGCCGTCCGGCCGTATTTCCAGAGATTCTTCCGGTAGTTCAGATCACAGGAGACGGTCAGGCCCTTCTCCTTCGCCTTCAGAACCGCCTCCAGAGAGACGAGGGCCGCGGACTGGGAAATTGCCGGCGTGATTCCGGTGATGTGAAACCATCCGCCCCCCGCAAAAACATCATCCCACGGGATCTCCCCGCGGATCACCTCCGCGATGGCGGAGTGTGACCGGTCGTAAATGACTACGGAAGGCCTCTGGTTGGCCCCGGCCTCCAGGAAATAGATCCCCAGCCGTTTGCCTTTCCGGATGATGCGGGAAACATCGACCCCCTGCCTGCGGAGCTCCGCGACGCAGCCGTCCCCGATCCGGTTCGGGGGGATCAGGCTCACGAAGGCAACGTCCATTCCGAAATGGGCCAGCCCTACGGCCACATTCGCCTCACCTCCGCCGAAGGTTGCCTCCAGCGACGGGCTCTGGAAAAGCCTTTCGCTGCCCGGGGCCTTCAGTCTCAACATGATTTCGCCGAAGGCAATGATTTTTTTCATAGCCTTTACCCTTTCTTCACAAGATGGATCGCGAATCCCGAAATCTCCCGATCCAAGTAGGCGATGGTCAACTTGCCGTCCTTGACCTTTTCCGTTCCCGCAACGGGCCCGATGCCCTGCCGGCCGAGATAGAAAAGAGCCCTTTCGACATCGTTCACACCCAGCGCAATGTGCCCTTTTTTTCCGCGGCCGGGGCTCTTCATGATCTCAAATTCCTTTTGCCCGAGGAAATAGGAGCTCTGCCCCTCGGCGACCGGGAAACGGAACAGTCGTGAAAACAGATCCACGCTCTTGCTTGCGTCTTCCGCTTTTTCCTCGTTGATCCCCATGTGGGCGAGCGTGAACCCGAGAAGCACCCGGACCGCCTCCGCCGTCAGTCTCGTGATTTCTTCGAATTTTCCCGCCGAGATGAGCTCGCCCTTCACCATCCAGCTCCCGCCGCAGGCAGCCACGTTTTTCAACGAAAGATACGAAACGAGGTTCGTCGCGTTCACGCCGCCGGTCGGGATGAATTTGATCCCCTCGTAGGGCGCCGAAACGGCCGTCAGAAAGGCCCTCCCGCCGGATTCCTCCGCCGGGAAGAATTTCACGATGCCGAGGCCGCATTCCATCGCCGCTTCGATCTGCGTCGGCGAATTGACCCCCGGGATCACGGGGACCCCCCGTTCCCGGCAGAAAGAGACGACCTTCGGGTTGAATCCCGGCGAAACGATGAATTTCGCGCCCGCTCCGATCGCCTTTTTTGCCTGTTCGGTCGAAAGGACCGTCCCGGCGCCCACGACCATCTCCGGCATCCCCTCCGCCAGGGTCCGGATCGCATCCTCCGCCGCAGCCGTCCTGAAGGTGATCTCCGCGAGCGGCAAACCTCCCGCCAGAAGCGCCTTCCCAAGAGACGGGGCATCCGCGGCCTTTTCGATCTTGACCACCGGAACGATTCCATAGCCTTCTATGGTTTTCAGAATTTCATCCATCATGCATCTCCTTCTCTCGGCTTTCCGATCCGGATGACCTCGACGACGATATTCCGGATCGAATAGATCAACATGATCGCCCCCGCAACCGGCATGCAGGAATACAGAATCCTCTTGGGGATGGCAAAGACGTTCGTCACGTCCATGGCCAGAACGGTCAGCCGCAGGGAATAATAGAAAAAGATGATTGTAAAGATGAGAACCAGCACCTCCACGACCGCCCGGTATACATATCTTGCTCTCGATCCTTTCAGAACCCTGGTCCCGATCCAGTCGCCGATGCTGAAATGCTCCCGGGTAATCCACAGGACGGCAGCCCCATAGAAGATCAGGTAGGCATAGAGCATTTCGACGATTTCATCGAACCAGTGCAGCGACACGACCGGTACAAAACGCACCACGACATTGGCGGTGATCAACAGGGACAGCAGGATGAAAAGAACGATGGTCAACACCTTCAGGGCCGCAAAAACGATCCTGTCCATTTTGATCAGTATATTCATCATGTTTCGCATCGCCCCCTCTATTTGATGATAAAAGAAAGGGAAGTGGAAATTCCCGGGTAATAGGCGCACAGGACGGTTACGATCAATATGCCCAACAAATAGGGGAGGACCTCTTTGGACAGGGTCGCCACGTTGACCTTGCTGAAGCTGGACACCGCAAACAGACACATGCCCACCGGGGGCGTCAGGTTACCGATCATGATCAACAGGGTCATCACCACACCGAAATTGACCAACTCAAACCCGAATTTTTGGGCAATGGGCAGGAATATCGGTATGGTGAGGATAAAGATGGCGTTTCCTTCCAGAAAGAAGCCGAGAATCAATACGATGACCATGATCATGGCCATGACTCCGAAAGGCGAAACGCTCATACTCGTCAGATTTTGAATGATCTGATCCGGAATTCTCTGATGGATGGTCAGCCAACCGAAAAAACCCGCGGCGGCAACGATAAACAGCAGGCTGATGGTCTGCTTGACCGATACCCAGAAGATCCCCGGCAGGTCCCGCCACTTGAGGTCCTTGTACCAAAATCCCAGGACCATGGCGTAGATACAGGCCACGACCGCCGCCTCCGTCGGCGTAAACCATCCGATCAGCATCCCGCCGATGATGACGACCGGCCCCAGCAGGCACGCCCATGCCTCTTTTGTGCTCTTCCACAGTTGCTTGAGGGTTGCCCTCTTCTCCTTGGGCAGGTTGCGGCGTTTCGCCATCACTGCCAGCGCGATCATCATCGTCGCGGCCATCATAAATCCCGGAATGAATCCCGCCAGGAAAAGCTCCGTGACCGACACGCCCGTCAATGCCCCGTATAGGACAAAAGGGATGCTGGGAGGAATGATCGGGCCGATCGTCGAGGCGGCGGCAATCAGGGCGGCGGAGATTTTGGGTTTGTAACCGCTGTCGACCATCGCCTTGTGCATCACCTGCCCGATGCCGGCCGCATCCGCAAGAGCGGAACCGGAAATGCCCGAAAGGATGCATTCGCCGATGACGCACACCTGTCCGAGGCCGCCGGGAATATGCCCGACCAGCGTCCTGGCAAAGCCGAAGATTCGGTTGGTCACTCCCCCCGTATTCATCAGGTTGCCGGCCAGGATGAAGAAGGGAACGGCCAGCAGAACGAATCCCGTGGTGGAGGCGTACATTCTCTGGGGCATCATGGTCAGAAGGGAAATGTTGCCGAGCCCGACAAAGAAGGCGACAGCCGTCAGGGCCATGGCAACGGCAATCGGCAGATCGAGCATGATCAAGAACAGCAGCAGGGCGAATATGGATACCGTAATCATCGCGACCTCTGAGGATGGGGGACCGGTTCATTCTTCCGGCGAGGGAGAAGCGGGACCGGCGAATGCATCCGCCTCCCCGCTTCTCCCCGCACGAGCATTCTTGTACAATTCGCCGAAACTACTTTGCCTCTTCCACCATCTTGATGAAAGCCTCGATATTCTGCTCGTCGGCAATGGCCTTCATCCGGTCGTAGGCCGGCTTCATCAGCTTCTTGAATGCACTCTTGTCCGGATAGGTCACCTCCATTCCGAATCCCTTCAGCTCGCCGATCTGCTTCGCCTCCGCATCCCGGCAGGATTTTCTCATCCAGTCCCCGGCCTTTTTGCTCTCCTCCTTCACGATCTTCTGCTGAGCCGGGGTCAGTTTATCCCACACCTTCTTGCTGATCACGTGGACCATCGAATTGTAGTTGTGGCCGGTAATGGCAAGATATTTCTGCGTTTCGTAGATCTTGTTGGAATGGATCACGGCGATCGGGTTCTCCTGGCCATCCACGACCCCCGTTTTCAGGGCCATCTGCAGTTCGTTGAAATTGATCGTGGCCACCACCGCACCGAGAGCCTCCATGGCCGCCTGCGTGGGCAGTTCCGGCGGGGTGCGCACCTTCAGCCCCTTGACATCGGCGGGGACATTCACCGGACGTTTGCTGTTCGTCAGGTTTCGGAACCCCCATTCCCAGTTTGACAGAAAGACCAGCCCGGCCTTGTCGAGATCGGGCGCCGCCCATTTGAGGAAAACGCCATCGAGAACCTTGTCGGCCTGCGCATAATCGTTGAATACAAATGGAAGCATGACGCAGTTGAATTTTTTGGAATATTTCCCCAGTTGGCCCTGCGTGGGCAGACTCATGTCCACCGCGCCCAGGATGTTCTGTTCGAGCACCTCCGGTGGGGCGCCCAGTGCGTTGTTGGGATAAATCGTGACCTTGATCGCCCCGTTCGTCCGTTTCTCGACCGCCTCGGCAAACATCTTGCTGGCCAGGTTGCCCGGATGGGCATCCGCCGCGAAATGACCCAGTTTCATCTCGATCGGCTTGGCCTCCCCCGCATAAACAGCCGGGATGAAAAAGACCGACAACAGAAGAATCACCAACAGTTTTTTCATTTCCCCCTCCTATGGTTTTTGGTTGATTCCGAAATCCTGCATGCGATTCGCCTCAGTCAAACCCTCTCTCTTTCCCAGATTTGTTTATCCGCCTCCTTTCCCGTCCGTCCCGCCGTCCCGGAAACCCAATCTTCGGGAGATTTCCGCCGCCGCCGCCATCACCGCCCGTCTCATCACACCCTCAACAATCTCCTTGGTCATCTGGAAAACCGAACCGGATACGCTGATCGCGGCCACGGGCCTCCCTTTGTCGTCAAAGATCGGGGCTCCCACGCAGCGGATTCCCAGTTCGTTTTCCTCATCGTCCGTCGCGTATCCCTGGCTTCGGACGATTTTTAAATGATCCCGGAAATCATCGCGACGCGTAATGGTGTTCTGCGTCCGTCGGGGCAGTCCCCTCTTTTGAAGAAAATCCGTCAACGCGTCGTCGGAAAAATAGGAGAGCAGCACCTTTCCCACCGCGCTGCTGTGAGCCGGATTCCGGGAACCGATGCGCGACGCCATTTTCAATCCGCCTGTCGGTTGCTGCGTCTCAATTTTGTCCACATAGACCACCTCATCCCGATCCAGAATCACCAGATGCGCCGTCTGTTTCGTCTTCTCCGCGAGATCCCGCAGAATCGGTTCCGCAACCTTCCGAAAATCAAGCTGGCTGCTCAATTGGGCATTCAAATCCATCAGCTTCAGGCCCAGAAAGTAGAGCTTCGTCGCCGGGTCCTGGCGGATATACCCAAAATAGGACAGGGAGGAGAGGATGCGGTGTATCGTCCCTTTCGGGAGATTCAGTCCCGAGGACAAATCCCTGATGCTCATCCCCTGGGAATTTTGTCCCACCCGATCGAGAATCAGGGAAACCCTCTCGATCGTCTGGACGAGATTGCTCGGCTTGGATTGGATTGTTTTCGGTTCCATAGGCTTTTGTCCTGTTTGATCAGGAATGCTCTTCCTTAACGACCTTGCGGACAGCGACATTCCGATAAATGAGTTTGTTCCATAATACGGAACCTTGTTCCTAATAACAAAACTTTTTGGGGATGTCAATATGTTTTCATCATCTGTTTTCATCATCCGGCTTTCAGCCTTGCGGACCGGCTGAGGATGGCGTCAGGAATCGCTAAACCACGGGCAGGTGAAAACAAACGGAAGAATTCCGATGCTTGAAGGGATTCGATTTTATCGCTGCCGGCGGGAATAGGATCGATTTCAGATGTTCTGGATCAGGAAACCGCCGTCCACCGGAATGGTGACCCCCGTGACAAAACCGGCGGCCTCGTCGGCGCAGAGGTACAGCACGGCGCCCATCAGTTCATGCGCCTGCCCGAAGCGACCGAACGGCGTGTGGGCGATTACCGCCTTCCCGCGGTCGGTCAGCGAACCGTCTTCGTTGATCAGAAGACGCCTGTTCTGCTTGCCGAGGAAGAATCCCGGGGCGATGGCGTTCACGCGGATGCCGTACGGGGCGAACTCCTTGGCCGCGCCCTCGGTCAGGTTGACCACGGCCGCCTTCGCGGCGCTGTAAGCCCAGACGCCCGAGAGAGGCACATAGCTGCCCATGCTTGCGATGTTGATGATGCAGCCGCGGATCTTCTTCTCGATCCAGCGCTTGGCGGCCAGCTTCATGGGCAGAAAACAGCCTGCTTCGACGTTGAGCTTCATCACGAAGCGAAAATTCTCCATCTCCTGCTCAATCAACGGGCTCTTCCCTCTGCCTCCGCCGCAGGCATTGATGAGGATCTGGAAATCGCCCGCTGCGTCGACGGCCGCGGACGTTTCGTTTTCGTTCATCAGATCCACCCTGTAATACCCGATGCCTTCCGTACGCCCGGTTTCCCTTCGGATGCACTCGGTCGAAGCCTGTAGCGGACCCTCGCGGGAGGCCCAGAGGACAACGTCCGCGCCTGCACGGGCTATGGCGCAGGCCATGTCCGTCCCCAGTACGCCGCTGCCTCCGGTGATGACGGCCTTCTTGCCGGCCAGCGAAAACATCTTACAGAGGTAGTCGACGACCCCCTCCCTGCACCCTGTTTTTTCGTTTTCGGATTTTCCATTGGTTTTCATCCCCCACGGCCTCCTTGAGACTAAGGATGAACATCCGCTTTTGCGTCATTTCATTGATGAAATCATAAATGAGGGGATGGTGTGAAGTCAAGCGACGGATGGGATGGGTTTCATTTTAAAAGTCACGGCAAACGGATTCATCGGCAATCAGGGATGGCCCGTTCGATGGAAAATTTGCTTGACATGACCAACGTATGGGATAGAATAGAAACCAGGTTTCATTATATGAGACAACCGGGAGGACGGATGAAATCCGGAATCTCTCATCAATCCCTTGAACGCGGGCTGCGGGTGATTGAAACCATCGCCGCTTTCGGCGGCTCCGCATCCGCGTCCGTCATCGCCCGTAAGACCGGCCTGCCCCGCAGTACGGCTCACCACCTGCTCCGCTCACTGATCACCTTTGGTTATCTCGTTCAGGACGGCGAGGCGCAGCCCTATAAACTGGCGCCCAGACTTTTCCAGCTGACCGGACCCGCCTGGACCCAACAGCAGCTCTCGGAGATATCGATCCCGTTCCTCGACGAACTGAGCCGCCGGACCGGGGAAGGAACCAGCCTGGCCATTCTCCGTGCGGGCGTGGTATCGGT
Organism: Syntrophales bacterium; assembly: GCA_034677965.1. Classification (GTDB taxonomy): domain Bacteria; phylum Desulfobacterota; class Syntrophia; order Syntrophales; family UBA5619; genus UBA5619. The sequence continues at coordinate 8,919 of JAXDCM010000116.1, forward strand.
GGTGGCCAAGAGGGATTCCGAGGGGCCGGTGCGCGTCGTTCAGGAGGTCGGGACCCTACGGCCGATCTACTGTACGGCCGTCGGCAAGCTTCTCGCGGCCTGGCTTCCCGAACGGGAGCTCGACGGCATCATCGGTCGAACCGGATTCGAACGGATGACCGCCAACACGATTACCGACATCTCCACCCTGAAACAAGAGCTTGCGCGTGTCCGCGCGAACGGATTCGCACTCGATAGAGAGGAGCACCTCGAGGGGATCCGCTGCATTGCGGCACCGGTTTGGGATCAGTCCGAGAAGGTCTGCGCAGCGCTTTGCATCGTCGGACCGAAGAGCCGTCTTTCGCTGCGGCGGCTCAGGGAGCTGCAGGATCCGCTGCGGGATGTGGCGAAAAAATTGTCGGTTCAACTGGGATTCGGAGCGGCGCGGGGCGCCCTGACCTGAAACCGGGAAAGAGCGCAGGGAAAGGCTTGGGGTGGTTGCAGCGCCGGACCGAACCGCACACCGATCCATCCGGGGAAATATCGGGAGGGTGGGAATGAGATTCAAAAATCAGGTGGCCGTCGTCACCGGGGCGGCAAAAGGCATCGGGCGGAGCATTTCATTGGCGCTGATCGACGAGGGCGCAAAGGTCGTTCCCGTGGATGTCGACCGTGAGGCCCTCAGGAGCCTACAGGTTGAGGCTGAAAAACGGGGGGGACAGATCCTTCCCGTCGTCTGCGATATCGAGAAGAGTCCCGACGTGAAAACGATGGTCGAGGAGGTCCTCGGAACCTTTGGGCGGATCGATCTGCTCGTCAACAATGCCGGGATCATCCGCCGCGGCACGATCGAAACGGTCGGCGAGGACGACTGGGATCGTGTGATCGCCGTCAATCTGAAGGGGACGTTCAACTGCTGCAAGGCGGTCGTCGGAACCATGAAGCGGCAGGGGTCGGGAAAGATCGTGAATGTCTCGTCCATTGCCGGAAAGATCGGCGATATCACCTCCGCCCCCGGGTATGGTTCATCCAAGGCGGGTTCCGATGCCCTGATGAAGACCCTGGCCAGGCAGCTTGCCCCCAGCGGCATCCGGGTCAATGCCGTCGCCCCTCATGCCGTTGAAACCGAGATGAGCGCTCAATGGTCCGAAGCGAAGAGAAGAGAGGTCATCGCCGGGATTCCCCTCGGCCGTCTGGGAAGGCCGCAGGATGTGGCGGAGGCCGTTCTTTTCCTGGCTTCCGACGCAGCATCGTTCATCACCGGTGAGATCCTCGACGTCAACGGCGGGGCATTCATGGATTGACGCAGCAAAGGGATAAAATGCGAAAGATTCGTTGGAAGGAGGCCGGAAAGAAGGAGTTTGGTCTTGTCTTGATATTCAGGGATCCGTGAGAAAGGGGGGGTGTGAAGGCAGAATGGATCGCGCTGAAGGGGGATCGCATATCGCTTTCCGGCGGAAGATCGGTCTCCGGGACGGATCTCCCGCGGAGCAGCGGGACGGGGGGCGCCATCCCCATCATTCAAGTCGTTCCAGACGCCCCGCATCGGGCGCGGGGCGATTCACCGATGAAAGGAGGGGAATATGAAAGGATTCAAGAAATATTATGTGCTTTTCGCGGCATCGATCATTTTGCCTCTGGTCATCACGTTACCGGCCTTCGGGCAGCAGAAATTCGTTTTGAAGTTCAACCACGTCCTGGGCGCGAAAGAACCTTATCACAAAGGATTTACCGACTGGGCCAAAGCCGTGAACACCAAAACCAAGGGCAATCTCAAAATCGAGGTCTTTCACAGCGCACAGCTCGGCGTCGAAGAGGACATCATCGAGCAGATGCGACAGGGAGCGAATATCGGCCAGAATACCGACTCGGCCCGGCTCGGGAATTACATCCCCGGAATCGCCGTAATGAACGGCCCCTATTTCGCAACCACGTTGGAGGAAGTGATCAAGATCAAGAATACGCCGACGGTCAAGGCCTGGACGGAAGAGTTGGCCAACAAGTTCGGATTGAAGGTCATTTCTTTCACCTGGGTCCAGGGGTACCGCCATTTCTTCACGAACAAGCCCATCAAGAAACCCGAGGATTTGAAGGGGATGCGCATCCGGACGCCGCCCGCCCCCATCTGGCAGGAATCCGTCCGGGCGCTGGGCGCAACGCCGGTCGCCATGGCCTTCGGAGACATGTATCCGGCGATTCAGCAAAAGGCGATCGAAGGGGTGGAGCTCGTCTATAACAACATCCCCGCCGGCCGCTTCTACGAGGTCCTCAAGTATGCCAATGAAACCGGGCATATCATGCTGATCAACTTCGAGGTGATGAGCGCCAAATACTTCAACAGCCTGCCGGCCGACTACCAGAAGATCCTGGTCGAGGAGTGCGACAAGGCCGGTCTGGAAACCTCCAAAAAGATCCTGGCGTCCGAGCGGGAAGTCAAGAAGCAATTGCTGGCCAAGGGAATGGTGGCGGTCGAGGATTGCGACATTGCGGCCTTCAAGAAGGCCGGAGAGAAGGCCTATGAAGTCCTGAAAATCACCGATGCGAAGAACAAGGTCTATCAGGAAATGGGCAAAAAGTAGGACTACAGACCAAGCGACGATCGATCTCCGGCCCGGTCTCCGCAAATCCGGGAGGCCGGGTCGGATGATGCGTGCCGACACGGAAATGACGGTTTCGAAGTTGCCGGACACGTGAGGGGGAATGATGAAAAATTTTTATACGTTCCTCTGTAAACAGGAGATGCAGATCGCCAAATACTCTCTGGGTCTTCTTTCGCTTCTGGTGTTTGTCGCCGCGGTCGCGCGATCCCTGCATTATCCGTTGAACTGGGCGATGGATGCCGCGACGTTCCTCTTTGCCTGGACGGTTTTTCTCGGTGCGGATGCAGCCATGAGACTGGACAGGCTGTTCTGCATCGAAGTGATCACCGGCAGGCTCTCCCCGAAAGCCCAACTCTATCTCCAAATCATCAATTACAGCATCATCGCCGTTTTTTTGTTGGGCATGATCGGATACGGCATCCCCCTTTCCTGGACAACCCGGTTCAGGGCCTTTCAGGGGATTCCGGGCTTCAGCTATACGTGGGTGACGCTCAGCGTGCCGATCGGCTGCGCGCTGATGCTCATCACCGCAATCCTGAAAATCAAAGCCTTCTGGCGCGCAATCGCAACGGGCGAACCGATCACGAAAAGGGAAGGGGTGAGCGGTGAAATCATCTGACAAACTGTTTTTTCCGTGCATCGCCGAATGGAACCTGAGCGCGATTGAAGGCAGAGAGGCCACGGAATGACACTGGTATTGATCCTGTTCGTTCTCTTCATGCTCATGGGAATGCCGGTTGCTTTTGCGTTCGGCATTTCCGGCGTCGTCTTCTTTTTTCAGCAACCGACGCTGCCGCTGACCATGCCCGTGCAACAGGTGCTTTCCCAAACGCAGAACTTCCTGCTGCTGGCCATTCCGTTGTTCGTTCTGGCCGGCAACCTGCTCAACGAGACCGGCCTGACCGAACGGGTCATGAGGCTGGCCTCGGTTCTCACGGGACATATGCGCGGGGGCACGGCGCAGAGCAACATGGTGATCGCGGCGTCGCTGGGAGGAATCACCAGTTCCGCGATCGGCGACGCCACCATGCTCTCGCGGATCCTGGGACCGGGCATGACCAAACGGGGTTATTCCGGAGGGTTCTCGGCATCGGTCATCGGTTGCAGTTCGCTGATCACGACGATGATCCCTCCCGGCATCGGCCTGGTTTTATACGGCAGTATCGCCGAGGTATCGATCGGACGGCTGTTTGCGGCCGGGATGATCCCCGGCCTGCTGATGACGGTCTTCCTGATGGTTGCGGTCGGTTTGAGGTCGAAGCAAAAAGGGTATCCCCCCGAAAGGGAAGCGCGGGCTTCTCTGAGGGAAATCGCGAAAACGTTCGTCGATTGCGTTTGGGCCTTCCTTTTCCCGGTCATCCTGATCGCCGGATTGCGCTTCGGCATGTTTACCCCCTCCGAAGCGGGGGCCTTCGCGTGCGTATACGCCATCGTGATCGGCACGATCGTCTATCGGCAGTTTTCGTGGAAGAAGCTGATCCAGACTCTGGAGAACACGGTGGTCGATATGGGGATGATCATGCTGCTGATCGCCCTGTCGGCGACCTTCAGTTACGGCATCATCTGGGATCAGATCCCGCAAAAGCTTGCGGAGTTTGTCCTGGGGATCTCCGACACCCCCTGGATCGTGATGCTGATCATCGTCACCTTTCTGCTCTTCGCCGGAACGTTCATGGACTCGACGGTGCTGATCCTGATGCTGACCGCGATTCTCGTGCCGGTCGCCCAGGAGCTGAACATCGACCTGGTGCATTTCGGGATCATTATGGTCCTGACCCTGACCCTCGGACTGTTGACCCCTCCGGAGGGGGCCGTCCTTTACATCGTCTGCACGATCTTCAAATGCACTCTCTGGGATTTTGTCCGCGAGGGATGGCTGCTGATGCTTTCCGTCGTCGTGGTGGTCGTCCTGGTCGTTTTTTGGCCGGACGTGGCCCTGTGGCTTCCGAATCTCACCTTTGGAAAAGAATGATCAAACCGGGGCCGGAAACCGGATGCCCGCCTCCCGGGCGACGGCCCGCAGTTCCTTTGCCGTCTCGGAAGGGATCGGAATCCCTTCCCTTTCATACTGCAATCGCATCAAATATTCTTTTTCTCCGGGCACCAGGACCCGGTCAAACCCCTTTGCCGGCGGGGTGTCGTGGATTTCATCGATCAACAGGCCGACATTCCGCTTGAACTCGTCCACCGGCACGAAATGCCCCACATGGATGGCGCCGATGAAATGCCCCATCCGGCGGTGCTTTTCGTAATCGCCGTACATTTTGGGCAGCCCTTTCCCGAAGAGCGACCCCGTGAGCGGACCGGAGAGGATGTCGAAGATCAGCGCCAGCGCGTAACCCTTCGGACCCGCCATCGGCATCAGATATTTGACCTTCGCGGGATCGGTCGTCGGGATGCCGTCCTCATCGACCCCCCAGTCGGACGGAATCCGCTCCCCCTTGCTCTTGGCCACCAGGATTTTCCCCAGGGACGCCGCGCTGGTCGCCATGTCGAGCAGCACCGGGTACTCCCGGTCCGTGGGAACGGCCACGGCAACGGGATTGGTTCCCACCGCCGGCTTTTTCCCCCCGAACGGGATCACCGCCACGTCGGTGTGGCTGACGACAATCCCGATCATATCCTTCTTGAGCGCCTGAATCGCGGTGTAGCCCGCGATTCCGAAATGGCTGCTGTTGGTGACCCCGACGAACCCGACCCCCCTTCTCGCCAGCCGTATCGCCTCCCGCATCCCAAAATAGGCCACGGCGTGGCCCATGCCGTGGTCGCCGTCGACCAAGGCGGTGTTTCCCGTTTTTTTCAGGACCCGGATATCGGGATTCTTGTTGAGCGATCCCATCCGGAGACGTTTGATGTAATGGGGGATCCGGATGACTCCGTGGGAATGAAATCCGTAGAGCTCCGCTGTCGTAATTGAGTCCGCCACGATCCGGGCGTTGCCCTTGCAGACTCCCTCCGACAACAGGATCCTTCCGATGAAACCTCTCAGCTTCCTTGCATCCACGCGAATCTCCGGTTCGCTCATGGCCCCCCCCTGTTTCGATGCGATCGCTTCTTGATCCGCCGGCTCCGTTCGTCCGAAAGACAGGCGAATGTTCCCGTCGGGGTTTCATTCCTTCCGACGGATTTCTGCATGCCTCCCCTCACCTTCCCATGTCACGGCCCAGCGTGATCGTCGAGGTGGCGAAATTTTCGATGTTCTTGGTCTTCTTGTGGAACCGCGGCATCATGCCCAGCATGGTTTCCTTCCGGTACACGGGATCGTTTTTCCGCAGCGGAAACGGGACGGTCGTCCGGGTAGCGGCGGATTTGTAGATCCCCAGGATCAGTTCGAGGGTCGCACGCCCCTCCTTCCCGTCGACGAGAAGAGGAGCCCTCCCTTCGATCGCCTGCAGGATATTGTCGATCTGTCCCGGATGCCCCTCGTAGCGGATCTCGGGAAGGCCATCGTAGATCCCCTGCAGTTCGCGTTCGGTATCCGGATCATCTTTGGGAAACCCGTTTTCCAGCGGGAGGCAGGCCCTGACCCGCCAGGGGATCGAGATCCGCGCGCGTTCCGCCTGGAATACGAGTTCCTGCTCCTCCCCGTGGTCCACAAGGGACGAGGTGATCTGAGCCAGCGCCCCCTTCGGATAATGCAGAATGGCGATGGAAAGATCCTCCGTCTCCGAGTTGTCGTGATGGACATTCGTGAATACGGCGGTCACCTGCTCCGGCATTCCCAGCGCCCAGCGCAGCAGATCGATATGATGCACCGCGTGGTTCATCGTGCATCCCCCCGCTTCCGCGTTCCACGTGCCCCTCCACCAGAGATCGTAGTAGTTTTGCCCTCGCCACCACAGGGAGTTGGCCGTTGCGTGGAGGACCCTCCCCGCAACGCCCGATTCGAGGATCTTCTTGAGCTTCATCATCGGGATTTTGTATCGGTTCTGGGCGATGGACGCCAGAAGGCGGCCGCTCTTCTCGGACGCCTGAATCATCGCGTCGCACTCCTCCAGAGAGGAGGCCATCGGTTTCTCCACGATCACATGCTTGCCCGCATTCAGCGCGGCGATGGCGGCCTCCGCATGAACCGACGGGGGCAGACAGATGGATACCAGATCGACGTCGTCACGGGCAACGGCCTCCCGGTAATCCTTGCACACCACGGCGGAGATCCCGTGTCTTCTTGCGAGCTTTTCCGCCTTTTCCGGATACAGATCCGCGAGCGCCCGCACCTCGCAGCGATCCGGAAAGGTCTTGAAGGCCTGAATGTGGATTTCGGCAACCGCACCGGCGCCGATGATCGCAATGCGTACCATATCTCCCTCCCTGCGCCAGGATGTGCATCCTGTAATCTACGGTTATATTGATATTTTAAGAATTTCTGTCTATTTCTACCCGCCTTCCGAACGGGGTGTCAAGATGAAAGAGGCCGGGAAATTCCGATTGACAAAAATCATGATCCACGTTACGCCCGACCCCGATCCCGCATGGAGAAACGGTTGCCGTTTTGCCTTGATTGCTGAGGATTCCGGATGACAGACGAACAGTGGCAGGATCTTCTGGCCGTAATCCGCGGAGAGCGGGTGGATCCGCTGCCCGTCGGCTTCATTATCGACTCCCCGTGGCTGCCGGGCTGGTGCGGGATGGCCATTGCCGATTATCTCTCCAGCGAGAACCTGTGGTTCGAGGCCAACCGCAGGGCCATCGAGACCTTTCCGGAGTGCCTGTTCCTTCCGGGATTCTGGTCCGAATTCGGCATGTGCACCGAGCCGTCGGCTTTCGGCGCGCGCTGCATTTTTCCGCGAAACGGTTTCCCGTATGCGGAGAAGATGGTCACGGACGAAAAACAGATCGGGGGGCTCAAGGAGCCCGACCCCGCCACGGACGGGCTGCTGCCGTTCATGCTCCATCGGCTGCGATGGGCCCGGCCGAGGATCGAGGATCTCGGCCATAAAATCCGCTTTTCGGTTTCCAGGGGCCCGCTCAATATTGCTTCCTTCCTGATGGGTACGACCGAATTCCTGATCGCCCTCAAGACCGTGCCCGGGGAAGTTCACCGCCTGTTGCGCATCATCACCGATTTTCTCGTTCAATGGCACACCCTGCAGCGGGAGACGATCCCGACGATCGACGGCATCCTCGTTCTCGACGACATCGTCGGCATGATCGGCGAGAAGGATTTTCTCGAATTCGGATTCCCCTATTTCAAAGATCTGTATGCCGCCGACGCGGCGGTGAAATTCTTCCACAACGATGCCCCCTGCGCCGCTTCGATCCGGCATTACGCGGACATGGGCATCCAGCTTTTCAATCCCGGCATTCAGCACACGGTCGATGAGTTAAAACGGATGTGCGGCAACCGGTTGACGCTGCTTCACGGCATACCGCCGCGCGACGTCCTCGCCCGGGGAACTTCCGCCGATGTGTCCGCCGCGGTGAGCAGGCTGCTGGCGGAAACGGCGGACCCCTCCCGGCTGATCCTCTCCTGCGCGGGCGGGATGCCGCCCGATGTGAGCACAGAGAACCTGCGCGCCTTCATCGATGCCGCAAAGACGGGAATCTCCCGTCATTTCAATTCTTTTCCAGGATGGCCGCCCGGGTAAAGCGCATTCCCCCCACCTCCAGGGAGAGGGAAGGGTACAGGACCGGTTTCGTGATCATCTCCACGCCCCGGGAGGTAGCCAGGATCGTGTCTTCCGATTTCGTTCCCGCAATAGTCGGATTCCAGCAAAAGGCCTGATTCTCCTGAATGAGATCCGGGGTCCCGAAATGGACCCGGTAGTCCCTGGGATTGTAGCCGATCGATCCGCCCTGATGGTGCAGCTTCCATTCTTCCGGATATCCCTTTGCGTCGTACGCTTCGATTCCCTTCCTGAGAACTTCCCGCGCGGGAACTCCCGGACGGGTCGCCGCCATGAACGCGCAGTCGATGATGACGTTCGCCTCGTACTGTTTCCTCAATTTTCGCGGCACTTTTCCGAAGTGGACAAAACGCGTCAGGCAGACAATCAGGCCTCCCTTCCGGGCATTCACGGAAACCATCAGGAACTTCTTCACCTGCTTCTCCGTCGGAATGGGGTGGCGGAAACGGGAGATCCGCTCGTCGGCGGCCGACATCATCCCCATGGGATCGATCCTGTCTTTCCACAATTCAAGGCAGAGCCTTCCGGCGACCTCCGATTCCTTCTCTCCTTTCTTCGCCGCGATCATCGTTCGTTCGAGGGCCCCGGAAACCTTTTCTCCCAGCCAACGGTATCGGATCACCTCCTCCGCGGTCAGGGAATAGCGAAGCCGCGCGACATCCTCCGTAACCATGACCGCATCCGGGAAGGGCCAATCGCACCCGATCGGCCCCTTCCCGACGATTTTCCTCACCAGGGAGACCTCCCGGTCCTCATGCCACGGGAACGACCGGATCCGATATCCCTGCGCTTCAAGAACCTCCTCCGCCGCCATTCGGGGGGCTTCGATATTGTTGGTCACCGCATATTTCCCTTTTTCGGTGATGAGGAGGGAGGCGTTCCCCAGCTCGGTCGCGATCATGACCGCGTTGAGGCCGCCCCCGGTCATCCACGAAAAATTGGCCTGGCGCTTCAGGAGCAGGGCCCGGAGACCCCTGACTTTCAGGAATTCCCGAACCCTTCTCTCTTTTTCCTGAATCTCTTTCCATATCGGCATTTTCGTTCCCCTTTTCACTGGGCGAGCACTTCCGCCCACGTCGTCACCGACCATTGCGTCTTGAACAACTCATCCACAGCCGGCTTGGCCGTCGTGCGGAACGATTCGGCATCCGGAATCACCACCTGCATGCCCTTTCGCTGGAGATTGACCAGGATGGCCCCCTCTTCCGTTTTGATCTTGTTGTTGGCCCACTCTTCCGCCTCCTGGCCGGCGCTGACGATGAGGTCTTGGTCCGCCTTGGACAGCTTGTCGAAGAAAGGCTTGTGGATCAGAATGCCGGCGGTCTGCACGAGGTGGTTGGTGATGATCAAATGGCTCTGGACCTCGTTGAGCTTGAAGCCGGCAATCTGAGGCAGGTCGCCTTCCGAGGCCTCGGCCTTGCCTGTCTTGAGTGAACTGTAGAGCTCGGGCAGCGGAACGCCGACGGGGTCCGTGCCCATGGCCTTCCAGATCGCCATCCAGCTGGGGATGGGCGGCAGACGGAGTTTCATCTTGTACACATCCGCCGGCGTATAGACCGGCGTCTTGGTCGTCATCTGACGAAGCCCCCGGTAGAGGGTTGCCAGATACTTCAAATCGTTCTTTTCCAGTTGGGCCCGCGCCTCCTTGCCGAGCTTGCCGTTCCAGGCGCGCATGTAGTGATCAAAGTCCTTCATGACGTAGGGGTTGGTGAAGAAGTAGTACGGGGGGGCGTAGAGTTCCAGGAAATTCGTCCCGTTCGACTGCATTTCGATTTCGCCGGCCCTGTTCATCTTGTTGATTTCGATTTCCGCCTTGGCGCCGGCGTCGATCTTGACCTCGATCCGGCCGGAGCTCCCCTTCTCGACGATCTCCTTGAACTTCTCCGCCGCATCCACCACGATCGTTCCCGATTTGAACGGGCTGCCGATGCGGATCGTCTTGTCCGCGGCCATGGCCGTTCCCACGGCCACCCAAAGGAGGCACAGGACGGTCACGACGGCCAACGTGCACCATGATCTCTTCTTTTTCATAGCCTTTCCCTCCCTTTTCGACAGACTCTATTTTTTGATCTCCTTGACCAGCTTGCCGTAGAATTCATGATCCGCGGCGATCACCTTCGCGAATTCGCCGGAGGACAGGTACTCGAGGTTCACCGCCATATCCTTGGCGTTCTTCCGGAAGCCGGCATCCTCCATCCCCTTCTTGAAGGCATCGTGGAGCTTCTGGATCACCGCCGCCGGGGTTCCCTTCGGCGCGGCCAGGCCCCGCCACTGACCCATCGCGAAATTCACCCCCTGCTCCTTGCAGGTGGGCACATTGGGGAACATCTCAAAGCGCTTCTCCGAGAAGAGGGCCAGGATCCGGAGCTTCCCGGCCTGGACATGGTTGATCCCCTCCGGCGGGGAGACGGAAACGGCGTTGATGTGCCCTCCAAGCAGGGATGTCACGGAAGGGCCGCCCCCGGAGAACGGGATGTGGTTGAATTTGACCCCCATGGCCTTCTCAAAGGCCAGCGCGATCAGATGGACGCCGCCCCCGGCCCCGGAATTGCCCACACTGATCATGCCGGGATTTTTTTTGGCCTGATCCAGGAACTCCTGCACGGTCTTCCACGGGGCCTCCGACCGGACCAGAAACATGGCCGGATCACGGACCACGTTGATGACCGGTTCGAAGTTCTCATAGGTGAAGGCCGTCTTCACCTGGTGAGGAAGGATGGTCAGAGGTGTAACCGCCGTGACCAGGGTGTAGCCGTCGGGTTTGGCCTTCATCCCCTCCACGTATCCCACGGCGCCTCCTCCGCCGGCCTTGTTGACGATGACCACCGCCTTGCCGAGATATTTTTCCGTCGACGCGGCCAGGGCCCTAAAGATGAGGTCCGTGGCCCCGCCCGGCGCCCAGGGGATGATGATCTGGACCTCTTTTTCCGGAAAATCAGCGGCTTGAACGGGGATCGCTGCAATGCATGTCAGCCCGATTGCCAAGACCAAAAACATTTTTTTCAACATACCCACACCTCCTTTTCCTGTTGGATGGTTTGCCGGTCACCGACCGACCGTTTCGTGATTGGGTTACCCGATCCCCCCTTAGACCCCTTTTCCGCCGAGCCTTCCGGCAATGAACCGAAATGCCGGCACCAAGAGAAAAAGCAGAGTCACCACCAGAAACGCCAGAGAAAAGGGGCGCTCGACAAAAACCCCGAAATCTCCGTGAGAAAGCATCAGCGACTGACGAAAGGCAACCTCCATCTTCGGACCGATCACCAAGGCCAGCAAGAGCGGCGCCGCGTCATACACCCATTTTCTCATCAGGTAGCCCAGTACGCCCATCGAAAGCATCAACCAGATGTCGTTGACGGAGTTGTTCACGGTGTACATCCCGGTGATACAGAAGAGCATCACCAGGGGCAACAGGATCTTTTTCGGTATGCGGAGGATGCTGGCAAAAAAAGGGACAAAGGGCAGATTGAGCAGGAGCAATATGAAGTTGCCGATATACATGCTGGCGATCACTCCCCAGAAGACATCCGGATGTTCACTGATCATCATCGGCCCCGGTACGACACCGTGAATCATGAGGGCGCCCAAAAGAATGGCGGTCGGCGGAGCGAACGGGATCCCAAGGACAAAAAGCGGGATGAACGCGGACTGGCAGGCGGCGTTGTTTGCCGCTTCGGGACCGGCCAACCCCTCGATGGCCCCCTTGCCGAAGGCCTCCGGGTGCCGCGAGACCCTTTTTTCCGTCATGTAGGAGGCGTAGGTGGCCAGGACGGGAGCCGGCCCGGGAACCAGTCCCACGCCGAATCCGATTCCCGCCCCGCGAATGATCGCACCGATGGATCGCCTGAGATCCTGAAGCGACGGGAAAAGATCTCGGAAACGCGGCATGATCACGCACTGTTCGAGCGTTTCGGACGGCTGGTCCGCATTCGCCAGCACCTCTGCGATCCCGAAAAGCCCGATGGCCACCGCAACGAACTCGATGCCGCTCAGCAGGTATGTGGTATCGAAGGTGAAGCGGTAGTCTCCCGTCACGGGATCGAGTCCCACCGTTCCGATGATGAGCCCGACCACGGCCATCATGAGGGATTTGAGCAGAGACCCCCCCGTCACATTGCTCAGGACGATGAAACCGCAGACCATCAGCGAGAAATACTCGGGAGGACCGAAGGCCAGAGCAGCCTGCGCCAAGGGAGGCGCCAAAAAGACCATGCCGAAGATCGCCAGGGTTCCGGCCGTGAACGACCCGATGGCACACATGGCCAGGGCCGGACCGGCTTTTCCTCTCTGGGCCATCTGATATCCCTCGATGCAGGTGATCACCGATGCGGTCTCCCCCGGAACGTTCAGCAGGATGGAGGTTGTCGAACCGCCATACATCGCCCCATAATAGATGCCGCAGAGCATGATGATCGCCGACGTCGGGCTCAAGCCGAATGTGATCGGGATCAGCAGCGCAATTCCCGCGATCGGTCCCAGTCCGGGGAGGATGCCGACCAGGGTTCCCGCGACCGCACCCAGCAGGCAGTAAAGGAGATTGGCCATCGTGGTGGCAATTCCGAATCCGGCAAAGAGGTGCTGGATCGATTCGAACATCCCCGCCTCCTACAGACCGATCAGCCCTTTCGGTAGGGGAATCTTGAGAAACCGAACAAACAGAAAATAGCAGACCACTGCCGTCAACAGCGGAATGGTCATGAGCAAGACCGGCCTTTTGATGCCGAGGATCCGAAGTAGCAGCAACATCAGCAGGAACACGGTCAGCGGATACCCCAGCAGATTCAAGCAGAGGGTGGCCAGGACAGTGGCCCCCAGAAAAAGCAGCATCTGTCCTGTAGCGGCGTCGGGCGGGGCCGCAGTCTCCGGCATCTGCGGAGGAGAGGGTTTCGCAAACAGCAGATGGAACAGGAAGAGAACGGAGAGGAGCATCAGCAGGATTCCGAGGCAGAACGGAAACAGGCCCGAACCCGCCATCCGGAAAGTTCCCATCGGCATCCGCAGCGAAAGAATGGCGGTGGCTGCCCCAAACAGGAAAACGATCCCGCAGCCGATCCGTTCATCTCTTTTCATCTTCACATCCCCTACGGGAAACTCTGTCGCCGGCAGATGAAAATCGTTTCTTAATACGGAACCTTGTTCCTAATAACAAAACCTTGCGGGCGTGTCAATCTATTTTCGCATCCTGGTTCGTTTCCTTCGTCAACCTCCGGCTTTTCCCAAAAATACATTGACATCCGAAAAAGGTTTTGTTATTAGAAGCTGCGTTTCGTAATCCGAAATGAACTTTTTCCATTGACAGCCCAGCGCCTTTTCATGGCGATGGATACAGCAACCGATTTCCCCGCGGCAACCGGCGGGAGATCGTATGGGGTTGTCCGCTTTTTCATTGTCGCAAACTCCGAGGATCCTGACCAGATGAGGGACAGGGGGAATCCGGATTGAAGGCTGTGAAACCATCGTCCGCAAAGGCCCGGACAAAAGGTTCATCCCGTGCCGGAAAATCGATCAAAAAAATCCTCGATTTTCTAATGCACGCCATTGAGACGGCCGGCGCCTTTCTGTTGGCGGTTATGACCCTGATCATCCTCTGGCAGATTATCGCCCGTTTCCGGATCATCCACATCATCTCCCCATGGACCGAAGAGGTCGCAATGATCCTTCTGGTCTGGTTCGGGCTGACCGGAGCGGCGATCGGCGTCCGCAAACACCTGCACATCGGCGTGGAATTCGTCACCACCCTCTTCCCCGAGCGGGTCCAGAGAATCCTGATGATCGTCGTCAACATTCTGCTGGCTCTTTTCTCTGTCTTTTTGCTGGTCAAGGGGGCGGAGCTTGCATGGGCGCTGAAGGACACCGATACACCCGCCACGGTAATTTCGCGCGGACTCGTCATCTATTCGGCCGCGCCGGTGGCCGCCTTCCTCATGCTCCTCTATTCTTTGGAACTGATCGTCAAACAGATCAACGAGATCCGAAGGGGAGGCAAAGGCCGATGATCCAGGACCCGATCGCCATCGTCATTCTTCTGGGCTCCTTCGCGTTGCTGATCCTGATCCGGACGCCGATCGCGTTTGCGCTCGGCTTCTCCTCCATCTTCACGGCTCTTTACAGCGACATCGACCTGATGATCATCGCCCAGCGGATGGTCAACGGGATGGAATCGATCCCGCTGATCGCGATCCCGTTCTTTATCCTGGCCGGCCAGATCATGAGCGAGGGACGGATCGCCGAACGGCTCGTCAATTTTGCCAGCCTCTTCGTCGGCCGGATTCGGGGGGGGCTGGCGATGATCAACTGCGTGGACAGCATGTTTTTCGGAGGCATCTCCGGTTCGGCGGTTGCCGATGTCTCCTCCCTGGGATCGATCATGATCCCGGCCATGGAGAAGAAGGGGTATACGAAAAATTTTGCGATCGCGCTGACGGTCACCACGGCGGTCCAGGCGGTCCTCATCCCGCCCAGCCACAACATGATCATCTATTCGATGGCCTCGGGAGGCACGTCGATCGGAAGGCTCTTCCTGGCCGGCGCGCTTCCGGGGATCCTGCTGGGGATTTCGCTGATGGTGGCAAGCTACCTACTGGCTATAAAATACAATTTTCCGCGGGAAACCTGGCCCGGTTGGCGGAAGGCCGTGGTCATCTTTGTCGAGGGGCTGCTCTCGGTGGGGGTGGCCGTGCTGATCATGGGCGGGATCATTACCGGGATCTTCACCGCATCCGAGTCGGCCGCCGTCGCGGTCGTCTACGCCTTCTTCCTGACCTTCTTCCTTTACCGCGACATTCCCATCAGGCGGTTCGGAAAGATCCTCAAGGATTCGGTCAACACCGTCTCCATGGTCTTTCTGCTGATCGCCACCTCGACCGCTTTTGCCTGGATCATGACCTCCATGCAGGTGCCGCAGGCGATTGCCGGCTGGCTGCTGTCGCTTTCCACCAACAAGTATGTCATCCTGACCCTGGTCAACATCTTTCTGCTCATCATCGGGATGGTGATGGACATGGCCCCGGCGATCGTGATCTGCACGCCGATTCTGCTGCCGATCATGAAAACCATCGGCGTCGATCCGGTCCACTTCGGCGTGATCCTGATGTTCAACCTGGGGATCGGTCTGTGCACCCCGCCGGTCGGAAACGCCCTCTTCGTCGGCTGCGCGGTCGGCAAGGCGAAGATCGAGGAGGTGATGCCCTCTCTGCTGGTCTGCTACATCCCGATGATCGTCATCCTGTTTGTCATCACCTTTTTCCCGGAGATCGCGATGCTGCTGCCGAACTGGTGGATGAAATGAGAAAAGACGAGGGGCGCCCCTCGGAAACCGTGTTTTTGTGCCATATCTTGAAACTGAATGAGGAGGTGGTCGAAATGAAAAAGATTGG
>JAXDCM010000117.1:0-10632 GCA_034677965.1 Syntrophales bacterium
ATCGCCGCGCCATCACCGGGGAATGGCAGGCCGGGCGAGCCGACGGAAGAGGCGGATGCGGCGGGACACCCGGAAGGGCCGGCCAAAAAGAAATCGCGCCGCCGGTCCCGGCACCGCAGAAAGAAAAACGGTGAAAAGCGCGACGGCACGCAGGCCGGGGCTTCATCCGGGAGCGACGACCCTCCGGAAACCGACCGTTCCGAAACGCCGGTGGAGCCGCCCGGCGACGATCACGGAATCGTGAATCGCAATGACGCGGACGACGATTTCACGATTTTCTGAGGCTACTTTCCGCTCCCAAGCTCCCTTGCCCGCAGCGTTGCCGCCTCGACCGCGGCGATCAGGGTGGCCCGGATCTTTCCCTCTTCCAGCGCCTTGATGCCGGCGATCGTCGTCCCGGCGGGAGACGTGACCATGTCCTTCAGTTCGCCGGGGTGCTTTCCCCCCTGAAGGCAGAGGCGGGCGGCCCCCAGCAGGGTTTGCGCGGACAGCTTCAGGGCGATCTCCCGGCTGAGGCCCATGCGCACGCCCGCGTCCGACAGGGCCTCGATCATGATGAATGCGTAGGCAGGGCCGCTGCCGCTCAGTCCGGTCACGGCGTTCATGAGGTCCTCCTTGACGACGACGGTGAGCCCCACCGCGTCGAAGATCCGCCGGGCTTCGGCCAGATCCGTCTCCGTCGCCGCCGAACCCGCGGCCAGGGCGGCCATCCCCTCTCCGACGAGCGCCGGCGTATTGGGCATCACGCGGATCACCCGGACCCCTTTTCGAAGGCGGTCCTCGATGAACGGGATGGGAATGCCCGCGGCGATGGAGATGACCAGGTGGGATTTGCCCACGACGCCCGACAGGCCGGAAAGCACCTCCGCCATCGTCTGGGGTTTCACCGCCAGAATCAGGATCCGGGATGTTTTTGCCGCCTCCCGGTTGTCCGTGGTCGTCTCCACCCCGAGGGTCTTCGCGAGCTCCTGAAGCCTGTCCCGATCCACGTCCGCCACGATCACCTGCGAAGCCGGCGCGAGCCCTCCGGAAACGATCCCCCCGGCCAGGACGCCTCCCATCTTCCCGCCGCCGATCAATCCGATTTTTTCGCCTTTCGACATGATGCCTGCCCCCTCCTTTCCGTTTGGATTCCGGCTGTTCCATGACGCGTTTCCGGATTCCTGTCAAGACGAAAAGACCCGCTGCCAATCTTTGTTTGCACAAGGCGGCAATTCTGTGATAGTCCTCGTTCCCGCTGGAAATATCGTACAGAAGGAGCCGGGAGATGATCGAAATTCGGGAAATCGAAGGTCGGAAGATTGCGTGCCGGGTCAACCGGGATCGTTTCGATGCGGCGAAAAAGACCCTCGTCTTCGTTCACGGTTCCGGGGGAGACCACACCGCCTGGGTCAACCAGTACGGCAGGCTGAAGGATGATTTCAACATCGCCGCCCTGGACCTCCCCGGCCACGGCCGCTCCGAAGGTCCCGGGGAGCGGGAAGTCGGCCGATATGTCGAGTGGGTTGAAAAGATCCTCGAAAATCTGGACGCTCCGCGGCCGGTTCTGATCGGCCACTCGATCGGCGCGGCCATTTCGCTTGCCTTTGCCCTGAAGGCCGGCAATCGCCTTGCCGGCATCGTTCCCGTGGGCGGCGGGGCGACCATGCCGGTCAATCCGGCGATCCTCGACGGCGTGAAGGCCGACCTCGCGGCGGTGATCGCCATGGTGTCCAAGCTCGCAGTCGCAAAGGCAAACCGCGAGCGCCTGACCGGCGCGCTGGCTGAAAGCCTGTCCCGGGCAGACCCCGAAACCCTCTATGGCGACTTTCTGGCGTGCAGCCGGTTCGACGTCGCGGAAGCGGTCTCCCGGATTCGCGTGCCCGCCCTGATCGTCTGCGGCGACGACGACAAGATGACTCCGGCGCCGATGTCCCAATACCTGAAGGACCGCATTCCCGGCGCACAGCTCGAGACGATCAGCGGCGCGGGGCATTACCCCATGCAGGAAAACGCGGAGGCGTTCAACCGGGTCCTTCGAAGATTTGCCGAGTCGCTGCCCTGACCGGGAACAGGAGAGGCCATGTTTGTTCTGGAAAACCTGATCTTCGCCCTTGCCAAAATCATTGACATGGGGCTGACCCTCTACATGTGGCTTATCATCGGCCGGGCGGTGGTTTCCTGGGTCAACCCGGATCCGTACAATCCCATCGTCAATTTCCTTCAACGCGCCACGGAACCGGTGCTGGCCCCGGTCCGCAGATGGATTCCGATGGGGGGCCTCGGTATCGACATCTCGCCGGTCATCGTCATCATGGCCATCTATTTCCTGCAGCAGTTCCTGGTCCGGACGATGATGCAGATGGCGATTCACGCGAGGTAGCCGGCGCCCATGCTGACGGTCAGGGAGACGGACCGGGGGGTCTCCTTTCAAATCCGGGTCCTGCCCAGGTCCTCGAAATGCGAACTGGCGGGCCTTCACGGCGACGCCCTCAAAATCAGGATCACTGCGCCGCCCGTCGAGGGCCGGGCCAACGAGGAGTGCATCCGTTTCCTGTCGTCGCTCCTCAACGTGAAAAAGTCCGACATCGCCATCGCCGCCGGCCACAAATCGAAAAACAAGCGGGTCACGGTTGCCGGCCTGACGCCCGGCGACGTTTTGCGCGCTATTCCGGAATCGTTCCGCCATGGAGAGTGAGCGTCCGCACAGCCGGGAAGACGCGAAGGTCGCCAGGGCCGCGGGCATCGTCGGCCTGGCCACGATGCTGAGCCGGGTTTTCGGGTTCATTCGGGACATGGTGGTGGCCGGTTTCTTCGGCGCCGGGATCGTGACCGACGCTTTTTTCGTCGCCTTCCGGATCCCCAACCTGCTGCGGAGGCTTCTCGGCGAAGGGTCCCTCACCATTTCCTTCGTGCCTGTCTTCACCGAATACCTGAACCGGAAATCGCGCGAGGAGGCCTTCGAGCTGGCCAGCATCGCCTTCACGCTCCTCTCCGTCATCCTGGTTGCCGTCTGCATCGCCGGCGTGATTTTCTCGCCGCTCGTCGTCACCGTCATGGCCCCCGGCTTCACGCGGGTTCCCGCACAGTACGACCTGGCGGTTTTCCTCAACCGCCTCATGTTTCCCTACATCTTTTTCATTTCGCTCGTCGCCCTCTGCATGGGCATCCTGAACTCACTCCGCCATTTCGCGGCGCCGGCGCTCTCCCCGGTCGTCCTCAACCTTTCCATGATCCTGGCGACGCTGACGCTGCGGGACTTTTTCCGGGAGCCGATCCTGGCGCTGGTCGTGGGCGTCATGGCCGGCGGCGTTCTGCAACTGGCGATGCAGTGGCCGTTTCTGGTTCGGCTGGGGGTTCGTCTGAAACCCGACTTCCGCTTCCGGCATCCCGGCATCAAGCGGATCGGCCTGCTCATGCTGCCGGCCGTTTTCGGCGCGGCCGTCTACCAGATCAACGTCCTCGTCGGAACGATCCTGGCTTCGCTGCTGCCCGGCGGCAGCGTTTCCTACCTCTATTATGCCGACCGGATCGTGGAGCTTCCCCTAGGCGTCTTTGCCATTGCCGTGGGGACGGCGACCCTGCCCAGCTTGTCCGAGCAGATTTCAAAAGGGTATTTTGAGGATTTCAAGAAGACGATCGCCTTCTCGCTCCGCCTGATTCTGTTCATTACCATCCCGGCGATGATCGCCCTGATCGCCCTGCGGGAGCCGATCATCTCGGTCCTTTTTCAGCGGGGACATTTCGACGCGCGGTCCACCGCCCTCACCGCCCAAGCCCTCCTCTACTACAGCGTCGGCCTCTGGGCCTTTTCGGTCATCCGGGTGATCGTCTCCGCTTTCTATTCGCTCCAGGATACCCGGAATCCCATGAAAGCCGCCATTGCGGCGCTGGTGGTGAACGTGGCCTGCAGCGTCATCCTGATGTTTCCCCTTCAGCACGGCGGTCTGGCGCTGGCCACCTCCATCGCCTCGGCGGTCAATGTCGCCGTGCTTGCCGTCGTCCTGAAGCGGAAAATCGGTCCCTTTGTGGACAGCGACTTCTATCGGTCCGTTTTCAAGACGTTGGCCGCCTCGGCGGTCATGTGGGGGGCCATTGTCCTAGTCGAAATCCTGTTTCCTTGGAAAACGGGTGGCTCCTTCAGCGAAAGGTTCTCCTTCCTGGTTGCGGCTGTCGCGGCCGGGGCGGTGACTTTCTTCGGTGTCTGCGCCGTGATCCGGGTTCCGGAAATGGTGACCCTGGTGAGGATCGGGAAGCGGAAATTCGCTCGGTCCTGAAGCCGGGGGATTGCCCGGTCGTTCCGATAAAATCATTGACTTCGGAAGGGCAAAATGTTAGGGAAACCGCCTTCAAAGGGAAGGTCAGATCATGCTGGATATTAAATTTTTGAGGCAGAACGTCGAACGGGTCCGCCGGAAGATGCTGGAGCGGGGCCAGGAGATGGATTTCGGTCCTTTCACCGCTCTCGATGCGAAACGGCTTGATATCCTTCAGGAAGTGGAGGCGCTGAGAAGCGAGCGCAACACCGTATCTAAGGAGGTCGGCGAAAGGAAGAAGCGGAAGGAAGATGCCTCCGCCCAGATCGCTCGAATGGGGGCCGTCTCGGCGCGCATCAAGGAGCTGGATGACTCGCTCAAGGCGACCGAGGATGCGCTGGGCGAGATAGTGATGACCATCCCCAACATTCCGCACGAATCCGTCGAATACGGGACAAGCTCCGAGGACAACCCGGTCGTCCGCACTTGGGGGGAGAAAAGGATTTTCGACTTCCATCCGAGGCCCCACTGGGAAATCGGAGAAATGACGGGAACCCTGGATTTCGCCCGGGGCGCGAAAATCACCGGCGCCCGCTTTACCCTTTACCGCGGGCTTGGGGCCATGCTGGAGCGGGCCATCGTCAAGTTCATGCTCGATCTGCACATCGCCGAGCACGGGTACACCGAGATGCTTCCCCCGTTCATGGCGAACCGGGACAGCATGACCGGTACGGGGCAGCTTCCGAAATTCGCCGAGGACCTGTTCAAGGTGGAGAAGACGGATTATTACCTGATCCCCACGGCGGAGGTCCCGGTGACCAATATCCACCGGGACGAGATTCTGAACGAGAAGGACCTTCCCGTTTATTATGTGGCCTATTCCCCCTGCTTCCGCGCCGAGGCGGGCTCCTACGGGAAGGACACCCGGGGTCTGATCCGGCAGCATCAGTTCAACAAGGTGGAGATGGTCAAGTTCACCACGCCGGAAACCTCCTACGACGAACTGGAAAAGCTGACCCTGAACGCTGAGGAAGTGCTGAAGCGGCTGAACATTCCCTACCGGACGGTCAGCCTATGCACGGCCGATCTGGGATTCTCCTCCGCCAAGACTTACGACGTGGAAGCCTGGCTGCCCGGGCAGGACGCCTACCGGGAAATCTCCTCGTGCAGCAACTTCGAGGATTTCCAGGCCCGGCGGGCGTCGATCCGCTTTCGCCGCGAGGGAAGCGGCAGGGTGGAGTTTGTCCACACGTTAAACGGTTCGGGACTGGCGGCCGGAAGGACGACCGTCGCCGTGATGGAAAACCACCAGCAGGCAGACGGCAGCGTCGTCATCCCGGAGGTCCTGAGGCCTTACATGCGGGGCATTGACAGGATTCCACCCGCGAGTTAACATTCCGAACACGACCGGAGGGATGGCCGAGTGGTCTATGGCGGCGGTCTTGAAAACCGTTGACCGAAAGGTTCGCGGGTTCGAATCCTGCTCCCTCCGCCAATTCATAATCCAAGACAGTCCAAAGAAGTACAAAAACCCGTTAGAAATAGCGGGTTTTTTCCTGCCTTCCGTCCAATAATGTGTTATGCGATTCATCAAAATCCGGCTGTTATGGGTGCCTAAAATCAAGTAACGGGTACCCATAATATATCGCGGGTACCCAAAATGGAGGTATCGTCATGCCGAAACGAATTATCCCTTTAACGGACATGAAGGTTCAAAAAGCCAAACCGCAAGAAACACCAATTTCGTTATTTGATGGGGGCGGTCTATATCTCCTTATAACTCCTTCTGGTGGTAAGTTGTGGCGGTTTAAATATCGTTTCAATAATAAAGAGATGAAGCTTGCTTTGGGATCATACCCGGAAATTAGTCTGCAAGATGCGCGTCAAAAACGTGAAGAAATGCGAAGGCAGCTTGCCCAAGGCATTGACCCCGGAGCTGTCAAAAAGGCCAAAAAACAGGCTGTCGCAACAGAGAAAGAAACCTTTGAGTCTGTAGCCCGCGAATGGCATACCGCTTTCACGCCCTCGTGGGCTCCAAGACATGCTGCTACTATTCTGAGCCGATTGAATCACGACTTGATCCCCTGGTTGGGATCGCGCCCCATCAATGAAATCAAAGCGCCGGAACTGCTTTCCGTCTTGCGTCGCGCCGAGAGCCGGGGGGCGCTTGAATTAGCGCACCGGCTGCGAGCTATTGCAGGGCAGGTTTTCCGGTACGCCGTCGCCACGGGAAAGGCGGAGCGCGACCCTTCCGGCGATTTAAGGGGGGCAATACCCCCGCCAAAGGTCAAACATCATGCCGCCATAACAGACCCGAAAGAGGTGGCGCCCCTTCTAAGGTCATTAGACGGCTACCAAGGCGGCTTTGTCGTCAAGTGCGCCCTGCGCCGCGCACCTCTCTTATTCGTTCGTCCTGGAGAACTCAGGCATGCAGAGTGGGCGGAGATCAATCTCGATGAAGCCGTATGGAACATTCCGGCGCACAAGATGAAGATGAAACAGGCCCACATCGTACCCCTTTGCAATCAGGCGATAGGGATATTGAAGGAACTGCATGAATATACCGGGGCAGGCCGTTATGTCTTCCCTTCCGTTCGCACCCATGCCCGGCCCATGTCTGAAAACACCGTCAATGCGGCACTGAGGCACGCGGGTTATGACAAGGACACCATGACCGGCCACGGCTTCCGGGCAATGGCGCGGACCATCCTCGATGAAGTCCTGCATGTCCGTCCTGATTATATCGAACATCAGCTTGCCCACGCCGTGCGTGATCCGAATGGGCGGGCATACAACCGGACGGCCCACCTTGAAGAACGCCGGAAGATGATGCAGCAATGGGCGGATTATCTTGATGGACTGAAGGCCGGTGCCGTAGTGATTCCGTTTAAGACCTCGAATGGGTAAAGGGACAAAGTGAGAATCATATAAAGAACTTGACTTTCATTTTCGACAGATTATAGTTCCGGTAAAACTTCTTTGGGTAAGGAGTAGCAAGCGCCAGATAAATTCCTTCACATTTCCAACCAGATGGATGGGGATAGAGGCATGATCCAAAATTAATCAAATCCCGCTTTATCCGGACAGGAAAGCGGGATTTTTCTTTTTGGGGAGGAGGCTATAGCAAATGATGCCACAGTTGAGCATACCTGGCATTCCCGATGAGGATAATGTAAAGTCCCTCCTCGACAATCTTCTGAATGAAAGCCGCCTCTACCACTCTTCAAAGGATTACAAGGAACTGCTTGACTTTGTGATAAAACTTCCCAACTTTGCGCCATTTAACGCCTTTCTGCTCAACGTGCAAAAACCCGGTCTGCGTTTTGCCGCTTCAAAATACGACTGGCGCACCCGTTTTGGCCGGGAGGTCAAAGAAGAGGCACGGCCGCTGGTGATATTATGGCCCTTTGGTCCGGTTGCCTTTGTCTATGATGTGGACGATACAGAAGGCGATCCTCTTCCCGATTCCGTGTTGCACGCTTTTCGGGCGACAGGAAGCCTGACGAAAAGTGAAATTGTGCA
This sequence comes from Syntrophales bacterium, assembly GCA_034677965.1. Taxonomy (GTDB): domain Bacteria; phylum Desulfobacterota; class Syntrophia; order Syntrophales; family UBA5619; genus UBA5619. The sequence continues at coordinate 7,758 of JAXDCM010000117.1, forward strand.
ATTTCAGTTTCTCCTTTCGCGACAAGGGATTGAACTCAAGTTGATTGAATATGGGGATGCCCATGCCGGGCATATTCAAACCGGACAGAAGCAAGAAGGGGCCGGACCCCAAAAGGAAGGAACAGAAATTATAGAGCGTTCCACCGATGCTAAAAATCGCCCGGCGTATCGTGTCCGGGTCAACGGCAAACACGACCCCAATGTCCAGTTTGTCACACTGATCCATGAGCTGGCCCATCTTTACCTCGGGCATCTGGGGCCGGACAAATACCTGAAAATAGGCAAAAGATACTCATTGACCCATACACAGGTCGAGCTGGAAGCGGAGTCGGTCGCCTATCTCGTTTGCCAGCGTAACGGCGTTGAATCCAATTCAGAGGCGTATCTAGCGGATTATGTGAAGACCCATACAGCGACGGACGACATCCATTTCTATATGATCATGAAGGCCGCCGGGCAGATTGAAACTGTCTTACAGTTAGGAGACATGGTCAGTTTTGGGCCAAGGAAACAATAATACATCGAGCGGAAGAAACCGCATGCAAAACCATCCTGAAATCGCAAAATATTCTCTAAGGCATTGTGATTGACGTAAAGTAGGCAGATTTGGAGAATAATAATGGCAAATAATGGCAATACAACCAAAGAGCAGGAACGCGCAGAACTGCACCGCGCCATCTGGCAGATCGCTAACGACTTGCGCGGCAGCGTGGACGGCTGGGACTTTAAGCAATACGTTTTAGGGATGCTATTTTACCGCTTCATCAGCGAGAATCTCACCAGCTTCATCAATGAAGACGAACGGCGCGGCGGCAATAAAGACTTCGACTACGCCAAACTTTCAGACAAAGAGGCGGAGTTCGGTCGAGCGGATACCGTAAAGGAAAAAGGTTTTTATATTTTGCCGGGCGAGCTTTTTGTCAATGTCCGCGCCAAAGCGCGCCATGACGCCAACCTCAACGAAACGCTGGCCGCGATATTCCGCAACATCGAAAGTTCCGCCAAAGGGTCGGACAGTGAAGATGATCTCAAAGGCTTGTTTGATGATCTTGATGTGAATGCCAACAAGCTTGGGCCAACGGTAGAAAAAAGAAACCAAAAACTGGTCAAGCTTTTAGAGGCAATCGGAGATTTGCAGCTCGGCAATTATTACGACAACACGATTGACGCCTTCGGTGACGCCTATGAGTTTTTGATGACCATGTACGCCGCCAATGCCGGCAAGTCAGGCGGCGAGTTTTTTACCCCGCAGGAAGTCAGTGAACTGCTGGCCGAAATCACTACCGTCGGTAAAAAAGAAGTGAACAAGGTCTATGACCCCGCCTGCGGTTCCGGCTCGCTGCTCCTCAAATTCGTCAAGGTTCTCGGAAAGGAAAATGTCCGGCAAGGGTTCTTCGGGCAGGAAATCAATCTTACGATCTATAACCTCTGCCGTATCAATATGTTTTTGCACGACATCAACTACAATCACTTTGATGTTGCCCACGGCGACACACTGACCGACCCCAAGCACTGGGATGATGAACCCTTTGACGCCATCGTTTCCAATCCGCCCTATTCCATCAGGTGGGAGGGCGACAGCAATCCGCTTCTCATCAACGACCCGCGCTTTTCACCGGCAGGTGTTTTGGCGCCTAAAAGCAAGGCCGATCTTGCCTTTACCATGCACATGCTCTCCTGGCTTTCCACCAGCGGCACGGCGGCGATCGTTGAATTTCCCGGCGTCCTGTATCGAGGCGGCGCTGAGCAGAAGATCCGCAAATATCTGGTCGATAACAACTACATAGATACCGTGATCCAGCTACCGCCCGATCTTTTTTTCGGCACGACCATCGCCACTTGCATTATCGTGCTTAAAAAAAGCAAGAAAGATAACAAAACCCTCTTTATAGACGCATCAGCCGAATTTGTGCGCGGCGGCAACAAAAACAAATTGACCGATGAAAACCGGGCCAAAATTCTTGACGCGTTTGCCAAACGCAAGGACGGGGCGCATTTTGCCAAGCTGGTGGCTAACAAAACCATTGAAGAAAACGACTACAACATCGCGGTATCCACCTATGTTGCGCAGAAAGACACCAGAGAAGTCATTGATATCAAGAAACTCAACGCCGAAATTAAAGGCATTGTTGCCCGGCAGAACGAACTGCGAAAAGCGATTGATGAGATTGTGGCGGATTTGGAAGGCGATGGTTAACGGTTAGTGGTTAGTGGTAAAAGGATGAAGATGAATAAAATCGAAAAACTGATTGCCGAGCTTTGTCCCGAGGGAGTGGAGTTTAAGGAGTTGGGGGAGATTGCACAATATTCAAGACAGCGTATTGCAGCCGCCGACCTGAATAACGAAAATTATGTTGGCGTTGATAATTTGCTGCCGAATAAACAAGGGAAAACGAAATCAAATTACGTGCCCACGACGGGGAATTTGACTCGCTTTGAATCCGGTGATGTTTTGCTCGGTAATATTCGGCCGTATCTCAAAAAGATTTGGCGTGCGATTCATACCGGAGGAACGAATGGGGATGTTCTGGCAATTCAGATAAACAACAAAGAAATGCTACAATCCGAGTTTCTGTATTACCTGCTTTCGTCAGACGATTTTTTCAATTTTGATATGAAGTTTGCAAAAGGGGCAAAAATGCCGCGAGGTAATAAGTCTGCGATTCTAAAATTCCCCATCCCCATCCCGCCCCTTGCCATCCAACAAGAGATCGTAAAGATTCTGGACACCTTGACTAAGCTGGAGGCGGAGCTGGAGGCGGAGCTGGAGGCGCGAAAGAAACAGTATGAGTATTATCGGGATGAGCTGCTGACGTTTAGGGAGGAAATCAAAAGATTAACTCTTGATGATATTTGTATATCAATTAGCGCCGGG
>JAXDCM010000118.1:0-11484 GCA_034677965.1 Syntrophales bacterium
TCTTCCCCGGGGCGCCGATTTGACCTTGTTGTCGGTTCTCTTTTTCGGATTCGGTTTTTTTTCCGGCGTCGGGCTGATCGTTTATGCTCATATCAAGGAGAGAATGCCTGTTCAATATGCGGGAACGGCCATGACCGGTGTCAATTTCTTCACCATGACGGGGGTCGCCGTATTTCTTCAGGGGCTGGGTCATCTGATGCAATCCCTGTATCCCGGTGAAGCGTTGGGAGCCCCCGCCTTTAAAACGGCATTTCTGTTCTGCTCTGTTTGCCTTGCATTCACTTCCGGACTGTACTTCCTGACCATCGAAACGCTCGGGAAAGGAAAGAAAGCGTCCTCATCGTAGATACACACAGCGATTGCAGGCAACAAACATCGAATCATCCTATGCGGGATGAGTGACTTCTCGACCGCAAACGACCTCGATTTTTCTCCGAAGCCTCTTTTAACAATATCGGCATTCGCGGGGAAAAGCTTCTGTGAGCAATGAACGGGCGTTGCTGAACCTGTAAGTTCTTGGCATAGGAAAGGATCACATTTGCAAAATCGGTTAGAGCCATTCAGATGAAAATTGTGCAAATCGACCCCAATGTGATACATGTGTATATAATTAAGGTGCATGCCTTCAAAATAAGACTCTGCAGAAAGCTGCCGATATGGGAGGATGAGATGTCGACCAGTGAAATGGAAAAAAATCTCAATGAGTTGATGCATTTATGTAAGCAGATTCTCAACGAAAATTCACCGAAAAAAGCGCTAAGAAACGAAGTCGCGCTGGAACCGGATGCTGGTAATGAGAAATACCTGTTGATGGCGGAAAAAGTCCGGGAAAGTGATTTCGACAATAAAAAATTGTTTAAAAAACTGATACCCGTACTCCTCAAAATTGCCCTCATCACATGTATATTTTTTTCCATCTATGAAGCGATCAAGCAAGCGATTTTTGCGGACATTATTCTATGGCAATCTCATGTCATTACAATTGTTTTTGCCGGAATAGTGGCCTCTTTTGGCGCCTTTTTCCCGCTTAAAAAGATAGAGATCCTCTATCAAAAAAGCATGGATGAGCTCATGGCCAGAAAGCATGCGCAAATTGTTCTGAAGGAAAGTGAGGAACGGTACCGCCAGTTATTTGAATTGGAGTCGGATGCTCTTTTTCTAATCGAAGAAGATTCAGATCAGATTCTCGAAGTCAATGCCGCTGCCGAAAAACTCTATGGATTTTATCGCGAAGAATTCCTGGGGATGAAGAGAGGAGATCTCGATTCCAAGGGTTTGGACACTTCAATAAGGCAGGATGGACAGGAATTGCTGAAGGAATTTATATTTCATCGAAGAAAAGACGAAAGTGTTTTCCCTGTAGAAATTTCGGCTTCCAAGGTTACTTGGTATGGGAAAAGAGTGCGTCTGTCTGCTGTGAGAGACATCACCGAACGTTTGAATGCTCGAAAGAGGATTGAGAATCAAAGGATATTTCTCAGAAATGTGATTGATGCAAACCCCAATATGATCTACGTGATCGATCAACAAAATCGCATTATCCTTGCCAATCGCATTTTTGCAGATACATTGGGAATCTTGCCGGAACAGTTAATTGGGATGAAGATTCAAGATCTTACTTCTGATTCAGATCTTGCAAGAATCATCCAGCGTGCTGATATATCCTTGCTAAGCCATGATAAATCCCGGATTGAAAATGAAGAACATTTTACGGATGCCAATGGGAATTCCCACTGGGTCTTAAGTATAAGAATTCCTTTGAAAAATGAGGAAGGTGATGTAGTGCAATTGATTGGAGTCAGTACGGACATCACCCAAATTAAGCAGGCGGAAAATGACCTGAAGGCACGCGAAAGTGAACTGCAAATGAAATCCAAGAATCTGGAAGAGGTCAACTCTGCCCTTAAGGTGTTGCTCAAACAGAGGGAAGAAGATAAAAAAGAGGCGGAAGAAATATTTCTATCAAATGTCAAGGATCAGGTCATCCCCTATGTGGAAAAATTGAAAAAGAGTCAACCGAATCCAGAACAAAAGGCCTGCATCGAAACCCTTGAAACACACCTGAACGATATCATATCGCCATTTTTAACAAGCATTTCATCGCGATACATCGATCTGACGCCAAAAGAAATTCAGGTGGCCAGTTTGATCAAAGATGGAAAGACAACAAAAGAAATCTCGTTATTATTGAATATATCTCCCGGGTCTGTGGATCTTCATAGATATCACATTCGGAAGAAACTGGGGATCAACAAGCAGGACACCAATCTCCGCTCTTATCTGCTATCCCTACCTTGATAGTTATTGGTTGTGTTTAATATAAGATATTCTAATATGTCTTTTCCGCCCATCGTGCATAAATATTTATAAGTATTTAATATAATAAGATTATATCGATAAATGCCAGAACTTTCTTTGGGCATTTCCTTTAACTCTTCATATAAGATATCGAATATCAATTCCATATAAAATCTTTTAACATTTCCTTTTGTTTCATTCCAACATACTATCTTCCCAAACCATACGAAATGAAATCCAAAATTTAAAATCATTAGAATTTTCCAATTTTTTGTATGGATTATAAGGGGGGTACTTGTATGGGAATCGGAATCCTGAAAAAGGAAGTGGATATGGGGAAGATGGTTGATGAATTGGCAGATAAAATCAGTGAGGCGGGAATGTTTTGTCAGAGCGGAGTTGATGCCTATCTAAAGGGGAATCTTGATGCATTTGCCGCGTCCCTGACCTGCATTCGCGATACGGAAAAGCAGGGAGATATGCTACGGCGCTCCATCGTGGAGACGCTCTATCGAAAAACATTGATTCCCGACTTACGTGCCGATGTTTTGGAACTGCTCGAAAATATGGATGCTCTGCTGGATCAATTGAAAGAGGTGGTTTCTGAAATAGAGATTGAACGTCCGGTTATCAGTGAAGAGTTCAAGCAAGATTTCAGGGATCTCCTCAAATATACCGTTGAGGCTGTCGAGGCTGATCTTCGTTCCTGCCGGGCATTTTTCAACGATATCTATTCTGTGGCTGACCATATCCACAAAGTCTCATTCTGGGAGAAGGAGACAGACAAAGTATCCACAAGGCTACAGCGGGCAATATTTGCAAGGAAAGATCTCAATTTAGGCCACAAAATGCAGCTTCGTTACTTTGCGAAGCAGATAGACCAAATAGCCGACGATGCCGAAGATATTGCAGACCGATTAAACATCTTCGTCGGCAAACGGGTCTCGTAGGGTCATTTCACTTTAATGAACGTTTTTATTATCCATTTCGCGAAGAGATTGCCATGAACCTATCATTTGACCGTTTTCTATTCGACACCAGAGACCATGACCTCCTAAAGATGGTTCATGATGTTCTGAATCGGGAGGTATCAAGGAAGAATTTTCAGGATTTGCTGAATCCTTATCTCCATCCTCACGGGATCAAAGAGATGGCTGCATCCCAGGATTTCAGGATTGCACATGCCATGATCAATCTCCTTCAATCCCTGGAAGTCGGTAAAGCCGATGACCGCCTCAGTGCTTTGCAAACGTTACATGATGAGGTCTTGAACATTGCCCATAGTTCCCTAAAGAGGAATACGGCGAGGGTTTTGCTCCAAATCATGAAAGAACTGGTCCGAGAAGAGGGAGACCTTAGGAGTCGACTGGAATTAGCCCATGATTTTCGTATGGCCGTATCCGGGAAACCGCGCCTGATTCGTCGGGAGTTGGCACGGTACCACCTGCTTGAAATGCCGGAAAATTGGAACCAGATTGCCTTTGACGACCATGTTCACGACGCCAACACCAAGGGACGTAAAACCCCGACGCATCTGATCATGGATGCCTGGATAAAAGGGATCCGACGTCTGACCGTGATCTACTATAATTTTGTGCCGGCAGAGGCTGCGTCCGAACTTCTCAAGGCCGGTGAGATTATGGGGATCATCATCCGTATCGGGGTGTCCGTCGGGGCGCAGTTCCGAGGGCGTAATATTCGATTTATATGGGTGCCCAGAGGCTTTTGTGATGCCAAGGATTTCCTCTCATTTTTAGCAGATTCGCATGTTCAGGCTTTTATGGAAGAGGGGCGCCGGGTCTCCGAATATCAAAAGCACTATGTCATCGATGTTCTGCAGGAGTTCAATCGAAAGCATCGATTGTCCATCAATGAAGAATTCGGAATCAACTTGGGGCCGTTGGAAACAACGGACTTTCTTTCTTTCGTAGCCGGTGGACAGGCATCGATTCTCCACTTGTCTGAATTCATTCATAGCCGTCTGCTTCCTTTGATGAAGATCCGCGTAGCAGAAATTCGAAACCGCTATCCGCAGGCGAACCAAGAGGAACGCCGGCAGATGGAAACGCTTGTGGAAAGAATGAACGAGTTCGATTCGGAGGCGGTAGTCGTTCGATACTTGAAGCCGACATGCAATCCTTCGCTGCACGATCCGAACTTCCCGCCGGTGGATACAGATGCCCCAAGACTCTTGATGGTGACACCCCATGAACTTGTGGAGACACTGGATCATCTGCATGCAGGATACCGCATTTGCCTCAATCTCAGTGATCTCTGCGTTGAAGATGTCCTGGAGATGCTCTTTGATTGCAAAGGAATGATCACGCACCTGGAAATCTTCAATCTGAAAGACCATGTTGACGGAAAGACATCGCACTATCAGAAAATCAGCGAATTACAGACGGCCATCAACAAAGGGAATGTCATTACATTGAAAAAGATGATTCTTGAGATGCGCCAACGTATTGAAAAGTCGGAACGGCCGGACCGTGATGATCGTTGTGCCAAGCTGACAAAAATTCTCCGCGACATCCCGGCACTTCAATCTCACTACCGAGGCGTCCCTCTCGGATCATACATCGGCAGCGATTCCACGGGGCGATCCCCTCATCGGTACGGCATGGGATTGATCATCCGGGGAACCTTGACACGGCGTGCCCAAAAGGCAATTCAGCATACCCTCGGACCGAAGGTCTTTGTTCTTCCTATTCGGATGACGGTTTATCTGCGTACAACCGTCGTACCTTATATCGCTTCCGGGGCAATGAAAAAATGGCTCCAATATTTCGCCAATCTCCTGCCTGGATTGAAACATTTGGGGAAAGAACGAAAGCAGGACTGGGAAATCCAGGACAATGCCACCCGTATGGAAACGCCCGGGAATGTCATCCCTCTTGGAGGATTGCACGAGGAGGGTGGTAATGAGTTGTATCTGAATGAAAAAATATCCCAGGCCAGGACAGGGATCTCCTGGCGATATATGAACAGTGGTATCCAGAATGCAATCAAGGTTGTGATCGGTTTCATTCCGGCTTTTCTGACGTTTGCCTTGACCCAGGAATGGCGGTTTTTGGCATATGGAGGGGCTTTTATCTGGTTCGGAATCACCGGGCTGCGCAACATCCTTCAATCCGTTCTCGGTGGAGGTGGCTTTCGACGCTCCCCTTTGCTTCGCTGGAACGACTATGTGAGTTGGAGCAGACTCACGGATTCACTTCTCTTCACCGGATTTTCTGTTCCACTTCTGGATTACATCGTGAAAACGGCGATTCTGGATCGGACTTTCGAAATTACGACCACCACAAACCCTTCTCTCCTTTACGCCGTCATGGGCTTGACCAATGGCCTTTACCTTTCCAGCCACAACGCCTTCCGCGGCTTGCCTCGCGGCGCGATATTCGGTAATTTCTTCCGAAGCATCCTGTCTATCCCGCTCGCCATCCTGTTCAATATAGCCTTCGGAAGCCTCCTAACGGGGATTGGGATTGCCGGAGTCAACGATGTCTTGCAGAAATGGGCTGCCATAATCTCAAAAACGGCTTCTGATTGTGTTGCCGGCATCATCGAAGGCTTTGCCGATCGTTATGAAAATATCAACATACGGATGGTCGACTATCAGGCAAAGCTTCGTCAACTTTTCGACACCTTTGCCCGACTGGAACTTTTATTCCCGGAGACAAATGTTTTGGAAATGCTTGAGTCACCGAAAACATTTATCCAGACCATCGGCAGTGAGGCCAAAGATCTTGAAAGGATTATCATTATAAATGCCTTAGATCTCCTCTATTTTTGGATGTATCAGCCTCGGGCCAGGAGCGTGTTGAAATACCGCATCCCGGCCATGTCACGGGATGAACGTCAAATTTTTGTCCGTTCACAGTGTGTTCTTCAGAGAGAGAAGGAAATCAGTCAACTTTATCTGGATGGTATTATTGGAAGAAATTTCTCCAGAGGATTGGCTTTTTATCTGGATCGTTACCAGGAATACTTGGGTACCCTCAGAAAAATTGCGCTCCGGCATGGTGACCTATAGGTCAGTAAAATATATGCAACTGAGTAGTGTGATCATGGGACTCATTCTGGTGCCGGAGAACAGAGTTTTGCGGCTTCCGTGGCGGGGAATAAGAATGTCTTCAATTTTAGGGGACAGAAATACTTCCGTGTGTAGAGTCAATGATGAAGGGAGGGATTGACATGGCAGTAATCACGATTTCTCGGCAGATGGGAAGCTTGGGAACGGAAATAGCCCAGGATGTGGCCGGTAAACTGCAATACAAATATTTGGACAGAGAAGGGATTGAGCAGGGGCTCGCAGCTCACGGTTTAAAGGGGCCGGAAGTGGAAAAATATGATGAAAAAAGCCCCCCATTCTGGGCAAATTGGCAGAACCAAGGCCGGAAATTTTTCTATGCAATTCAGATGGTCATTTACGAAGCTGCCCGGAAGGACAATGTGGTGATTGTCGGCCGCGGCGGACAGGTCCTTCTGAGGGGGATTCCTGGAATCCTTCATGTCCGGATCATCGCTCCGCTTCAGGACCGCATCCAGCGTCTCATGGCTGAGAGCGGAGAAAGCGAGAAAGAATTATCCCGAATTTTGAAACAGAGCGACCGGGAATCAGGGGGATTCCTCCGAGCCTTTTTAGATGCCGATTGGGAGAACCCAGAGCTCTACGATCTTACGATCAGCACTCGTAATTTTCCGAGGGATCTGTCCGTCGATATCATCTTGCGTGCGATTTCAGCCGTTGAGGCAACAAAGGATATGCGAACCTCCAGACCGCGCGAACGATTGGATGACTTAATCCTTCAGTTGAAGGTTGAAGCCGTTCTTCTGAATGCGGATATCAGAAACATCCGTGTCGAAGTAGGGGCTGGCGTGGTGACCCTGCGTGGGAATGTCTTTTCAAGCCTGGAAGGCAGGCGCTATGTGAGCCTGATTTCAGGGATTGAGGGTGTTCAGAAGGTCGAGAGCAACATGTCCGTTTACACCCACATCGGCACGTAATTTCACCGAACTTCTCTCGCATATTCCCTTTCCCCTGTTTTCGGGGGGAAGGGAGATCATGCGCTGTATTCACACTGTGTCTCGTGTATTGCGGTGGGTAAGGTTTCCCTGCTATGCATCTGGGGCATCGCTCGCGATGACGTCGTGCAACGAGTCCATCAGTTGCTGCAGTTCGGTTCGGTTCAGATCCAGCGCAACCGTGCCGCCTCCGGGATGGGAAAATGTGAAGGTTGCCCCAGTTTCTGTTTTCTCCACATGCCACCGCGTTTCGGCAGGAAGTTTAACATTCTCCGACAGCCAGTCGGCGGCCGTGAATTCCGCAATCTGGATCAGGACGCCGAAGGCATGGCGGGGATGGATGAAAATCTCCTTCCAGATGCCGCCGGGATACTTGTTGTATCCGAAAAAGGGAATGCCCTGCTCCTCCAGATGGGAAATCGCCTTGCGGAGGTCCGGTGTCTGAAGGGTGATGTGGTGGACTCCTCCCTCCCGGTCTTTCAGAAAACCGTCCAAAAAGCTTCCCTCGCCTGTGGGCGAGATGATCTCCAGACGGGACAGATCTCCCAGGGAAAAGAGCTGCCAGAAAAACCTCGTCCTGGGATCGTCCATCCCGGCGCCCGGAACGGCCCCCAGGATGTCGCGAAAAAAATGCTCGGCCTTCGCCTGGTCCCTGACCGCGATGGATACATGGTCGATGCGCGATATCAAATTTTTCCCTCCAAGAAGCATTAAGCGTCTTTCGGTTTGTTCGGCATGATGAGCCACATGGCCAGATAGGCGAGGATGCCGAAGCCGAACGAAAAAAGAATAAGCAGAATAAAGATGATCCGTATGAGGGTGGGGTCTTTATCGAAGAATTCCCCAAGACCGCCGCATACGCCGCCGATCTTGCGATCGCTGTCGGACAAATATAACTTTTTCATAACGTCCTCCCTGGTCGTTTTCCAGTCCCAACCGGCAATGTCTGAGCATGATCATTACGAATCTGGAGCCTTGAAAAGGGACTCTATCTTTGTTTTGGCAGAACCCGTCGAATCCTTTCTTTTTCCGTCCGGTTCGGCATCTCTAAAAACGAAGAAATCACAAAAATTGCCCCGATCCTTTTCCATAACCCTTTCGGCCTGGGGTTCACGACATTCATTGTAGGACCCCGCCTCATGGAAGACGCAATTGAGACAGCAGTGCAGATCGGATCCGCAGAACGGACAGGTTTCCCGTCTGCCCACCGGAGTCTCGATTTCCAGAACCTTCCGGCATGCGTGACATCTTTTCATTTTTTCCCTTTCCCTGATCCAGGAAAAGATGCATCCCACTGTCGGGCCCGATTCTTGGCGGGGAAGCGCTTTATCGTTTGATCATGCGGTAAAGAATGAGCAGAAGGATCGCCCCGCCAATCGCCAACAACAGGCTGACGGTATTGAACCCCGTAACGGTCCCAAATCCCAGATAGGATCCGATAAACCCGCCTACGAATGCGCCCCCGATCCCGATCAGAATCGTCAGGATAATCCCGCCGGGATCCTTTCCCGGCATGATGAATTTGGCCAGCGCGCCTACGATCAAACCCATAATGATCCAAGATAAAATCCCCATGACGGCCTCCTTTTTTTCTTAATCTGGCATTCTTTTTACATTTCGTCAATGATCGGTCAGCGGGTTTGGGATCTTTTCCAAACGGCCAGCAGTCCGCCGAGGCCGCACAGCAGCAGCACGCTGACGGCAATGGCGCCGCTGTTGGCTTGCTGGGGAAACAATTGCAGGGATGTTGCTCCAACGGCCGGGCCAATGCAGTTGCCCACGCCGATGGCGGCTTCATGGATGCCGCCATGCTCGCCTTTCGTCTCGCCCACATCCATCGAGTAAAAAAGGGATGAGTAGTAAATCAGCCCCGTGGCAAGGCCGAAAAAGATTTGTGCCATGAGGAGGACCGCCAGGCTCGGTATGATCAGGATGGCCGCGAACGAAACGACGAGTAGCCCGAATGCGGTCAGCAGCCATCGAAACCGGTAATGCCAGACCGTCCAGTGCCACAGCGCGAGGAATGTTCCGAGCCTTGCGAAAGACCACAACGAACAGGCAAATCCCGCAAACATGGGTGAGAGTTGGAAGCGCGCGGCCAATGTGGGCAGCAGCGGGATGAAGGTGTTGATGGCAATGTATGCGAACGGGTTTGCGATCCATGCCATGTGTAAAAACGCCCTGGCCTTGGCGGGCGATGGGCGATACGGATCGGGAATCGGCGCCGTCGACGGTTTGTCGGTAGAGGGGTGTTCAAGTCCGTTCGTGTGGGTCTCCAGCCGGAAAGTCAAGGCCAGTTGAGTGGTCAGCAGTACCAACGGAAGAACGAAAAGGGTTCCGAAGCCGAATTTTTCCACAAATATGCCGCCGCCAAAAAAAGCCAATGCCTGTGTTCCGGCCCAAACGACGTTGTAAATGCCGACCGCACGCGACAAACCCTTCATGTCTTCGCCTTCGCTGACGAGCGCTTCAATCGCAGGCCACAGGAAGCACTGGCCGATCGTCAACACAACGGTGGCCAGAATCAAGCCGACAGCGGAATCGAGTTGAGACAACTGAGAGCCTGCCGCCAGCCCAAGAATCATGAAGCCCAACCCAAGCTTGAGCGCTTTGAAATAGCCGTGATGTTGCGCGAACCGCCCGGCCTGCCAGGAGGCAAAAACATACACGAAACCGTTTAGCGCAGCAAAAGCAAGGTTGTCTCTGCTGCTGAAGCCGAACTGGTCCCTCATCAAAAAGTAAAAATAATAAAAGTAGAACGACACCGCGAAGGAACCCACGCCTCCGATGGTAAAACAGGCGATCTTAAAGGATTTTCTATTGGGGGCCATCATAGGATCCAATGCGGCTCCGGACTCTGGTTGCTCGGGATGTTCATTTTCATTCCTCCTGTGGGAACCGCTTGACGAAGTCAAACACGTTCTTTCTTGAAAAAAGAGCCGTTCCCCGGAGAGGGGGACGGCTCAGCGAGTATGGCTGGAGATGGGGGGTTGCCGGTTTACTTTACCGCGTCCTTCAGGCCCTTCCCCGCCTTGAACACGGGGACCTTCTTCGCGGCGATCTTGATGGCCGCGCCCGTCTGCGGGTTCCTGCCCATGCGGGCCTTCCTCTTGGTCACCCCGAATGTGCCGAATCCCACAAGCGTGACGGCATCACTCTTCTTGAGCGCCTTCGTGATTGCCGCCAACGTAGCGTCCACGGCCAGTTCCGCCTCCTTCTTGCTGCACGTTACCTTCGCCACCTCATCGATCAACTGCCCTTTGTTCATAGCCGCCTCCCTCTCTAAAGTATTGTTGGATTGCCTGAACCGTGACTAAGCCTATACAGCGTCGCCCCCCGTAAATCAACCAAAATCATGCAAAATCATGCAAAACTCGACTTTACCCCTCTGCTGAAGTATCATCCCGTCATGACTGTGACGGTGATTCTGTTCATTCTCTCTGTTTTTGTCCTTGCCTCCGGCTTTTGGCTCCGTTCCATCAACCTGGGCCATCTCAGGCTGCATGGTGCGGAAGTCCCGCCGGGTTTTGAAGGGATGAGCGATTCGGAAACCCTGGCCGGAGCGTCGGCCTATACATTTGAAAAAAGCCGGATAGAGATGGTTCAGTCGGCTGTCGATAATGTTCTGCTGCTGGTCTTCATGTTCGGCGGCTTACTCGGCCTTTATGACCGGTGGGTTTCATCCCTCGCGGATTCATTTGTGGTAAACGGTTTGCTGTTCTTCCTTTTCCTTGCTCTGGCCGAAACCCTGATCGATATCCCGTTCAGCCTATACCTGACCTTTCACGTTGAAAACCGATATGGGTTTAGCACCACGACCCAGAAACTCTGGCTGACGGACCTGATCAAATCCACGGTCATCAGCGTCTTGCTCCTGTGCCTGCTGGTAGCAGGGGCATTCACATTCATTCGCTGGAGTCCCGGCTTCTGGTGGCTCTGGGTATGGGGTTTCTTTGCCGTGATGACCATTTTTCTAATGTACATCGCCCCCTATGTCATTGAACCGCTCTTTTTCAAATTCTCCCCGGTTGAGGAGAAAGGCCTGGAGGAGGACATCCGGAAGATGATGGAATGGGCCGGAGTGCAAGTCAGCAGGGTCATACAGGTGGATGCAAAGTTCTTTTATTCCCACCTGCCGGTCGTTGAAAGGGTGCAAGGGCT
>JAXDCM010000119.1:0-9154 GCA_034677965.1 Syntrophales bacterium
GACCTGGGCGCGGATCGTGGCGTTCACCGTGCCGTCCAGCGTCCCCACCCACTCGTGGTAGATGGGAACATCCTTCTGGATGACGGGCATAACCTCGACGACCGGCGGTTGCGGGGCCTCCTGGGGCTTTTTTGAGCAACCGCCCGCCAGGATCAGGCACGGGATGACCAGCAGTGGAATGATCGCCGCCCGGTGCAGTTTCAGGCAGGGGAAAATCCGTTGCGTAAAGGCCTTGCAGCACCGTACCGATGAGATTTTCATGACGGAACCCCTCCAGATTTTAGTTGATCATTCATCAGGCAGGCGGTGATGCCGCCCCCGTTCGCCTGTTAAGCCGTTCCTGTAAAACGGGCTAGACGGCTGACTGCCATCGTGAGCGGTATCGCCAGGATGGCCCCCACGGGCCCCAGCACCCACGTCCAGCCAATAACCCCAACAATAATGAGAATCAGCGGCATATCAAGACCTTCCTTCATGAACTTCGGCTTGATGACGTTGTCAAAGATGACATTGACGAGCCACCAGGCGCCGAGCACGTAGAGGGCTTGCACCCAGCCTCTGTCCAGCAGGGCAATCAGAAGAGGCGGGATGAGGGCGATGAAGAATCCCACGGCAGGGATGAAATTGCAGAAGAAGAAGAAAACGCCGAAGGTAATGGCATAGTCGACCCCGATCGCGAGAAGCGCGACCGTGTTGATCACCGCCTGCGCAAAACCGGCGATTCCGGTGATGGCGACGTACTTCCGGGTATCCCTGTTGATCTCTTCGAAGCGGTGCATTACGGATCCCTCGGGATACACCCCTTCTCCGAGCTTTTGCTGCACCGTCAGCAATTCGATCAGCATGAAGATGGTGACGACAAGGAGAAGCAGTCCGTTGCCCATCGTTCCGGCCACCGTGCCGAGGATGCCGGCAGCAAGTTCGATGATGCGCTTGGGTGGAATCGCGTCAAGGGGAACCAGGGTTGCCGCATCGATTCCTCTCGCGGCCAGGAAAGCCTGTAAGCTGTCGCGAAGGCCGGCCAGTCTTTCCTGGTAGAAGGGGAGCTTCCGGATTAGGTCCGAGATCGACACTCCGAGCAAGGAAAGGATGGCAAATCCGCCGATGAGGACGACCATGACCGTCAGAAGCACGGACAGGGCAGGCTTGGCACCTTTCCGGATCAGCCAGGCTGTGAAAGGGATCACGCTCTGTGCCAGAAGCAAGGCCAGCAGGATGATGTTCAGGACCGGTGCCGCGGCCTTCATGCCGGCCAGGATAATTACGGCGCAGGCCCCTCCGATCAGCACGCGAAGCAGCGATGGAGCTATCATAACGTTCGTCACAAAAGCTCCCTTTCAAGACCCTTCAATGTTCATGACTCGTACCGACCCTGCAGCCATGCGCGTGCCTTATCTTCCGAACGCGAAGGGAAAAACGACACGGCAGCCCTTCGCAATCCAGCCCCCAGGTACATCAGCATTTCGTCACGCCATTTTTCATCGGCTACGACGGCGATTTTTTCCATGACCGGGTCATATTCGTTCATGAAGTCCAGGTTGCCCCAGTCCCCCTTCTTGCTCCAGCCTGAAAATGCGTCTGCCAGGAGCAGCACGTGGATAGTCCGTGTGCGACCAATGACAGCCCTTGCGGACGATTCCATCTCTTTGCGGTCTGAATCCGTGAAGATACCTTTGATACTGACGATGAAAAGCCCCGATGGGTCTTTTTTGACATCGACGCTCATGGCATCATTATCCTCATTGACTCTTTCATGACGACTTTCTCTGTCAGTCTCTTACCGACGCTGACCCTTATCCTGTTTGCGCGGTTTAACCTTTCTCAAAGCCGGCGAAAAACTCCTCAACCTTCCTGTAGTTGTCGTCCATCGCGGCCTTGAAATCGTCGCGGCCCCGCTTGTAGGCCTTGATCCAGTCGGAAACTGCTTTCTTGCCTTCCGCCGGCATCCAGGCGCTCTGCTCCATGAAGCTGTTCACCATCTTCTCAGCCTGCTCCTGAAGCACCGCCATCGCATTGAAGGTATTGTCAAATGCGGCCTTGTTGAACTGAATCATCTGTTTCGCAAACTGTTTCGGTTCCATCACGCTTCCTCCTTGCCAAAAAGCTTGATTCATTCAGGGATCTTCACCCTGAATTCCCATTCGTGAAGGCCATCATTACTGGTCCGCTTCTCTTTCGTCTCGGGATTCCATGGCCGCATGGATCGCTTCAAGCAGCACCTTATCATCAAAGGGCTTTCGCAGGTAATCCCTGCCGCCCATTGCCCTCGCCCGCTTCTCCATCCCGGCATGGTCATGGCCTGTTATGAAAATCACGGGCATGCGCATGCCTTTGGCCAGCAGTTCCTCCTGAAGCTCAAACCCGCTGATCCCCGGCAGCCGGATATCCAAAAGCAGGCATCCCCGGAGGCTCCTGAAATCCACTTGGCGGAACTCCTCAGCAGAGGCGAATGTGCGAACGCGGTATTGGGCGGACCGCAACAGTCGGCATACGGCTCTGCACAAGGGCTCATCGTCGTCCACGATGTAGACTGTGTCTTGTAGCTGGGTCATTTGATTCACTGCCCTTTTCTGCCTTTTTCTGCCCTTTTTAGCCGCACGTCAATTGGACCTTGGTCCTAGATGCACTGGACTTTAGTCCCACATGGATGGGAAGGGGGAAAATAAATCGGTCTCCGCGACATGCAACCACGGTAGGTGCGGTTTGCGCCGGAGCATTCACGCAACCATAGCGATTGCACGACACGAGGCACGTTACAGAAGATCCAACCCTCTGACGAAATGCCGAGCCGGTGGACAATGTTCCGAAGGCTTTACATCCTGTTACGGGCCGGTGACCTTGAGCGTCACCGCCAGCGCGCCGCCGGCATCACGCAGCTCCAGTTTCGAGCCCTCGATACAGTACACTGCAGCCGTACACAGTGCCGCCAGAAATTACGCTTCCTGATCCATCACCTTCTGCTCGCAAGCCTTCCGTGTCGACACAACAACCGGTCCGATGGTGATCTTGCTCCCATCGCTCTGAAACGGGCTCATGTATCTGTTGCATCCGCCGCTGCCGCCCATCTTGCCATCAGCGCCGAAGCTCGCCGTTATCCCGGTCCCCGCCATGACGCTGACAACGGCCTGCTGCCCGTTGTTGAAAGCGGTCACGTCCCAAGACGTGCCGGTCAGTTCACTGCCCTGGGCACTGAACGCGGCGAGCTCCTTGCCGTCCGGGTCAAACAGGGACATCTGTCGTTCGTCGGCCTTGTAAGTGCCGGCCTGGACCACAACGCCTACAGGTAGGCCGTTGCCTGGTTCGTGATGAGTTCCGGGCATGCCATCATCGTTGAGGCGAAAGGCTGATCGAGTTTGTTGTTGGTGGCGTCGGCCGTGTAGGAACCCGCGTAGCCGTTGCAGCCGTCCGAGCCGGTGAATTTACCGGCCGCGAAGTTGATGGTGATCGTGGTTTCCTTCAGTGCCGCCTGACCCTTCAGGCTTGCCAATGTCCAGCCGGTGCCATCCAATGAAAACGAGTTAATCATGGATGGCTCATTCTGCCCGCTGCACGCCACAGCAATCCATGAGAATGCCATCAGAGCCATTATGAGGATTTTGTTACGCATCTATTGTGTCGCTTTCGGAATGCGCCCCTCCAAATCGGAAAGAAGATGGAAAACTTCGATCCATTCCCTGGTTTTCCGCCAAACATCGATGGACTTCCCTGTAAGGGAATAAAGATTGAAGGCCTCTCTATCCATCGATTTGATGACATAAAGGGGCCTTCGAAGCGTTAAATGCCTGGTTTAAGGAGCGGGGGCCGCTCCCTCGCTCCATGGAATTGCATGGTTTTTTCTTCCGCCAGCCGGCTGAACGCGCCTGAAGGGCAAGACCAAAATCAGGATTGCCCGGCGCAGGTGCACTTAGAAGTGGAAACCCAGACCGGCGCTCAGCCCGAAATAACGGATCGTATCCACCTCGCTTCCGAATCCGGCGGTGTAGGCGCTCTCGACGTTGAGGGACAGGGTCGGAGTGATGTAGAAATCGACGCCGAGCCCGAGCTTGCCGCAACCACCCGTTTCACTTCGCGATTCATCCGCCCTGGTATATCCCAGCGGGCCGGTGATCGTTGTATCCCACTTCGCGTGCATGACCCCCAGTCCGGCGGCAAAATAAGGCCTGACGACTCCCTGAAGAGGCGGGAAGATTTTCGCCACGGCCATGGCCGTCAATACATCAAGGTCCCCGTCGTAATTGATGTTTGAATAGGTCCTTTGAAAGGTCTGGCTTGCGTTGAAACCGAATAGGTATTGGAGGTCGAATTCGACGGAAACAATCGGATTGATTTTATATCCGAACTTTCCGTAGAGGCCCCAGGTGTTGTCGTATGACGGATCGAGCCCGCGATTCGCCGCGGCTTCGAACTGGTCGGCATTGAAATACTCCACGGCGAACGTACCCCCGACCCCTACATACATTTTGCTTCCCTCTGCCGCAAAGGCAGAACCCGCCAGGAAAAATACCGCCACGAAGCATGCAACAATAGAAATCCTATTCATTTTCTTCTCCTTTCTCTCGCTAAATTTTGAAATAGCATTCACTTTTTACCCAATCCTTGGAAGTGATATCGACGGTTTCACCATGCCCTTTCACTCCAGGCCGTTTCAGCCAATTTGGAAAATCGATACAATTTCCAAAGCAGGAGTTCAATGGGACCTTAGTCCTACTAGCCTTGGACCTTGGTCCAATATGATCACGGCTGGTAAAGAGGGGCGCAGGTCAGCGACCTCGCAGACAGGATCGATTCGCTTGCCTTTTTGGCCATCCAGGTTAGATGGTGAACGGATTATGCAACCCTGCTGCCCAGGGCGCTGGTCACGGTATAAACCGGAGCTGAAAGTTTGCACTTATCGTAATACTGACAGCTTTTGAGGTCCAAGGCATATTGGACCTTGGTCGCAGGCGCACCGGACTTTGGTCCGATATGCGGATGGAAGGTAAAATGTTGGACTCAGTTGTGAGGATGAAGCAAAAGCCCTTTACTTTGTCGGGAGAGGTTTAATGCCCGCCTTTTCGGCCATCCGGACCAGGTCGGCAAGGGACTGGGCACCCGTCTTGTGCATGACCGATGCCCGGTGAACCTTGACGGTTTTTTCGGTAATGTCAAGCTGGTCTGCGATGACCTTGTTCGCCATCCCCGTGACGACGCAGGCAAAGACCTCATGCTCCTTCGATGTCAGGGAACGGAGCCGTTCCCGGACGGTCTTCAATTCCTCCCGCTCCGCTTTCCTCTTCCTGCACAGGTCGATGGCCCGGTAGACGGCGCCGAGCATATCTTGCTCGTCAAAGGGCTTCTGGAGAAAGTCCACCGCGCCGGCTTTCATGGCCCGGACGCTCGTCGGGACCGTGCCGTGGCCGGAAATGAAAATGATGGGCAGAAGAATGCCCGCCCCGGACATCTTCTCCTGCAGGTCGAGGCCGCTGATCTCGGGCATCCGCACATCGAGAATCAGGCATCCCGTTTCCTCCCGATGGCCGGATTGCAGAAACTGCGCGGCCGAGGCAAAGGATTGTATCCCGAGGCCCACCGATTGAATCAGCCTCTCCAGCGACTTCCGGACAGAAGGGTCATCGTCGATGATGAAGACAACGGCTTGTGTATCCTTCATGGTTTCACCTCCCGGTCGAACGGCACGGTAAAGGAAAACGTTGCGCCTCCGTACGGGTTGTTCACAGCGCGAATCTCTCCCCCGTGGGACTTGACGATGTCTTTGCTGATGGCAAGACCCATGCCCAATCCTCCCGACTTTGTCGTGTAAAAGGGTTCGAAAAGCCTGATGATGTCGTCCGCTTCGATGCCCGGTCCGAAATCCCGAACGGACACCTCCGCGAAATGTTCGTCCTTCTTCGACGTCCGCACGATCACCCGGCGAAGCTTGGAAGGTTTGTTCTTCAGGGCCTCCATCGCATTCAGGACCAGGTTCAGAATGACCTGCTGCAGTTGGATCCGGTCGCCGCGTATGGCGGCCAGCGCGGGGTCGAGATCCTCCTCGATCGACACCTCCGCCAGAATGGTGTCCTTGTGGATGATGTTCAGGATTTCATGGACGATGTCATTCAGGTTCAACGACTCATACCGGATTTCCTCCTTTTTCAGCATGGACCGGATCTTCCGAATCACCTCCGCGGCCCGGAGGTCGTCCCGGGTGATGTCCTCCAGGATCTCGGCAATCTCCTTCATGTCGGGATTGCCCCGGGCAAGGAAACGCTGTGCCGCCTGGGCATTGCTGAGAATCGCAGCCAGGGGCTGATTGATTTCGTGGGCCACCGCACCGGTCAGCCCTCCCAGCGTGGATGCCCGGGTGACACGAGCCAGATCGTCCCGGAGCTTCCAGGCTTCCGATTCCATCTGCCTTTGAGCGGTCAGATCGCGGGCTGCCGCATAGATCATGTCTCCAGCGGGTGTTGAATTCCATTGGAGCCATCGATAGGTGCCGTCTTTGCAGCGGAAGCGGTTTTCAAAAGAAAACAAATTGTTCTGTGCTACCAGGGCGGAGAATGCATTCCGGGCTTCGCTCACATCGTCAGGATGCACGAAGTCGATGAATGGCCTGGACGTGAGATCTTCACGGGAATGGCCGAGAATCTTTTCCATGGCCGGGTTCACGCGCACGAAATAACCGTTGCTGTCGGCGATCGCCAGAAGGTCCAGCGTAACATTGAAGAATTGATCCAGTTCCTCCGTTTTCTTACGCAGCGATGCTTCGGCCTCTGTCTTCTTGCGCTTCTGGAGCATCAACAGGACAATCAGAGCGGTTTCCAGGATGGAAAAAGCCAGGAATCCCATGATGTAGTATTTATAGTCCCAGAGCTGGGGCTCCCGATTGATGACGATGCTTCCCTTCGGCAGGGCATCTTCATCCATGTTCCATCGCCTCAACTGCCGCCAGTCGAACATGGGCAAGGTCGCAACGTCCAGGACTTCCGGGATATTTTCCGGGATTTTGGCTCCTCCGAGAATTTCCAGAGCCAGCTGTCCCGTCTTTTGACCGATCAGCCCGAAGCTCAGCAGGCTGCCCCCGACGATCCCATGCCACAAGGACGATTCAAGTATGCCGAAGATCGGGGTGTCGGAGACCCGGCTCAGCCGCCGGGCAACTTCCAGGGTGATCGTGCTCTTCCCCCTGACATCCCTGCTGAAGGCCAGGAGCAGGATGATGGATTTCGGCGGCGCGGCTGCAATTTTCGCCTCCATGTCGCCCATGGGCATGTTGCTCAGGTATATAAACTCGAGTCGCCCTTCCCATTTCTTCATGTCGAGCCGTGCCTGAGCCTCTACACGCTTGTCGACTTCGTGGGAGCCGCTCACCACATAAACTCGCTTCGTCCCGGGCACGAGCCTCAGCGCAATCTCGAGGGTGCCGAGGACGTCCACGGTCGCCGTATGTGCGATGATCCGGCGCTCCCTTTCATCTATCTCCAGGCCCCGCTGCAAATAGAGGGCGATGACGGGGGCTTCGGGGGAGATATTCCTGCACTCCTTCAGCAAAAAATGCAGGGCCTCCGGGTACATGGTGATAATCAGGTCGATTTTTCGATGCCCGTATCGTGCACGCATCTGCTCGACGAGCATCTTCCGGTGCTCCGGGCTGGGGTTTCGCCTCAGATCCAGGGATTCGTAATATTGGTTCAGTATCGGTATCCCGCTGAACACAAGTGTATCCGCGATCCCCTTGTCTGTTTCCCGGAAGATGGGTGTATTGCCCTCCGAGCTGTGCAGGATCAGGATACTCTTCCCGGACGGATCGATCATTGGCTGTGTCTGGGCGGGACTGGAACCGCAAATCCCGAAAATTAGGGAAAGTACGGTAAGACAGACCGCCATTACCCGAAGGTGATGTCCCATCGTGAG
Organism: Syntrophales bacterium; assembly: GCA_034677965.1. Lineage (GTDB taxonomy): Bacteria > Desulfobacterota > Syntrophia > Syntrophales > UBA5619 > UBA5619. The sequence continues at coordinate 7,894 of JAXDCM010000119.1, forward strand.
TTTGCCGGGTATTCGAATTTTAACCGATTGACGTGCTCCCCGCGGGCCGGAATGACTCGATCCTTTCTTCCTTGTTTGCCGGCCCTACATGGTTTTCATATGATTTTGAATCATACGTTGCAGGGAATATGGACCTGTTCGGGCGAAAAGTCAACCTTCACTGCCCACATGCAGTTCTGCATTGTCCGTCGATCCTCTCTCGGATTACCCGGAACATCAATTTGATACTTTTGAACTCTGCTTCGAAGCCGATTTTTCCCCGCACACATGCCTTGGACCAAAGTCCAGTAAGGTTAGGACCAAGGTCTATTTACAATCCCGAATTCGGATGGTGTATATTCTGTAAAAAGGAAAAATAGGGATGAACGGCCAGGACACGGCGGAGTTGGTTGTCGAAGACTGCAGGGTCCCTAGTGCAAATCTCCTGGGAGAGGAGCAGAACAGGTGCAGAAGCACCTGCCCTTTTTTGTTTTGAGGGAAATAAGGACGATTAGCGATTTTGAATTATTTCGCTGGAGCTGGCGCTGGTCGTGGTGCCGGTAACTGCGCTGACGGATGCGGTGCTGGTAGAAGCTGATCTTTTTCTTTAATTTTTGATTCCAATTTTATCCATCCGTCGCCGGCATATACCAACACATTATCTGTCCAAGTATCATATTTCAAAATAGAGCCGAAAACTGGCGTGACTTGATATCGGTGCCCAACAATAAAGAATGCTGCAACAGTTAATACGATTCCAATGACAAGTCCAATGACTAAACTTTTTGCATTCATCATTCTTAGCTCCAAATTATTTATCTATGAAAGCATCCGCTCTTTTTTTGGCCGGGGAGGTGGTACCTGAGAGGAAGGGGGACCAGAAAAATTCTTGAAAGGCGCGGCCAAGTATGGCACCTTTAACCCGGTCATGTTTTTAATGAAAAAGAAAGCCATGAAAAATAAAAAAGAGGGGAGAGAGTGGGGAGAAAATGAACGGTCAAAAAAAGAGGGGTCAAGCTTTTATCGCTTAACCCCTTGATTTCATTTGGCTGGGGAAACAGGATTCGAACCTATATTCACGGAGTCAGAGTCCGTTGTCCTACCATTGAACGATTCCCCAGCACGGGATGTGATTCCTGCCGCCGGTTCAGTTCTCCTGTGATGGGAACCTTGCCGACTGCGGGTGAAGATATAGTGCAATCCGGACCCGATGTCAACAAATTTTCCCGCCCGCGGAATGAACACCGAGGCAGAGAAATTCCACCATCCTGTTGGTTTGCCT
>JAXDCM010000120.1:0-16994 GCA_034677965.1 Syntrophales bacterium
AGTTCAATCTTGCCTTTTGCCAAAGCACCACGCCGGCCACGGTTTACGGGATCGAGAAATACCTTGGATCAGGGCTGGTCAAGGGCATCGGTCCGGTCATGGCCAAGCGCATTGTGAAGAAGTTCAAAGAAGAAACCCTGAACGTCATTGAAAGGGACATTGAACGGCTCGCCGATATCGAAGGGATCGGCAGGAAGCGCATCGGGATGATCCAGAAAGCCTGGGACGAACAGAAGGAAATCCGGGCCATCATGATTTTTCTCCAGTCCCACGGCGTCAGTTCCGGCTATTCCGCCAAGATTTACAGGCAGTACGGCAATGACTCCATCCGGATCGTCAAGGAGAACCCTTATCGGCTGGCAACCGATATCCTCGGCATCGGTTTTGTGACCGCCGACAAGATCGCCCAAAACATAGGTTTTGCCAAGGATTCCGAGCTCCGGGCGGAGGCGGGCATTCTCCATGTTCTGCATGAAATGGCGGATGAGGGCCATGTCTATTACGCCTATGAGCCCTTGATCGAGAAGTGCGGGGAGATCCTCGGCATCGACCGGGAGATCATCGCGAAGGCCATTGGAACCCTTGCTTTGGACAAGAGAATCGTTATTGAAGACCTCAAGGAGGAGATCCGTGATTTCAAAGGGGACCGCAGGGCGGTTTACCTCGCAGCGTTTCATGCGGCTGAAACCGGCCTCTCAACCCGTTTGAAAACGATCATCCACACCCCCCGGACCCTCAGAAGGATCGACCCGGGAAAAGCCATCCAGTGGATTCAGGAAAAGCTCGGGATCGTCCTTGCCGACAAGCAGATCGAGGTCGTGAGATGCGTGGCCGAAAACAAGGTGATGGTCGTCACGGGAGGCCCCGGGACGGGCAAGACGACCATCATCAACGCATTCATCAGGATCTTCTCCGGCATCCAGGCCGGGATCCTGCTGGCCGCCCCCACCGGGCGGGCCGCCAAGAGGATGATGGAGGCCACCGGTCATGAGGCCAAGACCATCCATCGCCTGCTCGAATACAGCAGGAGGAAAGGAGGATTCCAGAAGGACGGGGATTCGCCGCTGGATTGCGACCTTCTGATCATCGATGAAGCCTCGATGATCGACACCCTGTTGATGCACCATCTTCTGAAGGCCGTTCCGGCCAATGCCACCCTAATCCTGGTGGGGGACGTCAACCAGCTCCCCTCCGTCGGCGCCGGCAATGTTCTGCGAGACCTCATCGAATCTCAAACCGTTCCCGTGGTCGAATTGAATGAGATTTTCCGGCAAGCCAGGGAAAGTTCGATCATCGTCGGCGCCCACCGGATCAATGAGGGGAAGATGCCGAACCTGACGAGTTCCCGGGACGGGACAAGCGATTTCTTTTTCATCGAGCAGGAAGATCCCCGAAAAGTCATGGAGCTGATCATCAGCCTGGTCAAAGAGAGGATTCCCAAGAGATTCGGGTTCGACGCGATTGACGACATCCAGGTGCTCACACCCATGCATCGGGGCATCGTCGGGGCGTCCAATCTGAACATCGAGCTTCAAAACGCCCTGAATCCGGGCGACCAGGGTGTCAGCCGCTTTGGAAGGCTCTATAAGGTTAACGACAAGGTCATGCAGATCGCAAACAACTACGACAAGGAAGTCTACAACGGGGATATCGGCAGGATTGTCCGGATCGATCGGGAGGAGCAGGAGATCGTCGTAATCATGGATGACCGGGAGGTGGCTTACGATTATTCAGAATTGGACGAGCTCGTCCATGCCTATGCGCTGTCCATACACAAATCACAAGGTTCCGAGTACCCGGCAGTAGTGATTCCCATTCTGACACAGCATTACATCCTGCTTCAGCGAAACCTGCTGTATACCGGCGTCACCCGCGGGAAAAAGCTTGTCGTGATGATCGGCACCCAAAAGGCGATGGCGATTGCGGTCCGGAACAACAAAACACAGAAACGGTACACACGGTTGCATGAGAGGATGAGGGGGTAAGGATCGTTCTGTAGATGTTCGAGGAAATCTTCAGTGCCGCCCCAACTTCGGATGGGGCGGCGTTTTTATCCTTCTCCTTCTCTACAACCCGGTGTCTGCCGATTCCGGCAGATGTCCTCCGTTTTCATTCCATCAATGCAATCCGATACACCCGGCTGGAATTATCGCATCAAGGCGCCACCCGCCACGATGCGGTTAATCTGGTTGGTTCCTTCATAAATCTGCGTCAGTTTGGCATCACGCATCAGCTTTTCGACCATGTATTCTTTAATGTATCCATAGCCGCCATGGATTTGCACGGCGTTGGTGGTGACCCACATGGCCGTATCCGACGCAAACAGTTTTGCCTGTGCAGATTCCCGTACAAAGGGCAATCCCTGATCACATCGGGAAGCGGCATACCAAGTGAGCAGTCTGGAAGCATCGACCGCCGCGGCCATATCCGCAAGCAGAAAACTGATGGATTGGAAACTGCCGATCGCTTTGCCGAACTGAATCCTTTCTTTTGCATATTTTACAGACTCCTCCAAGGCGGATCTCGCAATGCCCAGTGCCGTAGAGGCAATGTTGATACGGCCTTCATTGAGGGTTTCCATAGCAATCTTGAATCCCTGTCCCTCTGAACCCAAAACATTTTTGGCGGGGACAACCACATCCTCAAGATTGACTTCGGCAACATTCAACGCGCGCATTCCCATTTTATCTTCCACCTTGCCGATGGAAACGCCGGGGGTCTCGCGCGGCACCACGAAAGCGGTGATTCCTTTTGCGCCTTTCGAAGGATCGGTGGTTGCGAAGATGGTGTAAAACGTGGCGTAGCTGGCGCCGGTAATGAAACATTTTTGCCCGTTTAAGACATAGTCGTTGCCTTTGCGTACCGCTTTTGTTTTTACACTTGCCGCATCGGAACCGGCCTCTCTTTCCGTCAATCCGAATGATGCCGTCTTTCCCGACTCGCAGAGGGGGGTGAGAAACTGACGCTTCTGTTCGTCCGATCCACCGACCAAGAGGGGGCCGCACGCCAGAGAATTGATGCCGATCATTCCACCGATCCCGGCGCACCCTGCGTGAAGTTCTGTGGTGATCAGGGACGCGTCAACCAACCCCATGCCATGACCTCCGTATTCCTTTGGAATGGTCATGTTCATCAGACCCGCGGCATGGGCCTTTTTTAAAATCTGATCCGGAATGAATGGTTCTTTGTCATACTTGAGGGCCACCGGAGTGATCTCTTGCTGTGTAAAACTTCGTGCCGACTCCTGCAGCGCTTTTTGTTCTTTGCTTAAGCTGAAATCTATCATGATAAAAACCCCTTCCTTTTTGCATTCGTTTAAAATGGACATATTGATCTGTCAAGGAATAATTCCGAACGGACGGATGAAAGATCATTTATACCTTCTTCACCCCGTTTTTGAGAAAATTGTGATTGAACAGTTTGGATGACGGCGGACAGTCCTACCGGGAATCGTCCTGCTCCGGATGGGCTTTTCACTTTCAGCCCGTATATCGAAGGATGTTTCTTGAATTCATTTCCTTGTTTTGCTAAGAGAGTCCCTCACCATTAGACGTGAGGGATTCTCAAAATGGCTATTTTGCAATCCATACCGGCAGTCATCAAGGTCATGGTCGTTTTTGTTTTCGTCTTGATGGCCATCCGAAAAAAATTGTCCCTTGGAAACGCGTTCATGATCGGCGCCGGATTCATAGGATTGATTTTTGGTATGGAACTCAAAGAGATGCTGCAATCTTTGGTGTCATCCATCCTTTCCCCGAAAACCCTGTCCCTTGCCGTGGTCGTATCGCTCATTCTGGTGCTCAGCAACACCATGGAAACCGTCGGCCAGATGAAAAGGCTTCTGATGCGTTTTCGGGGGCTCATCTCCCGACCCATCTTGAATCTCGCCATGTTTCCCGCCCTCATCGGCTTGCTGCCTATGCCGGGAGGGGCGGTATTCTCCGCCCCGATGGTGAAAGAGCTCGGGACAGCCATGCAAATGACCGCTGAAAAAATGAGTTTTATCAATTACTGGTACCGCCATATCTGGGAGTACTGGTGGCCATTGTATCCGGGTGTCCTTTTGGCAACGGCTCTCGCGGGCCTCAATTTATGGTCTTTCGTTTTCACCATGTTGCCCTTTACCGTCATGGCCGCATTATTGGGCTATTTATCCATCCGTGACATAAACGGGCGGGTTCGAAAGGGTCAAGTTCAGGGAAACGCCAGACCTCCCTTGACGCCCTTTTTAAGAGAATTGTCTCCGATTCTTTTCGTGATTGTCTTCGGTCTCGGGATGGGCATCCTTTTATCCTGGATGTTTCCCGGTTGGACCGTCTCGAAGGAAATCGGTCTCATCACGGCCCTGCTCATGGCCATTGCCTGGATCTGGCATGAAAACCATTGGCCGAAAACGGATATTCTCAAGATTTTGACAAATCCCGGCCTCCTCAACATGATGTATATGGTCATCGCGATTCTGGTCTTTAGAGGAATGCTGGAAGACTGCCATGCCGTGGCCATCATCAGCCAGGAGTTTAAAGCCCTGCATGTGCCGCTTTTAGGGCTTACGATCCTGCTGCCCTTTCTTGTCAACCTTGTGACGGGGATCACCATCGCTTTTGTAGGCAGCACTTTCCCTATCCTGATTCTCTTGATTCAATCCTATGGCGAGGATCCATTTATGATGTCGTATGTCATGCTTGCCATGGCGAGCGGTTTCATCAGCGGGTTATTTTCACCGCTTCATCTTTGTTTTATCCTCACAAATCAATACTTTTCCTGCAGCCTCCATCGCGCATATCGATTGTTATGGCTGCCCTCTTTGCTCCTTTTTGCTTTTGGCCTGGGCTACTTTTATCTGTTGCGTTATGTTCTTGGCTGAGTTGCACTGAAATGCAGGGCGGGCTTATTTCTTCTTCCTGGACAGGTATGTAATGAGGTTCGTCAGAGCGAGGTTGACGGGCGTTTCTATTCCCAATGCTTTCCCTTCGCGCGCGATTGCGCCGTTCATCATTTCAATTTCGGTCTGCCGGCCGTTTAAGATGTCCTGCAACATGGATGACTTGTTGGCAGCGGTTGCCCTGCAGAGATCCTTCGTATGCGCAACCGGATCATCGAACCCTAAGCGGATGCCTTTGGCCCTTGCAACGGCAACACCCTCGGAAACGGCCTTTTCCAGCAGCTCTTCAATTTCGGGATAATCCAGAAGCTGCCCGTTGTAAAGTTTCGTTATCCCGGTCAGGGCATTGATCCCGACATTCACCAACAGTTTATCCCACACAAGCCCCAAAACATTTCCGGAAATCACCGTTTCCATTCCCGCATCTTCCAGCAGCGCGGCCATCTTTCTGATTCTGTCGCTTTCATGTCCGCCGAGTTCGCCGATAATCGTTTTTCCCTTGCCCGCATGGCGGATCTTTCCCGGATAAAGCATGGTTGCCCCGTGGGCCGTCGTGCCTGCGATGACCCGCTCCGCGCCGATTACGCTGCTGATTTGCTCGATGTTGCCCAAGCCGTTCTGGAGTGTAAGGGCAACGGTGTTCGGGCCGAAGACCGCCGCATTGCTTTCCACGGCCGTCCTCGTTACGGTAGACTTAACGAACACAAGGACAAGATCGCACACCCCGGTTTCTTCCGACGATATGTGCCCTTTGAGATTTTCATACAAGAGCACATCGCCCCCTTCTTCCATCTGGAGACCGTTCGCGTTGACGGCATCGATATGCTCTTTCCAGACATCGATGAGATGCACTTCATTTTTGCCGTTTGCCGATAATTTGGCGCCGTAGAGGGATCCCATGGCGCCGGCGCCGAGGACGGCAATCTTCATGTCTCTGCGATCTCGGACCCCATATACATAGTCCCGAGCCTCCTCTTTAATACAATCTGCTCAGATCAACGTCTTTATTGAATGAATATTCAGGCGAAGGGAATTTGCCTTCGATGGTTTCCCTGTGGAATTCGTTGAGGCCGTCAACCATTACCTTTCTGACCTGCGCGAACTGTTTGACGAACTTCGGTTTGAAATCACCGTACATTCCGAGAAGATCCTGAGTGACCAGCACCTGGCAGTCGACGTGAGGGCCGGCGCCGATTCCCATCACGGGGATGCTTACGGCTTCCGTGACGGCTTTTGCCACAATGCTGGGCACGCACTCGATGACCATCGAGAAGCAGCACGCGGCATCGAGAGCTTTCGCGTCATCCATGAGCTTCCTTGCGCTTTCAGGCGTTCCGCCCTGAACCTTGAAACCGCCCAAAGCCGTTGCCGTCTGCGGCGTAAGACCAATATGACCCATCACCAGCACGCCCGCTTTCACGATGGCCTTTATCCGTGAAACCATTTCGACGCCGCCTTCGAGCTTGATGCAGTCGCATCCGGTTTCCTTAATCAGGCGAATCGCGTTGTGAACCGCCTGTTCGTCGCTTTCCTGGTAGGAGCCAAAAGGCATGTCGCCCGCAACCCATGTGTCCGGCGCACCCTTCACAACGGGCCTGATGTGGTGGATCATGTCTTCCATGGTTACCGGCGTTGTCGATGAATAACCGAGCATAATCATCCCCAGCGAATCGCCGACCAATATGATTTCGACATCACTGTCGTTTACAATGGACGCGGTGGTGTAATCATAGGCTGTAACAAAACTGAACTTTCTTCCCTCCTGTTTAAATTTTTTGAAATCCGCGATGGTCATTTTTTTCTTCTTCGGCATGATCTTTCCTCCTTGAATGAGGTTCCATGCATTCATTACTACCGGTCGCTCCAAATCGCAAGATGTCCTTTGTTGGAAAGCCTTATATAAATAGCGACATCAACCCATGGCGGCCGGTTTATCCGGGAGGGGAAGGAGAAAAAGGCCAGGGTTAATAGTGTTTTCGGCGCCCTCCGGACTGCAAGATTTCATAGCCCTGGAGGGATTTTCGGTTGCATTTTCCATTGAAAAAGCGGTACGTAACCGATCGTTCAAGAACGGAGAATGGAATGAGGCTTTTTGCCGTCAGTGACATCCACGGCGCCACAAAGCCGATCGAACATGCAGCGGCTCTGATCCGGGAATCGGACTTGGTCTTGGTTGCCGGGGATATCACCCGCACGAAAACGCGATCGGAAGCTGCCGACATCCTTGCCTGCATTGAACAGTATTCCAACCGCATTCTTGCGGTTCATGGCAACTGGGATCGCCTGGAAGTCAAAGAATATCTCGAAGAAAAAGGGATCAGTCTGCACGGCAAAGGCCGGATGTTCAACGGAATAGGATTCTTCGGCATCGGCGGGTCTTCGCCGACACCCATTCGTACACCGACCGTGTACTCCGAGGAAGAAATCGGCCATGCACTCCGGACTGGATATGAGCAGGTGCGGGAGGCTTCCCAAGTCGTTCTGGTCTCGCACGTTCCGCCCCGCGGAGTCCGCGACAGGTCATTCATCGGCCTTCGAGGCGGAAGTCACAGCGTCAAGGCATTTCTTGAAAAAAAAGTGGCTTTATGCCTCTGCGGACATATTCACGAAGCGTTTGGAATCGAACCGTTTCAAGGCACATTGGTGGCCAATTCGGGAAGTTTCAAGAAAGGCCGCTATCTGTCTATCGAAATCGGCCCGGCCTTGACGGTGACGCAAGGCAGAGTCGAATGTTAATCAGGCGCAGAGACAATCGGCAGCGCATGTATCGTGTCGGCTGCGATCTCTAAGCTGATGGACATCAAGACCTGGTTGCAGGCATTGGCGAGTGGAAGGCTGCTAAGCCCGGAAATGCACACGGAGCAGTTGACTTTTGAGTCTCCCAATACCTCCGGCTACGGACTTGGCGTCATGAACGGAGGGGTATTTATCGGACACTCCGGGGAGATCACCGGCTACAACAGTTCGGCGTATACTCAACCCGGGGGAAACGGCGCAACGATCGTCGTTTTTATCAACCGATACCCGAGCAAGATTGAGGGCGCCGCAGATCAGTTCACGTCCGCGATCTATAAGGTTGTCGAGGAGCTGATCCAGAAGTAGGAATCCGACCGTATGGGCACACTGACTCACATTAAAATGTAACCAAGGGGATGTTGGAGAGAGGTTTTGCTTTCAACTTTTTCGGGGTGGAGAATATGGAAAAATCAAAGTCTCGGATCATGGTTTTTTTCATCGTGATCATCTCCATTTTCTTTGCCGGGAATTTGTTCGGTGAAGAGACACTGTTCTATTGCGAACAGGAGGATGACTCCAAATTTTACTATGATAAGGAATCGGTTGTTTATTCGTCCGGCAAGATCAAATTGTGGAACAGCGTTTTGTTATCTGATGAGGCGAGGGACTATATCAGAAAAAATTTCGATACGGATGACATCGACCCTTATAAAATACTGACGTATAATGAAATTGACTGCGAGCAGATGAGTTTTCGCGTTCTCAGCATATTATTCTGTGGAGAAAACAGAACTTTTATGAGACTTGTCGATGACGAGCATCGATCCGTCATTCCGAATTCGTGCCCGGAGGAATTGCTAAATATCGTTTGCAAAAAGGGGAATCATGGAAAAAATTAAAATTCGCCCCCATCATCTTTTTTGTCTCCGATTTTTACAGATCGAGTTTCCGGAACGAGGAGAGGTGTATCGACTGGCTGAACAGAGAATGAAGGATTTGCTTCAGAAAGAAGATCATGTTTTATTGGAAGTGTCCGAAGGAGTGGATGACCTCTGCCGTTCCTGTATCGATCTCCAAGGGGATCAATGCCGGAGTCCTCAGGGAAGTGAAGAATCTGTCCGGAAATGGGATCATCTCATTTTGAAAGGGATGGGGATACCCTATGGCGACACGAGGACTTCAAAACAGTGGATCGAGTTGATCAAACAGAAAGCGCCTTTGGATTTCTGTCTGACACGATGTCCGAAGAAGCCTGTTTGCACGGTTTTTCAATCCATTCCTAAGTGATGAATCCAAATGTTTGATCGGGAACGATTTCCTGCCCTGCAGACATGATCCCAGCCAGGAAAGGTGTCTTCCAACCGGAAAAAAATTAAGCAGGAATAGTGCAAAGAATGGATATTTTCCCCAAAACCGCAGAAGGATGGATCATTGTATCGGTTGCCTGCCTCATAAGCTTTGCGATAGGGCAATGGTTGAGGTCTCGGCGAAAAAAGAACATGACATACGATGACTATATCGACGGCTTGAAACGGAGTGTACTGGCCGAGGAAAAAGCCAAGACAAAAAAAGCCAAAAGGAAAAGCAGAAAGGCCAATAAAAAGGAGGGCGGTTCGAAAAGGTCATAGCGATCGGCACTGCCCGGAAAAAATTCGACTTCAAAAACCCAGGGATCGAAGGTTGCATTCCACTAAGCCATTATCGGGAGTATGCCATGAGTGCAGAATACCATAGGAACCCTCTTCATGCGTTGGCTTTCAACGGTGTGTGGTCGTGAACAAGGCCATTTGAAATTGGTTCGAGGAGGAGAGAATGGATCGCACGGTTTCTTGCCGCACCTTTGTCAGTTACATCGATCGCAGTCGCGAATATTATGCCGCCCAGGGCTACGAACATCCCTATGCCTGGCCCCACTATGACGAGGTGCCCTTCAGCACATTGAAGAAACCCCTCGCCAAGTGCCGGGTGGGATTGGTGACCACCGCACAGCGTAATCAGCCCGGGCTGCTCATGCCGATAAGGGAGCTTTATGCAGCGCCGTCAAGTCCGGCCCCAACGCGCATGCGCACCGATGACCTGTCCTGGGACAAACAGGCCACCCATACCGACGATGTCGATAGCTTTCTGCCTCTGGACCGTTTGAGTGAGATGGCCGCCGCAGGCCGCATCGGGTCGTTGTCGCCCCGCTTCTACGGCGTACCCACCGATTACAGCCAAAGCAACACGATTCAACGCCACGCCCCCCAGATCCTCACGTGGTGCCGGCAGGACGTTGTGGATGCCGTGCTGCTCGCCGGCCTCTGACCCGTTTGTCACCAGACCGTGAGTCTGGTCTCGCGGCACCTGGAGAGCAACGGAATCCCCACGGTGGTGCTCGGCAGTGCGCGGGACATTGTCGAGGAATGCGGCGTTGCCCGCTACGTCTTTACAGATTTTCCGCTGGGGAATCCCTGCGGCAAGCCGTGGGATGTGCCGATGCAGAGCGCGATTGTGGGGATGGCCCTGGACCTCTTGGGTAGGGCTTGGATGCCGCGAACCACCGTCCAGACCCCTTTTCACTGGGACAACGACGATTGGCGGGACCATTACATGCGTGTCGACGACGGCAACCGCGAGGCCCTCGCCCGGGCAGGTGAAGAGCGCAGGAGGCGTCAGGCAGAGGCCAAGAAAGCCCATTGAATGCCCCTCCGTTCGGGATCGTTGCGGTTCTATGCCCGATGTTCATCGATCAAGCTTCTGATTTTTTCAGGATGAGCCAGCCCTGAAAATGATAATTCCATGTCCGATTGCGCTGCGCTTGAGATGGCGAGCGTGCCTACGCCGAAGATGCGGTCAAAGACTCCCTGTATGACCTGAATGTTCCGAATGTGGGAATGCAGTATCTCGCTCGTGTTCTTTGAGATCAGCCCCTCCCTCACCGTCGTCCGTTTATTGGTGATTGTGATCGTTCGCGTTTTACACTTCAGCCACCAGACAAACAAAATGACCAGGCCCAGACCGAAAGCAGCGATAAGAATAACCGAGCAAATGAATCCTATCGGGTTGCTCCTGAACATGGACGGATTTGCCGTCAGGAGCACTTCCTCGGGGATTTGTTTCTTCGGGACCACCCAACCGCAATTGGGGCACGATTTGGCCTGATCGGATATTTGCTTGCTGCATTCCGGGCAATTCATCAGAGCCATTTTCTCACTCTTCCTTTCAACCCCCATGCTCGTGGGGGGATGCAATGGAGTCTCAATTCTATTCTTGGATGATGCATTCATATCCCCCGTCTTCCGAAAATAGACCGGTCACCGGTAGGAATGGGGCCTTAGCTTCGTTCCACAAACTCGACAATGTTCCCGTCGGGATCTTTAACCATAGCAATGCGGACTCCGGGACGTATTTCTTTCTCAGGCAGAGCGAACTCTATCCCTTTCTGCCGCAACTCGGCACAAATTTCGGAAAGGTTCTTGATGACAAAAGTTACATAGCGAAACCCAAGTTGATTCTCCAGCCCGATAGCCCCTTTTGGAGGGACACTCTTGGGTTCGATTAGCTTGAAGTCGCTCGTTCCGAATCTCAACCGGTGCATGGTTCCAAACCACAGCGGCGTGATTCCAACAAACTCCAATCCCAAGGTTTTCTGGTAGAAGTCGAGGCTGGCTTTAATGTCGCTGACAATAATTCCGAGATCCAGAGAATCTTTGGCGGGCTTAATCATTTGAATTGGCTCCTTTCTGGCATTATCTCATGAGGGAGATGGGATCAGTTTTATGGTCATTGAGTCTCTATGCTTTTTTATTGTAGTCATGTTTTTGGGAAAATGCTCTTGTGTAGCAGCTTTCAACCCGAAATAGGGAACTTTCTTCTGCAATCGGTTGTTAGATGGCCGTTCGCATTGTCACCTGCCGGTCCCCACTCCTTGGACGCAGCACTACAGCCTCCACACCTCCGCCCCCAGCGGCAGTTCGTTCAACTCCGCCCTTGCCTCTCGCCAAGACGGGTAGTGTCCTTGCAGGAGCGCGATAAACCGCTCGCTATGCTTTGGTTCGATCAAGTGTAGCATCTCATGAACCACCACATATTCGAGCAGATCTTTCGGCTTCTTCACGAGTTCGGTATTCAAGCGGATGTTCCGGGCGCGATGGTTGCAGCCGCCCCACTTGGTCTTCATGCGTTGGAGGAAGTAGCCGGCCACTTCGACACCCAACTTCCGCTCCCACTTGTGAATCAGCTTGGGAACCGCCTCGTGCAGCAAGGATCTGTGCCATTCCTGCACGACCGACTCACGCTTTGCCCTACTGCTACCCGGCCGCACGGTGAGCGTGATGGTACGGTGGCTGAGGCGGACGGAAGGCTTGGCATCATCCTCCTTCACAGACAGCAGGTAGCGTCTCCCCCAAAGGTAGTGGCTCTCGCGCTCGACGAACTCGCGTGGTTTTTCCCGCGCTTGCCCACGCAGCTTCCTCTGCCGATCACGGATCCAACCGAGCTTGGATGCAGCATAGGCCCTTGCCACCTCCAAGCGTGTTCCTTTCGGAACGACAAGGCTTACGCGGCCATCGGGCGGGTGCACGGAGAGATGGGCATGCTTGATTTCCTTGCGTGTCAAGCCGATCGTGATCTCACCAAGCTGGATCATCTCTAACATCAATACCCCTGTTGGTTCTTGATAATCTCGAACAATGCCCGTGTGGTTTCGCGGTCGCGTTCGAGAATTGGGTAGAGCACATTGAGCACCTGCGCCTCGCGAGCCTGATCGCCTTTCCAACCTGCCGGAGCGTTTTCCCGCACTGCGAAATCAATCCTGGCTGCAAGCTTCGCCCTTGCTTCGTCGGACGTTGGGTAGCGGAAGGTGGTCGCCGGCAGCGAGGGAATGTTGTTGTAAATGACGGTGGCCTCCCGCCTTCCGTGCAGAATGGCAGGTGCACCCCCTTCGGGCTCTTTTGCCGCCAGCCTCTTCACGAGCGCCTCCGCCTGGCGTAGGAACTTTTCGTAGGCCGCAGCATCCTCTCGAAGCTGCTTGATGAGGTCATCGAGCAGCTTTGACATCTGCTCGTAGAACCGGGGGTCAGTCAGTTGCTCGCGGATGATGGTCTTGCGGACGTTGTTGATGATCCCTTCGGCGATGGCGTTCTTCGAGAGCTTGCCCTTATCGTTGAGCTTCCTGGCGATGGCGTCGTGGATACCGGTCTTGATGATCAACTCCGTCAGTGGGATTTCACCCAACTCACCGAGATCAGAGGCAGGATCGGCCTGCACATAAGTGTTCAGGAGGTGGCGCATGTCCGCCTCATAGGGTTTGATGTCAAGCTCTTCGCCCGAGTGCTTCTTGATGGCGGAACGGATCTCACCGTAGAACTCGACCTCTCTCTGCAGCTTGGCCGCTTCGGCCTCGGAATACCCAGCTTCGGTCAAGTCCTGCGCGATGGCGGCAAAGGCCCGCACAAAGACCGCAACGCCCTTGTAGAACGAAACCCGAAGCGCCTCGGTTTCAGTCAGCGCGTTCGGGTTGGCTGCTTCGCCACAGAAGTGACGGAGGAAATGTTCCATCTCGCGCGGTAGCGCCACCGGCTCGCACAGGTATTGGAGCGCTTCACGCGCCTCATCGAGCTTTATCTTGCCCTCGTAAAGCCAGTCCTTCAGGTGGACGTTGTTGTCGCCGCCGTTTCCCAAATCGGTGTCCAGCTCGTCGGAGTTGTACACAGCAATTGCTTCCTCAACCTCGCCGAGCAGCTCCTTGAAGTCGACGATATAGCCATAGTCCTTGTCGTCGCCATCGAGACGGTTGGTGCGGCAGATGGCCTGGAATAGGTTGTGGTCGTACAGTTCGTTGTCGAGGTAGATGTACGTGCAGCTCGGCGCATCGAAACCGGTCAGCAGTTTGCTGACGACGATCAGCAGTTTCATGTTCGCCGGCTCCTCGATGAAGCGGCGCTTCGCTTCATCCTCGTACTGCTTAGTGGTCTGCCCCTTCTTGAGGACATGCTGCGTGTAGGTGTCGAACTTGTAGCGCTCGTCGCTGTTGGCCGGCTCACGCGAGATCGCGTTGTGGTTGGGCTCATACGACGTGATGATCCCGCAGTAAGGGCCGAAACTCGTGTTCTGGAGTAGTCGGTAGTAGTGGCACGCGTCATAGATTGACGCCGAAACCAGAATTGCCGTGCCGCGGTCGTTGTTCAGCCGTGGCTTGAGGCCGAAGTCCTCGATGATGTCGGCAATGATGCGCTGCTTGCGTTCACCGGCGCTCATCAGCTCCTCCATCGTCGCCCAGCGCTTGCGCAGCACCGCCTTCTGAAAGTTGTTGAGGCCCTTGGTCTTCTGCTCGAACCACTTGTCGATGGCGTCCTGTGAGGTCAACCGTTGCGGCACGTCGCGGGCCTCGTACTTCAGGTCCAGAATGACCCCGTCGGCCACCCCCTCGTGGAACTTGTACGTGTGAATATAGGTGCCGAAAACATCCCGCGTCCTTAACTTGTCCTCCCGCAACAGCGGCGTGCCGGTAAAGCCGATGAAGATTGCGCCCTCCAGCCAGCGCTTCATCTGCTTGTTCATGTCGCCGCCCTGGGTGCGGTGGCACTCGTCCACGAATACATAGAATCGCCCGCTGACCAGGGGCCGGTCGCCCTCAAGATCGGTCACATCGAACTTGTGGATAAGCGCGCACAGGAGGCGCGGCGTGGCCGCCCCAAGCTTCTCCACGAACTCCGCCCGCGACGTGATGCGCGGCGAGGGAGACTCCGCCCCGATGACCCCGGCGTTCTTCATCACGCCTTCGATCTGCTTGTCCAGCTCGTCGCGATCGGTAATGACGAGGATGCGTGCGCCGGGGTCGTGCTCCAGCAGCCACTTGGCGACCAGCACCATGACGATGCTCTTGCCACTTCCCTGGGTGTGCCAGATGACGCCCCCTTCACGCCTGGCAATGCGCTCCTCTGCAGCCTTCACGCCAAAGAACTGGTGCGGCCGCGGCACTTTCTTGTGGCCAGCATCGAAGATGATGAAGTTGCGGATCAAGTCGAGCAGCCGGGCCTTGTTGCAGAGCTGTGCCAGAGGGCAGTCGAGCAGCGCTCCAACGGCGGGCGCCACGCCGGATGTCGGCAGGTCTTTGGCTTCGTCCTTCCACTCCACGAAGAACTGCTCCGGCGTTCCGGTGGTGCCGTAACGCAGCCCCTGCGAGTCGCTGCCCGCCAGCGCAAGCTGCACGGTGCTAAAGAAGCCTTTGTTGAAAATCTCCTCCTGATTAGTGATAAGCTGGCGCACGCCGTCGGCGATCTCCACCGAGCTGCGCTTGAGTTCGATCACCACCACGGCTATGCCATTGAGATAGAGAACGATGTCCGGCCGGCGTTCGTAGCCGCCCTTCAGCGTCACCTCTTCCGCCAGCGCGAAATCGTTCTTCTCCGGGTGCACCCAGTCGATCAGGTGCACCGTCTCGTGCGCCCGGCCCGCGGCGATCTGCACCGGCACGCCGTAGCGCAGAAGCTGGTAGGTGCGCAGGTTGGCTTGATAGAGCGTGATGCCCGTCGAGTCGGCGGCTATCTCCAGCTTTTGCAGCGCGGCAGCTATGTGGGCGGGCTTGTAACCGCGGGCCATCAGGTTGTCGCGGAGAAGTTCCGTCTCGATGGCGCGGTTGTTCTCCCGTTTGTTCCATTCACCAAGGTAGCGGTAGCCAAGGTAGTCGGCCCGCGCCTTGTCAGTGAACAGGGCAATGACACGGTTCTGCGTTTTGCGTTCGGAGCGGGGTATCTCAGGCATTTGCGGCCTCACTCAGGCGTGTTGGTGACCACACTAGTTCCACAAGCGCCGAAACCAATTTACGCCGTTCCAACTGCTCGGTTTTGGTGAAGTTCTCGAAGGGTTTGAAGGGCAGCTGGTGTGCGTCTATGAATTGAAAGAATTGCGGCATGTTCTTATAGAAACCCTTGTACAGGCTCGCGGCGTAAACGTTCTGCTTGCCGTAGCTGTCGAGCTTCTCGGTAAAGGGCTTATCCTGCAAGCTTCGGTTCACGTCGGCCGGCAGCAACAACAGCGAGGCAACGTGATTGCGCCACTCCTGAAACTCCTGCTCGCTGGCGAATTGCATCTTCACACCTTGGTTGTCGTTGGCCCAGATGTGCTCGATGTCATAGGGGTTCTTGACCTCTCGGTTCACCAACTTGTCGAAGGAGTCTGTACGACCCGCGCCTGCTTCGGTAGCCGCAGTCAGCCGGGCCAGCAGGTGATAGATGTAACGCCTGCTGAACTGGTTGAGTCCAAGACCCTCGATTCCGGTCCGCCCTTTCGCAGCAATACCAGCGAAGGTCACGTCATCCTCTTCGAGCTTCTGTTTTAGGATGCTTAACAGTTCCGGCAGCGGCTTACACCGGATATCACGACAAAGAAGCCACATCGTGTACGAAACGCTGGAATACCCCACCCGAATGTAGTTCGCTGTCCGGCGCATGAGCCAAATGTCCAGGTAGGTGGCGGTAACGGCCAACTTACGCCGCAACGTTTCGTCGTCGTCACTTTCCACCAATGGAGCAAGCAGCACCGTGTTCTGCCAAGTGAAATCGTTATGGGCGTTGTAGTAGATCGCCTCCAGAGCTGGCGTGTAGTTCTTGCTGGCATGCAGGATGCGTCGATACGCCTTGGCAAAGAACGGAAAACTCTCTGTCATTAACTTGAGGTTCGCCTCGGCTTTGCCCAGACCCAGATGCTCGCTCTGGTCACGCACCCAGCGGTGGAAAACTGTGCCAATTAGCTCCCAATCTTTATCCGTGGCGCCCGCTTTGCGCTCTCGGATACTCTCGGCGTATTGCGAACGTAGCCAAGCCTTGATGCAGCTGGCGTCGCGCTCGGGTTCATGTATGCCGCCCCACGAGATCAATTCCAGCACCTGTTGTTTCCAGGTTTGGTTGGCTTTGTTCCGGGCCTGGGGCTCCTCGATCGGCGCCAGTAGGTAAGCCTTAAGCATGTCCACCGGGCTCAGCGATTTACCCCTGTCGTTCATAGTCTCGAAGATGGCATAAGCGTAGCTGTCGTTGTCGGTGGCGATTTCGATCAATCCGACGCGCGTCAGCAACCAGTAGATAAAGTGCGGTAGCGCGTCGCTCAGATCATCAATCAGGTCGCTGTCATCGATATCGCGGTACCGCGAGTACATGGTCTGGATGGACTCGTCCTTGCCATCCGGATTGAAGGGCTGGCCCTCGAACAGCGCCTTGATGACGGGCAGCCGCTCGGGGATGTCGAGGTTGAATTTGGGCCTGCCCAGGTTGTCGCTGAAGATCAGTGGTGCCACGGTCTGGACCACGGGGAGGCCCTTTCCTTGGGCAGCCCGATACAGAGAAATCAGCAGCAGTGTCAATGAGGTTATGCGCTGCTGGCCGTCGATCAGGTAGTTCCT
>JAXDCM010000121.1:0-3692 GCA_034677965.1 Syntrophales bacterium
CTTCCCCCTTGTCCGATAATGTTTCCAGGACCTTGGCCCCAAAGGCGGCCTGTCCCATGATGGCGATTCGCATGATTTTCTCCTCATTATGCCCGGCAAACCGGACACCTTGCTGCGCGGCCGGGTATGGCACGGATGCCGCTATCTATCATGCCCCGGCCCCGTTTCAAAGAAGAAATCAAGGATGAGCTCCGGGTATCGGGAAGCCTCACAAAACGGTGTCCTTCAAACCGGGATCATTGGCCCTGCGGGGCTACGGTTCTCAAAGGGCCGGATCAACCGCTTTCCTTGCAACACCTTCAAAGGCCACGGGAAAATCCGCCGGACGGGGGAGGCCGGCCCGGGAAAGAGCGCTGGTCAGCGGAATATCGATCAGGGTTTCCTCGAGGTGTCGGGCGGCCGCCAGCAAAGCCGGGAGGTCTGTGCCGGTGCCGATGCCCATTTCCTCGAACAGGAAAACCGTGTCCTCCGTGGCCGTATTGCCTGAGGCTCCGGGTGCGAAGGGGCAACCGCCCAGCCCCCCCAGGGCCGTGTCAAAAATTCGGATTCCGGTCTGATATGCGGCAAATGTATTGGCCAGGCCCAGGCCCCGGGTGTTATGGAAGTGCATCCCGAAGTCCACCTCCGGAAAACGTTCGAGGCAGGCCCGGGAAATCTCTTCGACAAGCCGCGGATTTCCGTAACCGACCGTGTCGCAGAGGGTGATCTCGCGGATTCCGAGGTTTGCGGTTTTTTCAACGGATCGCAGGATCGCCCCCACTGCAATTCGGCCTTCGAAAGGGCATCCGAATGCCGTGGCAAGGTCGACCCGGAGATGGATGCCCCGGGGACGGATTTCGTCCCAGATTTCCCTGAGGTCGGATAAAGATTCCTCCGGCGTCCGGCGCACATTGTTAAGGTTATGGGATCGGCTGATCGAGAAGAAAAAAACGACGTTTCGGAGGCCGCGGGCGACGGCGTCTTGAACGCCCCGTAAATTGGGCACGAGCGCGGTCAGCATCACACCCTCGAGGTCGAGGATTCCGGCAGCCACCTGACCAATATCCCGGAACTGGGGAATGGCTCGAGGATGGACAAAGCCGCCGATCTGGATCTCCTTGAGTCCGCAGGCGGCCAGCTCCCGGATCATGCCGATCTTCCGATCCGTTGCGACAAATCGCGAAATGTTTTGCAGGCCGTCCCGTGGTCCGACCTCGACGATCCGGATCGAATTCTGCTGGGCCATCGCTTGGAAATCCCCCGTGTCTGGAGCGATTGTCAATCCTTATGGTAAATCCACACGGAAGTCAATCGCCATGATTCTTGTCATCCGTTGGATGAACCATAGAAGAACGCGCTGATCAAAAAACCGGCCGGATCTCGCTGTTGATATCGAATTGGACACGATTTGATACAAAAACATTGTTGGATTTTAACAGAAAATGCTTGACAGGATCGAATTCGTATCTATAATCTCCACCGAATTGGTAGATTTGGTAGAGATGGAGGTGGGTGCCGGATGAAACTGTCGACGCGGGGTCGATACGGGGTCAGATTGATGATTGATCTGGCGCTCCACTATGGGGAGGGGCCCATCCTGCTTAAGGAGATTGCGGAACGTCAGGGGATATCTGAAAAGTATCTTTGGCAACTGATCAATCCGCTGAAGACGACCGGTCTGATCAACTCCATTCGCGGGGCGCATGGCGGTTACGTCCTGGGCAAAGCTCCGGAAGCGGTCACCCTGAAGGAAATTCTCCAGGTTCTGGAAGGGCCGCTTTGCCTCGTCGACTGCGTGGACAATCCGTCGCTCTGTGAAAGGTCGTCATCCTGCATCTCCCGCGATGTCTGGGGAGAGGCGTCGAAAAACATGCAGCAGACGCTGGAGGATACGACGCTTGCGGAAATGGTCGTTCGACAGAAGGAGAAACTGAGCGGTGGAACAGGACCGTAACCGGTGGAATCTGCGGATGTGCATGGGTCTCCGGACCGGACGGGGTGGTCTGTTCATGTGAGGCGGCCTGAAATCCGTGAACAGGGCGACCCGCTGACCGGCCAGGTCCAGCGGGTTTTTGATATTCAAAACGGACCGATTGCGTATCGGGAGATTGGAGCAAAACATGAACCGGGAAAGAATCGACACAGTGGCTGTTCACGCAGGACAGGAGAACCCCGATCCGGCGACGGGGGCGCGGGCGGTGCCCATCTACCAGACCTCATCCTATGTCTTTCGGGACACCGAACATGCGGCGGATCTCTTCGCGCTGAGAAAATTCGGGAACATCTATACGCGGATCATGAATCCGACAACCGACGTGTTTGAAAGGCGAGTGGCCGCCCTCGAGGGCGGGACGGGGGCGGTAGCCGTCTCGTCGGGAATGGCGGCGATCACATTGGGGCTGCTGACGATTACGCGACTCTGCGACGAGATTGTCGCCGGAGACAACCTCTATGGCGGAACCTACCAGCTCTTCCATTACACGCTGCCAAAGTTGGGGCGAAAGGTGATATTCGTCGATTCGGGAAGTCCGGATGCATTCGCGGCGGCGATCACGGACAGGACGCGGGCTCTTTACACAGAGACAATCGGAAATCCCAAGGTGGACGTTCCGGATTTCGAGGCGATTGCAGGCATTGCCCACGAGGCGGGCATCCCGTTCGTGGTGGACAACACGATCGGCGTGGGGCTCGTCCGGCCGTTCAACTTTGGTGCCGACATCCTGACCTCCTCGGCGACGAAGTTCATCGGGGGCCACGGGACCACGATCGGCGGCGTCATCGTTGACGGAGGAAAATTCGACTGGGGGAACGGCAAGTTTCCGGAATTCACCGAACCCGATCCAGGCTACCACGGCCTCAAATTCCGGGAAGCCTTCGGCAACGTTCCGGGAATGGGGAACATCGCCTTCGCCCTGCGGGCGCGGGTTCTGTGGCTTCGCGACCTCGGGGCCTGCCTGAGCCCCTTCAACGCGTTTCAGCTCCTCCAGGGGCTGGAGACCCTTGGGATCCGGCAGCGGAAGCACTCCGAAAACGCGCTTGCCGTTGCGCGTTTTCTTCAGAAGCACCCGCTGGTGAACTGGGTGAACTACCCCGGCCTGCCGGACCATCCGAGCCATGCCCTGGCCCGGAAGTACCTGAAAGGTCATTACGGGGCGCTCCTCGGATTCGGGATCAAGGGGGGGCTTGCGGCGGGAAAGAGGTTCATCGAATCGGTGAAACTGCTTTCGCACCTGGCCAACATCGGCGACGCCAAGAGCCTGGTCATTCACCCGGCCTCGACGACGCACCAGCAGTTGACGCCCGTGGAGCAGGAATCGACGGGGGTCACTCCCGATTTCCTGCGTGTTTCCGTGGGAATTGAGGATGTGGAGGACATCAAGGCCGATATCGATCAGGCCCTGAAAAAAGCGGCGTCTTAAGGTGGCGTAGCCAAGCATCGCCATCGCGGGTTCCCCCGGGGGTGATCGAAAGGAAAGGTATTGAAGCATAAGGAGGTCGTATGAGCAATGTATACAGGGACAACTCGGAATCGATCGGTAAAACCCCTCTGATCAAACTCAACCGCGTCGTGCAGGACGCCAAGGCAGTTGTGCTGGCCAAGATTGAGGGCCGCAACCCCGCCTACTCGGTCAAGTGCCGCATCGGGGCGGCAATGGTGTGGGACGCGGAAAAGCGCGGCATTCTCAAACCCGGCGTGGAGATTGTTGAGCCCA
>JAXDCM010000122.1:0-5098 GCA_034677965.1 Syntrophales bacterium
TGAGCCGGTTCTACCTGCCCATCGGCAAGAGGGTGATCATCATCGGCGGTTCGATCCATGGATGCGAAACCGCGGAATTTCTCGTCAAGCTGGGAAGAAGGGTGACCGTCCTGGAGTCGTCCGACGAACTGGGGGCCGGCATTCCGTCGTTTTACCGGCCGAGGCTCCTGTGGTGGCTGGCGAAAAAGGGCGTTTTTCTGCTGTCCGGTGTGACCGTCGCCGAGGTCACGGATGGAGGAATCGAGATCATCACCAAAGAGGGAGAACGCAGGGAGTTGAAGGCCGACACGGTAATGGCGGTCATCCCTCCGAACCCCAATAAAACCCTTTTCGAGGCCTTGCACGGCAAGATTCCCGAGGTGTATCTCATCGGTGACGCGAAAGAGGAATCGCAGTACATCCTGGGGGCGGTCAGCGACGCCGCGGAGGTTGCCCGGCAGATATAGAGGCGGATCGGCCAAGGAAAGATCGACGAATCATTCACAAAAGAAAGGATATTGCGATGAAGGCCATTGTTAAAGTCAATGAGGAAGCGGGGGCCGTTGATGTGAGGGATCTGCCGATGCCGGAGCCCGGTCCCGGTGAGATCCTCGTGAAAATGGGGGCGTCCGGGATCTGTTACAGCGATGTGATGATCTACAAGGGGCTTTACAAAGGGAGGGCGGCGTTGCCGTTTCCGCTGATCATGGGCCATGAAGGCGCCGGCTTTG
Organism: Syntrophales bacterium; assembly: GCA_034677965.1. Taxonomy (GTDB): domain Bacteria; phylum Desulfobacterota; class Syntrophia; order Syntrophales; family UBA5619; genus UBA5619. The sequence continues at coordinate 711 of JAXDCM010000122.1, forward strand.
TTACGGGGCTGGGCCAGGGAGTAACGAACCTGAAGGTCGGGGACAAGGTCAGCCTTTTACCGGTCTGGGGCTGCGGCCATTGCGGGAATTGCCTGAACGGCTTTCCGAACCTCTGCACGGGTTGGACCCACCTGGGAATCACCCGCGGCGGGACCTTTGCCGAATACCTCACGGTTCCGTCCTTTACGGCCTTCAAGGTGCCCGATTCGGTCTCGATGATCAACGCCGCCTGCGTGGAGCCGATCAACCTGGCGGTCCGCACCTTCGAACACCTCAAACCGCAATTGGCCGAGACCGTCGCCGTCGTCGGTCCCGGCGCCATCGGCCTCTTTCACGTGCAGGCCTTCAAGGCGGCGGGCGCCGCGAAGATCATTGTGGTCGGTCTGGACCAGGATGCCAAGCGCTTCGAGATGGCGAAAAGATTCGGCGCGGACCATATCGTCAACGGCAGCAAGGTGGATGTGGTTGCGGAGGTCAGGAAACTGACGGGAGGTCTGGGCTGCGAAATCGTTGTCGAGACGGCGAACCACCCCTCGACGGTGGATTTGGCCATCAACCTGGCGGCTGCCAATGGACGGGTGATGCTCTTCGGCCTCTATCCGGAGGCAACGATCAGCCCGCTGAACATGGTCCGGAACGGTCTCCGGATTTGGGCCGATACCGCCTCGATCCCGCGGTGGTTCAGGAGGGGGCTCCGCTGGGTGGAATACGGGAAGTTGACGGCGGAGCCGATCGTGAGCCGTCCGTTTCGTCTGGACGAGGCGAAGGAGGCCTTCGAGGCCTTCAAGGCGGGAGAGGCCGCAAAGGTGATCTTCGTCATGTGACCGCCCCGATAAAAAACGAAAGAGCAGACAACATGGGGACTTTTCCCCGGGGGCCAGGCCGTATTGCGGCGTGGCCGGATAAGGCAAGGGGAAACCGTTTCCAATCAGACGAGATCGAAAAGCGATGTCCCTTTCTTCAGAACGCCGCGCGCAACCAGAATCCGGTGGATTTCCGACGTGCCGTCGTAGATTCGGGCGATGCGGGAGTCCCGGTAGAGTTGTTCTATCGGCAGGTCTTTGCAGTATCCCATCCCGCCGAAGAGCTGCACCGCCCGGTCGGCAACCCGCCCGAGCGTCTCTGTCGCATGCACCTTGACCATGGATATCCAATCCCGCGCATCGTTTCCCAAGTCGATTTCATAGGCGGCACGCAGGAGCAGCAACCGTGCCGCGTTGACCTCGATGACGCTGTCGGCAAGCTTCTCCTGGATGAGCTGAAAATGACCGATAGGCTGCCCGAACTGATGGCGCTCCTTGGCATAATCGGTCATCATCGACAGCAACTTGGCGGCTTTTCCGACGGCCCGTGCCCCGACCTGAACGAGCCGGACCCGGCCCAGCGTGTCCAGGACCAGTCGCATGCCTTGGCCTTCTTCGCCCAGAAGGTTGTCCCGTTCGAGCCGGATGTCGTCAAAAAAAAGTTCCGAATGAGAGGTGCCGACCAGGCCCATCATCAACTGGTTGCGGCCCAGCGTGAAGCCGGGTGAGTCCTTGTCCACCAAAAACAGCGAGATGCCCTTTGATCGGGCGCCCGGATCGGTCACCGCCGAAACGACGAAGAAATCGGAATACTCGGCGTCGCTGATGAAGCATTTTCCGCCCGAGAGCCTCCAGCCGTCGCCGTCCTTGACCGCTTGGGTTTTGATCGCCGCGGCGTCCGTTCCTGCGTTGGGCTCCGTGATCGCGATGGAGCAGGTCCGGTCACCGCGGACGCAGGGCAGCAGCCAGCGCTCCCTCTGTGCTTCATTGCATACGAGCAGCACTTCATACACGTTGCCGAAGGCTCGCCGGATCAGAATATCCTTCGCATGGCCGAACTGTTCCTCGGTCAGGCAGGTATCCACGGCCGACAGCCCGCCGCCGCCGTACTCTTCGGGGATATTCATCGCGTAAAAGCCCAGCTCTTTTGACTTTTTAAAAATTGCCCTGGCTTTTTCCGGATCGAGACGGCCGGTGGTTTCGACTTCCTCTTCCAGCGGCGTCAACCATCCCTTGATAAAATCACGAACGCTTCGGATCAATATTTTCTGTTCATCACTCAAACCGAATTCCATGGCTTTTCTCTTTCCGTTCGAAGACTTCGTTGAATTTGTTTATTTTTTTCCGATGATTCTGTACATCGCCTCTCTCATGATTTCAGTGGGTTCAGGCATTCCGGTCAGGATGGAAAATCCCTTGATGCCCTGGTGGATGGCCATTCCGATTCCGTTCATCGTTCTGCAGCCCGCTTCTTCGGCATCGACCAGCAATTGGGTTTTGGGCGGGTTATAGGTGATGTCGTAAACAAACAGCTCTTTATACAAAAACTTTTTATGGACCGGGGACTCGCCGAGGTGCGGGGCCATACCGATTCCGGACGCATTCACCAGCACGTTGCACTTTGGAAGCAACTGCCGGATGGGGGCCTTGTCGAAGGCAACGAATTCCGCGCATTCTCTGATCCTGCCGTTGATGTCTTTGACCAGGGATGCGCTGACCTCATCGAATGCATCGATGATATACAATTTTTTTGCGCCCTGATACGCCAGGGTCGAGCTCAAAGCCCGGGAGGCGCCTCCCGCCCCGAAGATAAAAAAGGTATTCCGGCTGAGATCCATGCCGGTCTCTTCCGCCAAAGCCCGCGCAAAACCGATTCCGTCGGTGTTGTATCCTTTCAGCTTGCCGTCCCGGATGGCGACGACATTGACGGATCCGATTTTTTCAGCCAGCTCATCCAGCTCGTCCAAATATTTCATGATCGTGATCTTGTGAGGTTTGGTGACATTGAATCCGGCGAAATTCATGCATCGGATTCCTTTGACAACCGCCTCCAGTTTGTCGTTTTCGATCTCTGTCGGGAAGTAGAGATAATCCATATTCAATTTTTGAAAGGTTTCGTTGAACATCTGGGGAGCGAAGGTCTGCTTCAGCGGATATCCCAATAAAGTGATCAATTTTGTATTGGTTGTAATCATGTCATCTCTCCTCTTCTGAAGGCTTGTGTTCCATGATCGTCTGTTGGACGGGCTTTCCTTTTGGCGCAAAAATTATTACCACTCCGCCCCGTATCGAGCAATACCCAAATGAGGGGCCATGGCTTTCCTGTTTCACGGATGCCTGTCGCCAAAATGAAGCAGGCTTTCATGATTCAACGACCCACGTGTGCCTGTGGCGGCCCAAACCGGCAAAATCAATGCCGTGAGACGCTCCTGCCGCAGAGGCTTTCACAGGCAGAGATCATCCCGGGCCTGTTCCCGGCGGAAGAATCCCGTGACAAGGTGATAGAGCGCGAAAAGCTCGAGGGAAAACGGGATGTAGCCGAGATAACCCGCGAGCGGCATCTCGAAGAGGCGAAAAACGTCGGCATACGGGATCCGGTAGATCCACTTCGGCCAGGAGAGGATGTTCCACATCTCCCAGAAGAAGCCGCAGATGACGCAGCCGACCGACAGGGCGATCCCCGGCCGCCAGTCGCCCCGGGACAGATCATCCAGCAGCGAGCGGTTTCCCAGTCGCACATTCAGGGGTTCGAGGATGCAGTACACGGATATCCAGACCAGCGGAAAGAAAAGCTCCGGCCAGGCGAGCAGCAGGATCAGCATGAGCCCACCGGCGGCGGAAAGACCACGCAGTGTCGCGGTTGTCTTCCGGATGACCGGTCCGGTGCCGAGTCGCTGCACCCATTTCCAGGACCCCACCCATTCCGCCGTGCCGAAGACGGCCGGCATTACGGTGGAAAAACTGAGCGTGGAAAACACCGCATACTCCAGCGTCGAGAAGCTCTCCTCCCCGAGATAGATCCAGTTCTGCGTCCGGAGGTTGATCAGTTCGAAGAGCCACCAGGCGGGGACTGAAACCAGGAATAGGCTCACCCAGACGCCGGGCGTCCGGGTGAGCAGGGAATGGCCTTTCCGAAAAAAAACGAGGGCGTCAATGGTCAGGCCGTAGCCGAGCCACAGCGGGAAAAAACCCCAGTGGGTTCGTGTTCCGGGGAGGGACCAGTTCAGGATCCAGAAAAGGCAGATCAGCGAAAGACCCAACCAGCCGTGCGCAGGCCATCTTGCCTTCTGTCCCGACTTCCCGCCGGCCATCTCAGACCTCCATCTTCAAAAAGGAGCGGATGAGGTTTCCCGTGTCGTGATCGTCTGTGATCATCTTTATAACATATTCCATTTTTTTCTTGACAGGATTTTGTTTGTATGTCACGAATCTTCAGAAATATCTTCAGAATATATTCGCAATATCTTTATGCGCTCCGAACGGTGGGGAAATGCCCAACAGTACGAAGAGCAAGAAGATGATCGTTTACGAAAACCTGAAACGGAGGATTATCACCAACGCCCTCAAACCGGGCGATCCTCTGAA
>JAXDCM010000123.1:0-14058 GCA_034677965.1 Syntrophales bacterium
CCTTCGTGCTGCGCAAGGCCATGGAACACAAACTTAAAAAAATCTTCGATCTCTGCTATAAACGGACTCTCTGTCGTCAGCGACCTGAGCCCCATCTTCGGTAACATTTATTTATGAGGCAACGGGATCATCCTATGAATGATTTGATGCAATACAAGGACTACTTCGGATCTGTGCGCTACGACGATGACGAACGGGTCTTTCACGGCAAGGTGGAATTCATCCGGGCATTGGTCAGTTATGAAGGCATGGATGTGGAATCGTTGAGGAAAGCCTTCGAGGAGGCCGTCGACGATTATTTGGAACTATGCCGCAAGCAGAAGCGGGAACCGGAGAAGCCATTCAAAGGAAGTTTTAACGTGCGCATCGGACCCCGCCTTCATCAGGAGATCGCTCTGACCGCACTGAACGAGGGAATGTCGCTAAATCAGTATATTGCCTGAGTTCTTGAAAAGGACAGCCGGGAAAGACAGGCATTTCAGGCAAGCGCGGAGATCAAGGTCTCGGAGAAGCGAATGGCTTATGGCGCCGGCGCCACGATGAAATTCGCCACGGTGAAGATCACAAAGAAAACGACAGGGTCATCCTCCGAGAGGTCTTCCAAGGCAGACCGAACTGTTCGAAAGCCAGGCAGAAAGCCCGCGACGCAGTAGGCAACCCTTATTGGCCGCTTTCTTCACTTGAACATATATTCTTGACAATCCTTGGCCCTGAAGCTTATTTCTTTCCGGACAACGGCGTCACCCGGATCCAGCCAACCAACCCTTTCCCGTCCGCGATGCGAGAGGGAAACCTTGCCGACCGGACTGAAATCAGGGAGCCCGAATAGGGATTGCATGTTCCTCGTCGGGCTTTTTCATTTTTATGGTAATCTGGCACGCTCAGCCGGACCGTTCTGAATCATATTGATGACAGGGTCATCCGGACACATTTCCATGAAACGACCGATCTGGAAATTCCGCGAAATGTCTCGCGGCGAGATCAATGTGGATCCCATCGAAGGCGAATTCTTCTCCACGGAGATCCTGGGAAGTCTTTCCGATGCCGTGATCCGCGAAGCGATTCAAAACTCCCTCGATGCCGGCATGCCCGGGCAACAGGTTAAAATCGTGATCACGTTCCCCTCGCCGGATCAGAAACTCCGTGCGGACACAGCCGAGCGGTATCTTGACGGGCTCAGAGACCACCTCGAGGCGAAGAGCAGTGGCCTTGCGAATGGTGTCGACTTCGAGCGGCCCATGGATTTTCTTCTCATCGAGGACTTCGGCACCAGGGGACTCGCGGGCGACATACGGGATGACGGCAGCCAGGATGAAACAGCAGTGAAGAACGACTTCTATTACTTCTGGCGCAATATCGGACGCGCCGTCGAAGGGACTACGACACGAGGGCGCTGGGGCCTGGGCAAAACCGTCTTTCAGGCCGCATCGCGGATCAATTCCTTTTTCGGCCTGACCGTCCGACAGGAAGAGACCCGCCGCCTCCTGATGGGTCAATCCGTTCTCAAAATCCACCGGGCAAACGGCCGGAGATACGCGCCCTACGGGTATTACGGCAGATTCGAAGAGGACTTCGCCCTCCCCGTTGAGGAGCCGGAGCTCGTCGACCGGTTCTGCCGCGATTTCTCGATCCGCCGCAGCGCAGAGCCCGGCCTGTCGGTGATCATCCCCTATCCCGACGAAGAGATCGAGATCGAGTCCGTGATTCGTTCGGTGATCAATCAATATTTCTTCCCCATCCTTTCGGGAGATCTCGCCGTGACCATAGCCGGCGGAGCGAATCGGCAGGCCCTGGATGAAAAGAATCTCTTTCCCTATATCGAAAGCACCGACTGGCCGGATCGAAGGGGGCTGATCCGCCGCCTGGAGTTTGCACGGTGGTGCCTGTCGCAACCCGGGGAGGCCTTCGAGCGGCTCAAGGAGCCGCCTGAAAGCCGCGCACCCAAGTGGGAGGAAGCGCTCTTCGAGCCCGGGCAGATGAAGCGCCTGCGAAGCCGCTTCGATTCGGGCGAGAGGCTCGCTTTCCATGTGCCGCTGTGGGTGGAGCCGAGGAAAAAGGACATCGAGCGCTCCCACTTCAGGCTTTTCCTGGAGCGGGACGCCTCGCTCGACAGGGGCGAGGATTTTTTCATCCGCGACGGGATCACCGTCACCGGGGTGTCCTCGCAGCGCCAGAAGGGGATGCGCGTCATCGTCTCGGCAGCCGACAGGCCGTTGTCGCGGCTCCTGGGCGACTCCGAAAACCCCGCCCACACGGAATGGCAGGAGCGCTCCCCCAAATTCAAGAACCGCTACCATCTGGGACCGGCGTGCCTTCGCTTCGTCAAGAACAGTCCCCGCGAGATCATCCGCATCCTCTCCATGCCCGCCGAGGGCAGGGACACGAAACTGCTCCGGGACCTGTTCTACATCGATCTCGACCCGGGTAAGGAGTCGAAGTCGACTCGCCGGCTTCCGACCGACGGCCCCGGAGCGGGCAACCCGGGCGATGCGGAGCCTCCGGCGGCGCGGCCGTCGAGACTGCTGCTGGGCCGCCTCAAGAGCGGGTTCCGGATCTCCCTGCACCCCGAGGCGAAATTCTATCCGCGGACCATCGAACTGGAAATGGCATACGACGTGCGGCAGGGCAATCCCTTCAGACTGTATCGAACCTTCGACTTCGATCTGGAGAAGGCCCCCATCCGCATCGAAGGAGTCGGGCTGACCTACCGCATCGTGCAGCCCAACGGATTGAAAATCTCGACCGAGCAGCCGGATTTTCAACTGACGATTACAGGGTTCGATCCGAATCGAGATTTGAAGATCAAGATCGTTACCCCCCAGGATAAGATCCCATGATCCGCCGGTTTAACTTTACGGGCCGCCGCAGGATTCCGCGTTCGCGATTGAACATCTTCCTGTATGCGACGCCGGAGGGGAACCTTGCCTTCGACGCCGGGCTCGATATGGAAAACCTCTCGCTTCCGTTCGACGCGAAGCTCTACATCGAGGCCTATCGCAGGACGTATCTGCGACGGTTTGCATGCGGGACCCCGGCCCAGCCGCGGCTTCCGAGAGGACAGATCCTCGACGGGCTGGATTCGCGCGCCCTGGTCATGTTCCGGGTAAAAGCGGTGGACGGCAGGGGCCGCATCCTTGCCGTCGCGGATCGAATCATCCCGCGGCGATCGGACGATGAGGATGCGGGCAAGCAGTGCCTGCTTCCCGTCGAGTTTGCCGATCTTGGGCATTCGATCTGGCGCCTGGACCTGGAGGGAGAGTGGCCCAGCCTTCTTTTGAACAATCGGATCGACAACATCCGGGAGATTGCGCGCGCCGACGAATCGTTTCAGGCGCTGGTCTACCCGGAAGTCGTCCGGCAGGTCCTGTATCACATCGTGGTCGGGGAAGACCACACCGATCCGGACACGGACCCCGATGACTGGATGAGCCTGTGGCTCAGGTTTGCCATCGGTCTCATGGGGCGAAAGACCCTTCCCCCGTCGGGAGGGGAGGACCAGGTCCTGCTGGACAAGGGGCGGTGGATCGACGACGCCGTGGACGCGTTCTGCGCGTCCCAGCAGGTTGTCGATCGCTTTATGCGGAACCATCAGGCGGCGGACTGACCATGCAGGCTCAACTCAGAATCCTCAACGACCGGGGGGTCGCGCTGTATCGGGATTACCTCGACGAGCTGCGCGGCGGCTCCGAGCGCAAGCCCCCGCGGGAGTTGCTGGCCGATCCCTGGTGCTCCGCCCGATTTCCACTGGACGTCTCCGTGGAGCGCAGGGTCTTTCAGAACAAGCTGGCCGTCGCCGCATACCTGAACGATGTTCTCCGTCTCATGCCCCACTCGCAGATCGAGCGGCAGATGGGCCTCTGGAGCTGGCTGAGCCTGTTCTATTTCGATGACGTCTGTCCCCCGAACAAGTATGGCAGGCGCGCCCCCGGACCCCATTATCGCTACATCCTGGACCTGGACTTTCGGCGATTCAACCGCCACCTTCTGCTGGGGCCGTACAACGCCTACAAGCTTCACGGGGAAAACGCGGCGCTTCTTCTGTACGGGCCGATTCACCAGACGAATCGGTTTTTCATCGAACTCACATCGCGGCAGGCCCTGTTCACGAACCGCGGAGTCATCGATGCGGCCACCCTTTTGTACTACGATCCCAGGACCGGGCGAGCCAAGCGGGGAGCCGGAACGACCGTGCGGAAGCCCGGCGCCCTGGGGAGGTTCGTTGACGTCATCCAGCAGCTCGATCTGACGCACGATCTGTTCAGCATGAAGGGCCCCGACGTGGTCGCCCTGCTGCCGGAGGAATTCGCTCCCTGGCGGAAAAAAGCGAAGGAGCAGCGATCGTTTTTACGAAAGTTGTTCAGGAGAACCGGCTAGCAGCGAAATTCGGGAGCCTTGAAATTTCAAAGCCGGCGGAGCGGCTCAGAGAGTGGGCCGGTCATTGCACCTTCCGAAAAGCGAGATCCGCGAACTCTACACCTTGAAGAATCCCGCGGTGAAATACCAGCGCGTCATGGCTTATATCGGCGTCGGCCTGGGGGAGGCGCCCGCGCGGCTGGATCTGAAGGAGCTGACAAGCGGATCGAGCGTCACGCTGATGGTCCCCTATGACGAAAGAGTATTCTCCGGCGCCCGGGTGATCGATGGTATCCGCACCGCCTTCCCGATTCATGCGTATCTTGACCTCGAGGGGGTACAGGGGTCGGGGGAAGAAGCCGCAAACCGGCTCGGTGAATACAGGGACCACATCGTGCTGATTGGCGGGTGGGTTCCGGGAATGCTCATTGGCGGCACTGCTGCTTCCACGTCGGCAGTATGGATGTCGACTTGGCGCTGGATCACCGCGCCGTCCCGGAAGAAGGATACCGTTCCGGGAAAAAGAAGGCATACGAGTCCGGCGTCTCGGCGAAGCGCGGCCTGACCAATTTGCATCAAGGTGCAAGAAAGTCATGACTTTTGCATGCCCATACAAAATGGTCGCGTAGCCCTGGGGAGCAGGGTCTTCCCGATCGAGTATTTTCTTGACGGAATAAAGCCACAGGATTTATTTCTTACCCGACAACGGCGTCACCCGGATCCAGTCAACCAACCCTTTCCCGTCCACGATGCGAGAGTGAACCTTGCCGACCGGATAAAAGATAAAAAGCCCGAATCGAGAGACCGCCCAAGATTCGGGCTTTTTGCTGTCCGCAACGCGGTTGAAAGATGGAGATGACATGACGCCCGAGAGATGTGCATATGGACAAGTGCCACTTTGCGCATAGCTTGCCAGGACGACCTGTAAGAGATTGGCAGCCATTGGACGAGCATCTTCGCAACGTGGCTCAGTTGTCACGGGCATTTGCGAATGACTTCGATGCAGGAAGGTGGGCCTATTTTGCAGGCTTATGGCATGACCTCGGTAAGTATTCAGATGTATTTCAGGGCATGCTGCTGTCGACGGCTGATCCGGAGACCAATTCCGAGACAAGGATCGGCCGTCCGGATCATTCGACAGCGGGAGCACAACATGCTTTCTCAAATGCAGGGAGGGGGGGGAAGATTCTGGCTTATGCCATTGCGGGGCATCATGCAGGGCTTCTCGACGGAAAGGGGTCTGACGGCTCGCTTGAGAAAAGGTTGAAGAAGGTCATTCCGGATTTTTCCGCCGCACCGGCCAGCATCCTAAATTCCGAAAAATTTGATAATCTGCCCTTTGCGCCTGACGCGAAGCATTTCTCCTTTCAAGCGGCTTTTTTCATACGCATGGTTTTTTCATGCCTCGTAGATGCCGATTTTCTGGATACGGAATGCTTCATGGAGCCATCCCGAACCGCGTCGCGGAAAGGTTATCCTACGCTTGTAGAATTACAGTCGAAACTTGACAGTGCTCTGGACGCAAAAACGGAAACGGCAGTTCTTACGCCTATCAATGAAAGACGCGCAGGGATCTTGAAACTGTGCAGGGCTGCAGCTTCCTGGAAACCGGGTCTGTTTTCGTTGACGGTGCCAACTGGGGGCGGCAAAACATTGTCCTCCCTTGCCTTTGCATTAAGGCATGCCCTCATACACGGGTTGAAGCGGGTCATTTATGTCATCCCCTACACAAGCATCATAGAGCAGACAGCCTCCGTCTTTCGGGATGTTCTGGGCGATGATGCCGTTCTGGAGCATCACAGCAACTTCGAGCCGGCCGAGGATGATCAGCGTTCACGCCTAGCCTCCGAGAACTGGGATGCACCCGTTATTGTGACAACAAACGTGCAATTCTTTGAATCACTCTTTGCTGCGAAAACGTCCCGGTGCCGGAGATTGCACAATATCGTCCGCAGTGTTGTCATCCTCGATGAAGCGCAGATGCTGCCGGTGCATCTCCTGCGCCCATGCATTGAGAGTCTCCGTGAACTTTCCCGGAAGCACTATGGAACGAGCATTGTCCTTTGTACGGCAACGCAACCGGCGCTCTCGTCATCGGAATATTTCAAGGATGGACTGAATGATGTGCGGGAGATCATTCCCGACCCGGCGGGGCTGTACCGGGAGTTCAAACGTGTTGAAGTACAGAATCTCGGCACACTGGCGGATGACATGCTGGTGCACCGTATAAACGAGGAGAACCAGGTTCTGTGCATTGTGAACACCCGCAAGCATGCACGCGTGCTTTACGAATGTATTGAGGCTCAACAGGCATATCATCTCAGTGGGCTCATGTGTCCGGAGCACAGATCGCGCGTCTTGCGTGAAATCAAGACCGTGTTGGAGTCAGGCAGTCCGTGCCGTCTGATCAGCACGCAACTTGTGGAGGCCGGTGTAGACGTGGATTTCCCCGTCGTATACAGAGCAGCCACGGGGGTCGACTCCTTGGCGCAGGCAGCGGGCCGGTGCAATCGGGAGGGGCGAATGACCGGTACGGGACGGGTATTTCTCTTTACGCCCGCGGAAGGATTGCCGGCAGGCCATTTCCGGCAGACCGCGGAAACGGCGGAGATGGTGCTTCGACAACATGACGATCCCTTGTCTCTTCGTGCCGTTGAGGATTATTTCCGTCATTTCTATTGGCTTAGATGCGAACATCTTGATTCCGGACAGATCCTGACGACCCTTGCTGAGGGCGCAAGAAATGGCGATTTCCCGTTTCGTACAATAGCCGACCGCTTCAGGCTGATCGAGCAGTACAACGAACCGCTGATCATTCCCCATGACCCTGAGGCCGCGAGAATGGTCAGGGCGCTTCGATATGCCGAAAGCCATGGACGGCTGGCGCGGGCTTTGCAACGATATACCATTCAGATACCGCGCGATGCTCTGGCGCGTCTGCTTCACGCGGGCAGCGTCGAGCGACTGCATGATCAATTCAACATTCTCATCAACGGGGACCTGTACCGGGACGATCTCGGGCTGTGCCCGAAAGATCCGCAGTTTCACAAAATCGAGAGTCTGATCGCATAAATCCAGCCGAAAGGAGGTGATGGGATGTCCTATGGGGTGAAACTCAAGGTGTGGGGGGAGTTTGCCTGCTTCACCAGGCCTGAGATGAAAGTCGAGCGAGTAAGTTACGACGTCATGACACCGTCCGCGGCACGCGGCATTCTCGAGGCGATCTACTGGAAACCCGCCATCCGGTGGGTGGTGGACCGCATACATGTGTTGAACCCGGTGCGGTTCTGCAATGTCCGGCGCAACGAAGTGTCGGGTAAGGTCCCTATGGGGATAGTGCGGCGGGCCATGAACGACGGAACAACGCCGCTTGAGCTTTTCATCGAGGATGACCGCCAGCAGAGGGCGGCCATGGTGCTGCGGGACGTGGCGTATGTGATCGAAGCCCACTTTGAATTCACGGGAGGCGAAGACCGGAATCCGGCGAAACACAAGGAAGCCTTCGAACGGAGGGCGCGAAAAGGGCAGTGTTTTCATCAGCCCTGCCTCGGGTGCCGCGAATTCCCCGCGCGGTTTGAGCTTTTGGAAGGACCTGTGCCCTCTTCAAGTCTTGTCAGCGAAGAGGATCTGGGATGGATGCTGCATGATATTGATTATCGGGATGACATGAAGGCGGTCTTTTTTCAAGCGCGCATGGTGAACGGCGTCATCGAGATGCCGCCATTTGCAGGAAAGGGGGTGATTGAGTGATTCTGGCTGCCTTGAATAATTATTACGAAAGACTGAAAGACAACCCCGACTCGGGTATTCCGCTCGGGGGGTTCAGCAGGCAGAAAATTCACTTCGCGCTGGTTCTGGATCGTCAAGGCAATCTGCTTCAGGTGCAGGACGTTAGGGAGGTTGTCAAGGGGAAGGCAGTTCCGAAGTCTCTTGTCGTGCCGGAGCCCGCGAAAAAATCTGTCAATATTGTCGCTAATTTCATGTGGGGCGCCACGGGATACGTTCTTGGTGCTGACAACAAGGAAAAGCCTGACAGGGCGCGACAGACATTTGAGGCATTCCGGCTTCTGCATCATCAGTTGGGTGATAACGTTGACGATGATGGGATGAAGGCGCTTTTGCGATTCCTGGACAATTGGTCTCCTGACATGGCGGAGAAACTCGAAAACTGGGACGAAATAGCCGGGCTGAATCTCGTCTTCAGGCTTGATCGAGCCCTCGAGTATCTGCATGACCGGCCCCTTATAAAGGAAGCCTGGCTCAGCGACCTTGATCGGCGCACATCGGAAAAGCGCGCGGTGTGTCTCGTTACCGGTAAGGACGCTCCTATCGCTCGATTGCACCCCGATATAAAGGGCGTGAGAGGGGCTCAAACAAAGGGGGCATCCGTCGTTTCATTCAACCTCGATGCCTTTTGCTCCTATGGCAAGGAACAGAGCTTCAACGCCCCGGTGGGCGAACGGGTTGCCTTTGCTTATACAACAGCCCTCAATGAACTGCTCCGCTATGAAAAAGGTCAGAGGGTTCAGATTGGGGATGCCACGACGGTTTTCTGGACGGAGCGAGACTCGCCCATAGAAGGATTCATGGGATATATTCTCGACCCGCGCGACGATCGCGGAGACGTTGCTGAAGTTCGCAGGTTCCTGGAGGCCGTCCGCGAAGGGAAGATGCCGTCAGATATCGACGGCGGTGTTCGCTTTTACATTCTCGGCCTTTCGCCGAACGCCGCGCGGCTGGCTGTCCGATTCTGGCAAGTCAGCTCCGTAGGCGAAATCAGTTCAATGATCGGCACGCACTTCAACGATCTTACAATCACGAAAAGCTCCCCATCCGACCCTGATTTCCCCGGCATGTGGCAGATGCTCAGGGAGACGGCCGCACAGAGGGAACTGGACAACGTGTCGCCAAACCTCGCGGGCGCCTTCATGCGCTCGATTCTCACGGGCGCCGCCTACCCGCAGGCTCTTCTTGCCGCGATCATCCTGCGTATCAGGGCCGACCAGACCGTCAATTACCTGAGGGCGGCCATGATCAAGGCCTGTCTGGTTAGGAGATATCGGTTGACCGGGTCAGAAAAGAAAAAGGAGGTTACCATGGCATTGGATGCTCAATCGACCAATATCGCATACAGGTTGGGACGGCTCTTTGCCGTGCTGGAGAAGGCTCAGCGAGATGCTGTCCCCGGAGCGAATGCCACGATTAGGGATCGATTCTACGGCGCGGCATCTGCCACGCCACGAGTCGTGTTCCCGCAATTGCTGAGACTCGCGCAGCATCACATTCAGAAGGCGGATTACGGAACGAGGAACGACAAACTGATCGAAGAGATTGTCTCGGGAATCGGGGAGTTCCCTGCTCATCTCTCCCTCGATAACCAGGGGTTTTTCGCCCTCGGATACTATCATCAGCGACAATCCTTTTATTCCAGACCGGCAGAGCCTGCAAAGGAGGAAAACGCATGAGCGAAGCAATCCAGAACCGATATGAGTTTGTGTACCTTTTTGATGTTGAAAATGGAAACCCCAACGGTGATCCCGACGCAGGGAATATGCCTCGCATCGATCCGGAAACCAACTATGGCCTTGTCACCGATGTCTGCCTGAAGCGGAAAATCCGGAATTATGCGGAGCTACTCAAGGGCAATGAGGCGCCCTTTGAGATCTACGTCAGAGAGAAGGCAATCCTTAATCAGATCCATACTAGGGCGCATCAGGCGATTGGAGTCGAAGATACGCCAGAGACCAAAAAAAGGAAAGGTTCGGGAGAAGAAGTGGCAAAAGCTCGCGCATGGATGTGCAAGAACTTCTATGATGTCAGGACGTTTGGCGCCGTCATGTCTACGGGAGTAAATTGTGGTCAGGTGCGGGGCCCTGTCCAGATCAACTTTGCCCGGAGCATTGATCCAATCGTGCCCACGGAAATAACCATCACACGGATGGCTGTGGCAACGGAGAAGGAGGCAGAGCAGCAGAGTGGAGACAATCGCACGATGGGACGCAAGCACATCGTTCCCTATGCCCTATACCGCTGTGAAGGATACGTATCCGCCAGTCTGGCGGCGCAGACAGGCTTTTCCGGCGACGATTTGTCCCTGTTATGGGAGGCTCTGGCAAACATGTTCGACCATGACCACTCGGCAGCGCGGGGGAAGATGAGCGCCCGAAAGCTTATCGTATTCCGCCATGACTCAAAGATCGGAAATGCTCCGGCATACAAACTCTTTGATCTCGTAACGGTGCGTAGAAAGTCCGCTGACGATCAGCCCCCCCGTTCCTTTTCCGATTATGAGGTGGTGGTTGCTGGAGAGAGCCTGCCCCCCGGCGTAACCCTGGAGGAGAAGATCTGATGTCGGTTATGTACGGCGAAGACGATCTCATCCCTATCTCGGCACTCCAGCATTTCCTGTTCTGCTCTCGGCAATGTGCCCTGATCCACGTCGAGCAGGCATGGGCCGAGAACCGCCTGACAGCCGAGGGGCGAATCATGCACGACAGGGTCCACGATGAAGGCGCTGAGTCGCGCGGGGATGTGAGAACCGAGCGCGGGGTTTCACTTCGTTCGCTCGAACTCGGCCTGATCGGCAAGGCGGACGTGGTGGAATTCCATAAAACCGGCGATGGTACGTGGCTGCCGTTTCCCGTAGAGTACAAACGCGGAAAACCGAAGATCGAAGACTGGGACAGGGTCCAGCTCTGTGCGCAGGCCCTGTGCCTGCAGGAAATGCTGGGTGTCTGCATTCCGCAGGGTGCAATTTTCTACGGTACGCCCCGTCGCCGGGAGGTGGTGGATTTTACGCAGGAACTGAGAGACAAGACAGCAGATGCGGCGGGGGCGGTCCGAAGACTCCTGGAAGAAGGAGCGACTCCCGGCCCGGAGTACAAAAAGCGTTGTGATAATTGCTCAATGGCGGGGCTTTGCCTGCCCAAGGTCATCGAGAGAAAAAGGTCTGTTTCGAAATATCTCGAAAAAGAAACGGCAGAATGAGGAAACACCTCAATACACTCTTTGTCACCACCCAGGGCGCCTATCTGTCGAAGGAAGGCGAGACGGTGGTCGTTCGGGTGGACGGTGAGACCCGGTTACAGGTGCCCGTCCATACCCTGGGAGGAATCGTTTGTTTCGGTAACGTTGGGGTCAGCCCATTCCTGATGGGGTTCTGCTCGGAGAGGGACGTGGGCATCAGCTTTCTCTCCGAGCACGGACGATTCCTGGCGAAGGTGCAGGGTGCAGTGTCAGGCAATGTATTACTTCGCCGAGAACAGTATCGGAAAGCTGACCACAAGGAATTTTCGGCCAGCATAGCAAGGTCCATCCTTGCCGGGAAGATTGCAAACTCGAGGACGGTCCTCCAGCGGGCCCTGCGCGACCATAGCGACAAGATCGCGGCCGAGGAAGTCAGAAGGGCGGTCCAACGGCTCAACAATTGCCTCGATGCCGTGGACCGGTCGGACGATCTGGATGCCTTGCGGGGCATTGAAGGCGATGCGGCCAGGATTTACTTCAATGTCTTCGACCACCTGATTGTGGCCCAGAAGGACTCGTTCACCTTTCAGGAACGAAACCGCCGTCCACCCCTCGATAACGTGAATTGCCTTCTTTCTTTCATCTACACGCTGGTGATGCATGACGTTCGGTCTGCCCTGGAAACGGTCGGAATCGATCCGGCCGTGGGTTTCCTTCACCGGGACCGTCCGGGAAGACCGGGCTGCGCCTTGGATTTGATGGAGGAATTCAGGCCCTTCATTGCGGACCGGCTTGCTCTCTCTCTGATTAACTTGAGGAAAGTAGACGAGGCCGACTTCAGAAGATCCGAAGCCGGTGCCGTGACCATGTCCGACGATGCCCGAAAAACTCTGCTGGTTGCCTATCAGGAAAGGAAGCGCGAGGAAATTCTGCATCCTTTCATAGGCGAGAAGATGACGATCGGCATTCTTTTCTTCATGCAGTCGCTCCTGCTTGCAAGGCACCTTCGGGGAGAGTTGGACGGGTATCCCCCGTTTATTTGGAAATGACCTGGAATATGGAGGCCGTCGCATGTTTGTGCTTGTCAGCTATGATGTCGCGCTTGATGACGAGACTGGAGCCAGAAGACTGCGCCGCGTCGCGAAAGCCTGTAAGGATTACGGACAGAGGGTGCAATATTCTGTTTTCGAGTGCATCGTGGATCCGGCCCAGTGGGCAGTGTTGAAGCAAAGGCTTGTCAAAGAGATCAACGAGGAAAAGGACAGCCTGCGCTTTTACTATCTCGGTGCAAACTGGAAGCGGCGCGTGGAGCACGTCGGGGCAAAAAAGACGGTCGATCAGGAGGGGCCGCTCATCGTATAAGGCGAAATGCGAACCCCAAGTGAGCAGAATTTTCAAGGTACCTTCGCGACATTGGCAAGTAACTGAATTATTTAGACAAATGGATTTCATAGAAGGGAAGGCAAACGAAATCGTCGGATCTTTCCGACGGTGCGCGGATTTCGCTTGAAATACGCAACAACTTCAAAGCTTTGCTTTTTAGGCGGTCGCCCCTCGTGCAGGGGCGTGGATTGAAACCCCGTCCGCCAGAGGAAAACGCAGACCCGCAGAAGTCGCCCCTCGTGCAGGGGCGTGGATTGAAACATCCGACTTGTGCTGGACCGGCTGTCTCAACAGGGGGTCGCCCCTCGTGCAGGGGCGTGGATTGAAACACAGTAATTGGCCCCGCTGCCCTCGTCATACCACGTCGCCCCTCGTGCAGGGGCGTGGATTGTAACTTCACAGGTCCCGTAACTATCCTCATAGCAGGGGCCGTCGCCCCTCGTGCAGGGGCGTGGATTGAAACTTCGCAGTCCGCACACAGCGTAAACAAATCACTTGTCGCCCCTCGTGCAGGGGCGTGGATTGAAACTTGCGCGGTCTTACGAATGGTCGGATTAAGGGTGGTCGCCCCACGTGCAGGGGCGTGGATTGAAACACACTGGAACGCTGTATGTGGGATGAGCGTATGGTGGTCGCCCCTCGAGCAGGGGCGTGGATTGAAACATATGGGACCGTCCATGTAGTCCAATCATTACCGGTCGCCCCTCGTGCAGGGGCGTGGATTGAAACTGTTGTTTATCTGTCATAGACTTCGTGACGGGAGGTCGCCCCTCGTGCAGGGGCGTGGATTGAAACTAGGTACTCCCGATTAAAATACACAAAAAGTCCGGTCGCCCCTCGTGCAGGGGCGTGGATTGAAACTAACATCCTTTCCTTGTTTAATCTAGTTGGGCTTGTCGCCCCTCGTGCAGGGGCGTGGATTGAAACGTAGCACGGCACGCAAATTATATATCCCGAACCCGTCGCCCCTCGTGCAGGGGCGTGGATTGAAACAATTTTTATAGGGGACCGCAAGCCGAACCGCAAGGTCGCCCCTCGTGCAGGGGCGTGGATTGAAACACTGCGAGGATTGTGAAGAATACGCGCCGATTGATGTCGCCCCTCGTGCAGGGGCGTGGATTGAAACAACGCCAAGATACAGATTTTCGGGTTTTGCCTGGTCGCCCCTCGTGCAGGGGCGTGGATTGAAACTCGTAGTAAATCGTCCCGTCAAGAAGCTGAAGACGGTCGCCCCTCGTGCAGGGGCGTGGATTGAAACCACAATGGAATCTCCCAACAAGCGGCGGCGAACGTCGCCCCTCGTGCAGGGGCGTGGATTGAAACAATTTTTATAGGGGACCGCAAGCCGAACCGCAA
>JAXDCM010000124.1:0-8091 GCA_034677965.1 Syntrophales bacterium
ATCGCCGCCGAACAGGGACGCTCGGTGTTTGCCGTTCCGGGCGAGATCGGATCGGCCGGATCGCGTGGGACACATCGGCTGATCAAACAGGGGGCGATCCTCTTTGAAAGCATCGAGGATGTCCTCGATGAAATCCTCCCTCAGGCCGGTGTAGCCCTGCCGTCCGAACCCCCTTCCCTTTCCCGTTCGTCCGGTCCCGAGTCCGGCCCGTTGCGATCCGCGGGTTCATCGCCTGTTCCGGAAGTTTCAGACGCAAACGCGCCTGCATCCGCAGGGCTCGGGATGAGCGAACAGCGGCTGTTGGGGCTGATTTCATCGCAGCCCGTGACCATCGATACATTGATCGGCGCTTCCGGCCTCAAGGCACAGGAGGTCCTGAATGCGCTTTTGGTTTTAGAGCTCCGCGGCCTGATCCGTCAGATGCCGGGGAAACAGTTTCTTCTCAAGGGGTGAACGAATTGAATGCACTGATCGTCGTCGAATCGCCGGCCAAGGTGAGAACCATCGGCAAATATCTCGGCAAGGAATACGAGGTTCGCGCGTCCGTGGGTCATGTGAAAGATCTCCCGAAAAACAAATTGGGGATCGATCCGGAAAACGGGTTCGAACCCACGTATGTGGTGATGGATGCCAAGAAAAAGGTCATTGCCGACCTGAAGAAGGCGGCGTCCCGCGCGCAACAGATCCTGCTGGCGCCGGACCCGGACCGCGAAGGAGAGGCGATCGCATGGCATATCGCCGAGGAAATCGGGAAAAACAAAACGGTGAGCCGGGTCCTGTTCAACGATCTGACGCGCGAAACCATTCTGGAAGCGCTCAAGCACCCACGAGACCTGGATTTCAATCGCTACGAGGCGCAGCAGACCCGCAGAATCCTCGACCGGCTCGTCGGCTATCAGATCAGCCCCCTGCTGTGGGATAAGGTCAAGCGCGGATTGAGCGCCGGCAGGGTTCAGTCCGTTGCCGTCCGGATCATCTGCGACCGGGAGGCGGAGATCCGAAAATTCGTTCCCGAGGAGTACTGGAACATCACGGCTTTGTTGGAGGGTGACACTCCGCCCGCTTTCGAGGCGAAGCTGTTCAAGATCGATGGGAAAAAGGCCAAGATCGGTAACGAGTCCGATGCGACCAAAATCCTATCTTCTCTCCGAGAAGCTCCCTTCACCGTTTCCTCTGTCGTCAAGAAGGAGGTAAAACGACAGCCGCCTGCGCCTTTTACAACCAGCAAGCTTCAGCAGGAATCATCGCGTTGGCTCCATTTTTCGGCCAAAAAGACGATGATGAACGCGCAAAAACTCTATGAGGGCATCGAAATCGGCGCCGAGGGTGCCGTCGGACTGATCACCTACATGAGAACGGACTCTGTCCGCGTTGCCGCCGAGGCCCTCAAAGAGGCGCGGGAGTTCATCCATGCACGGTATGACGCCGGCTATCTGCCCGCCAAGCCGCGTGTGTTCAAGGTTTCCGGCGGGGCCCAGGATGCTCACGAGGCGATCCGCCCCACGTCGGTCAACCGCCTGCCGGAACAGATCAAAAAATACCTGACACCGGATCAGTTCAGGTTGTACCAGCTCATCTGGAACCGTTTTCTCGCATCCCAGATGAGCCCGGCTCTGCTGGATCAGACCACAGTGGACATTACTGCCGCAAACTGCCTGTTCCGCGCGCAGGGTTCGGTCATGAAATTTCCCGGCTTCACCACGCTGTACACAGAGGGGAAAGAGGAAAACGGCGACGAAAACGGATTCGGCAAGCTGCTGCCGTCGGTCCGGGACGGGGAGGTTCTCAAGCTGATATCCCTGAAGCCGGAACAGAAGTTCACGCTCCCCCCTCCGCGATTCTCCGAGGCATCGCTGGTTCGTGAACTGGAAGAAAACGGCATCGGCCGCCCCAGCACCTATGCAACCATTATCAGCACAATCCAGGAGCGCGAATACGTTCGCCTCGAAAAGGGAAAATTTTTTCCGACGGACCTCGGCATCCTGGTGACGGATCTGCTGGTCAAAAACTTTCCCCGCATCTTGGACGTCGCCTTCACCGCTTCAATGGAATCGGATCTGGACCGGATCGAAGAAGGGAAAATCAAACGTCTGGACACCCTCAACAACTTTTACCGAACGTTTACCGAAGAGCTGAAAAAAGCGAAAGCGACCATGCGCAACGTAAAACGGGAGGAGATCCCGACGGACCTCGTTTGCGAAAAGTGCGGAAAGCCGATGGCCATCAAATGGGGAAAGAACGGGCGCTTTCTGGCCTGCACGAATTATCCGGCATGCAAGAATACGATGAATTTCGAACGGGGAGAAAATGGAGAGATCCGCCCGGAGGAGAAGCAAACCACCGACATCCCCTGCCCCCTGTGCGGCAAACCGATGTCTCTGCGAAAGGGACGATACGGACAGTTCCTCGGCTGCACGGGATATCCGGAATGCAAACATACGATCAACGTGAGCCGGGATGGGGAGCCCGTGACCGAAACGGCCGCGGGGACCGGCGAAAGCGTCACCCTCTGCGAAAAATGCGGAAAACCGATGACGGTCAAGAAGGGTCGATATGGAACGTTCCTCGGCTGTTCCGGCTATCCCGAATGCAACCACATCGTTCGCATACCGAAAGGTGGAGGAAAGGAAACCACCTCAGCCCCGGCCGAACTGACCGATATCCTCTGCGAAAAATGCGGCAAACCGATGGCCGTCAAACGGGGCCGATACGGAATGTTCCTTGGGTGCAGCGGTTATCCGGGATGTCGCAACATCAAGAAATACAAGGCGCCGGCAAAGAAAGACGACGAGGATCGGAAACCTGAAACGGCTTGAAACACTTCAGGATCAATCTCATGACGGATCCTAACCGGACGGACACCGTCACCGTGATCGGCGGGGGACTGGCCGGCTGCGAGGCGGCCTGGCAGCTCCTCCATCGGGGCCGCAGGGTGAAGCTGATCGAGATGAAACCCGAGCGTTTCTCCCCGGCCCACAAATCGCCTCACCTTGCCGAACTGGTCTGCAGCAACTCTTTCCGGTCGGCATCTCCGGAAAATGCCGTAGGCCTCCTGAAGGAGGAGATGCGGCGAATGGACTCGCTGATCATGACGGCAGCCGACAAGACGTCCGTGCCGGCCGGGAATGCACTTGCGGTCGACCGGAAAGCCTTCTCGCTGGTTTTGGAAGAAATGCTCTTTCGGGAGCCCGGCTTGGAGATGGTGCATACCGAGGTTACGGATATTCCCGGAGAGGGGGTAGTCATCCTCGCAACCGGTCCGCTGACCAGCGACGCCCTTGCCGGGTCCATTGCCGCCAGGACAGGTCGGGATTCCCTCTACTTTTACGATGCCATTTCCCCGATTGTCGAAGGGGAATCCATCGATTTCAACCGGGTCTTCAAGGCCTCTCGCTACGGCCACGGCGAGGCGGATTACCTGAACTGTCCAATGGACCGCAAAACCTATGAGGCGTTCTGGAAAAGCCTGGTGGCCGCGGAGGAGGTTCCGACCCAACCGTTTGAGGACATCAAATGTTTTGAAGGATGTCTTCCGATTGAGGTGATCGCGAAGCGCGGGATCGAGACCCTTGCCCATGGACCGATGAAGCCGGTCGGTCTGATCGACCCCAAAACCGGTCAACAGCCTTACGCGGTGGTACAGCTCCGCCACGAAGACTTTGCGGGAATTCAGTACAACATCGTCGGATTTCAAACCAAGATGACAAGGCCCGAACAGCGGCGTATCCTGCGAATGATTCCCGGCTTGGAAAAGGTCGAATTTGCCCGTTATGGAAGCATTCACCGAAACACCTTTCTGAATGCCCCGTCGCTGCTGAAAGAAAGCCTTCAGTTGCGTTCCGAGGAGCGCCTTTTCTTCGCCGGGCAGATCAGCGGCGTGGAGGGATATGTCGAATCCACAGCGATGGGACTTCTGGCGGGTATTCATGCCGACCGTTTTCTTGCTGGAAAAACGCCGATCCCGCCGCCGCCCGAAACCGCTCTCGGAGCCTTGGTCCGTCATATCAGCAACGCGGAAGCGAAGACCTTTCAGCCCACGAACGTGACCTTCGGTCTTTTCCCTCCACTAGATGGCCGGATCCGAAAAAAAGATCGAGGGGTCCGTTATGCCGGTCGTGCCAGGATGGCCCTGTCGGAATGGCAGCAGGCACTTTTGAAGGACCCAGTCATCGTCGATGAAGCACGTTGACGACGAATTCGGTTTCTTTTGACACTGCGTTTCGTCATCGAAGATTCCGATTTTCCGTCGCAAAATGGACGGACAAAGAGAGCGATCATGAACGCCCTCAGCAGACGACAAATCCATTCCGAGCTTCTATCGCTTCTACAGGATGAAGACCTCGACCGCAGTATGGCCGCTTTCGGAAAATATGCGAACCGCCGGGTGATTGCCCCGCTATTTTCATTTTTTTATCGTGACGAACCCTGCCTCCGGTGGCGGGCGGTCACCGCCATGGGTGAGGCAGTCAAGCAGATATCCGCTCGGGACATGGAATACGCCCGCAATATCATGCGTCGACTGATTTGGAATTTGAATGACGAATCAGGCGGGATCGGATGGGGATCGGCGGAGGCCATGGGTGAAATCATGGCTCGGGTACAGCAATTAGCCGAAGAGTACGGTCCGTTGCTGTCCTCTTATATCCGGGAGGACCGTAACCGTCCGGATCATCCGGATTTGCAGGCCGGCGCTTTGTGGGGAATCGGCCGCCTCGCCCATGTCCGGCCGCATAGGATCTCAGATGCAGCCCCGTTCCTCGACCCCTTTCTGCGGGAGGACAGGCCGACCCTGAAAGGACTGGCCGCTTGGGTTTCACAGGCGATTTTCCACGAGTCTCTAAGGCCCGCGTTGAAATTCGCCGAAAACGATTCGGCAACCCTTTCTCTTTATCAGGGCTGGACATTTTTGGAGACCACCGTGGGGCGTCTTGCGGCGGTCAGCCTCATGCGGCACCCGCCAAAAAACTGATACAGATCAATATCTATGGGATCTGAAACGGGGACAATCGTTCCCCCTCTCCCCTTCGGTCCGATCCGGACCATGTGGAAGGATCCAGCAGATTCCGCGATGAACATCAGACGATGAAAAGGCTCTTCGTTGAAAAATTGGGATCACTCGTTGCGTTGACTCCCAAGCGCCGAAGACCGGCCTCGTCGCCGGGTGTGGGGATATGGGTCATGTGAACCTCACAGCCCCGCAGATCCTTCAATTTTTCGATCGCGAGTTGAGCCGCCGGATTGGTCGCGGCGCTGATGGTCAGCGCGATCAGGGCCTCCTCGACATCGAGGCTGATCGCCTTTTCGTTGAGGATCTCCGTTTTCAGGTTGAAGATGGAGTTGGTGATGCTGGGCGGCAAAAGTTTGATTTTTGCAGGGATTTCAGCCATCTCCTTGATGGCATGCAGCACCAGACTGGACGCAGCGTGGAGGAGCGGAGAGTTGTTTCCGGTGATGATTTTCCCATCGGTCAGCTCGATCGCCGCCCCGCAGTATATTCCCTCGTTGCCTTTCTCCCGCTCCTGCGCCTCGCGCGCAGCCTGGCGCGCAGGGTTCACCACTTTCCTGTCTTCCGGTCTGATGTTGAAATCCCGGAGGAAAAGCTCAACCCGCTGAACGGTTTCGGCATCGGCGAAGCCCATGGCATATTCACATCGGTAACGGAAATAGCGGCGGATCATCTCCTCGCAGGCCGCCCGTTTGACCTGTTCATCGTCGATGATCGCATAGCCGACTCTGTTCACCCCCATGTCGGTCGGTGAGAGGTAGGGCGACCTCATCCCGGTGATTTTTTCGAGAATCCTCTTCAGAACCGGGAAGATTTCGACATCCCTGTTATAATTCACCGCCGTTTTTCCGTAGGCCTCCAGGTGGAAGGGATCGATCAGGTTGAAATCGCGGATATCGGCCGTGGCCGCCTCATAGGCGACATTGACCGGATGCTTGAGCGGAATGTTGGAGATCGGAAATGTCTCGAATTTTGCATATCCGGAGGATCTCCCCTGGCGATAGTCATGGTAGAGCTGGGAAAGGCAGGTCGCGAGCTTTCCGCTTCCCGGACCCGGACCCGTGACGATCACAAGCGGTTTGTCCGTCGGAATGTATTCGTTGGCGCCGTACCCTTCATCGCTGACGATGGCGTCGATATCCGTCGGATACCCCTTCGTAAAGCGGTGGATGTAGACCCGGATGTTTCTCCTCTCCAGCTTGTTCTTGAAAAGTTTTGCGGCCGGCTGGTTCTCGAAGCGGGTGATGACAACCCCGACCACATCAATTCCCCACTCCCGGAGATCGTCGATCAGCTTCATCGCATCCGTATCGTAGGTGATCCCAAAGTCCGCGCGGATTTTCTTGCGCTCGATATCCCCCGCATAAATGCACAACAGGATATCCGCCTTCCCTTTGAGCTGCTGGAGCAAACGCATCTTCACGTTGGGATCATAGCCGGGCAGGACGCGAGCGGCATGGTAGTCGAAAAGGAGCTTGCCCCCGAACTCGAGGTAGAGCTTGTTGTCGAAGCGGCGAACCCTCTCCAGGATGGCCGAGGTTTGCTCCTGGAGATAATGTTCATTGTCGAATCCTGCTTTGACCATCCGCACCTCCGGCGGAAATAAAAAGGGATTACAAATCTAAAAAATGATGAAGCCTTTTCAATTTTACCGCGTGCGAATTAACAGGAAAATCGGATAGCGTCAAGGGATAACACATGTGTGCAGTGTCCGCTTCCGGATGGTGAAAACAGAGCAACCGTTTTCCGTTGGGAACCCTGGAACTTTACGGAGGGTGTCTATTGAAACTTTTCGATCTCAAGGACCGCATGATTTCCGTGCCGGTCACGGCTGATGTGCAGCAGGGATCTTCCGTTGAAGCTCTCCACAAATTTTCCGATCCCACAGGCGGTGGCTGAACCGCAATATCCGTATCGTTCAAGATAGTCGAACCGGTCAACGGGGCTTAAAGCCTCTTCCCAACGGACTCTTTCCTCCTTGCTGATCAAAGCGCCGAACGCAACCATGTCCACAGAGGATGTATTCTTTTCCTGAATCCATTTCAGGCAGGATACGCTGTCCTGAAATATGCGGTTTTCCCGAAAAACCGCGCACGTGCCGTCGGGTTCGGGACGTATGTAAAACCATCCGCTTCCGTCCACGCTTTTCCATCGATCGGTCTCGCAGTTTTCCATGAGATGACCGGAATTGAAGGCAACGTCGACGCCGCCGATTAAGGCGCTGTCTATTTGCCCGGCCGCAATATCCGTTGCAAGAAGGTCGAGACCTCTCTCAAAGGACAGGTGCCGGCTGGAAACGGTGATGTTCCGGCCACGGGTTCTCAGGTTCTGGGCGAGATAGAAGGCGGCGGTATTGGTCATCGTGTTGATAAAATTGTACGGCTTGGGGAGAGAGCGGGCGGCGTAGATCTCATCCAGCACGGACACCGTGTCGCCGAGATTCCCATGATCCGTCGTCAAATAGATGGCCGTATTCGCACCGGGGACGTGTCCGTTGATGCACATGCGGGAGCCGATCATCGTGATCAGGATGAACCGGTTCACCCGTCGAAAACTCCCACAGCCGTATCGATTCAGCTCCTCCTTGAGCCGGCTCGTGTCCGTCCCCGCGTCACCAATGAAGGTGGAAGCGCTGTGAATATAAAGGGCTTTCATGACTTGCCGTCCTCGTTGGAAAGGATGAGTGTCGTGCAGTTGCCGCCGAAGCCGAAATAGTTCAACATGAAAAGGCCTTTCCCCGCCTCCATATTTTCCGTCAGAGGCGCCAGGTTGCACTCTTCATCCTCCTCCTGGAAGCCAGGAGTGGAGGGGATGAATCCCGCCTTGAGCGATTCGGTGAACAGAATCATTTCACAGACGCCGCAGGCGCCCGCCGTATGGCCGATGAAAGGCTTGACGCAGGTGACGGGAGGAATGCCATCACCGAACGTCAAACGCATTGCAGCGCATTCGGTCCGGTCATTGCTTTCCGTTCCCGTGGCATGGGCCTTAACGGCTCGGATGGATTCTGGCGACACCCCTGCTTGGTCAAGGGCGCGGGTCATGGTATCCGAGACGACCCGCCCCTCCTCATCATGGCCTGTGAC
>JAXDCM010000125.1:0-10725 GCA_034677965.1 Syntrophales bacterium
CCGCTCTCTTACGCCTGGGGGGAGAGGGGCGAAAAGCCAGAAAACAGGATAGCGAATGAAGGATCCTGCTTCCGGGAGCCTTCAAAAGCGAAATCCAAAACAGAAGCTATGCACGTAGAAACTGCAGTGGAAGATTTCCGGACGCGGGTTCGACTCCCGCCGCCTCCACCAGATTATTCTTTTAATTTCAATATCTTATCGTTTTGGGAAGCGCTAAAATTCTTTAGCGCTTTTTTAGCGCCCCGGGTCTTGCCGTAGATCGTCCTCAGGTCGTCAGACTCCATCTGGAAATATCGCTCGAAGGCCTTGTTGGTCGAGTGCATCGTGGCCCGTTTGATCTCCTCGGGCGAGCAGAAATGCCGGAGGGCCTTGGCCGAGCTGTGACGCGTCCCGCCGTAGAGATCCACGCCTTCAACGCCCAGGTTCGCGCAGGCCTTCTGCCACCACTTGTAGAGATAGCGGGCCCCGAAAGGCTCGTTCTCACGGGTGCCGCTGATGCCGGCCACATGGCGGAAGAAGGGCAGGGCGGGCATGCCGCGGGGGAAGGTGCGGATGATCTCCACATCCTCCTCCAGAAGTGGCACCAGCTTCGGCTTCTTTTCCTTCGGATGCGGGATGAAGAGGTAGCCGTTGCCCAGGTCGATGTTCCCTTCGGTGAGGCTGATCAACTCTCCGGGCCGGATCGAGACGTAGGTGCAGAGCCAACGGATGCCCAGCCAGATCTTGGGATTGACGGTGTAGCTGATCCGGTGGATCTCGTCCAGGATCGCTTCCTGTACGTCCTTGGCGATCGTTGCGCGGAACCCCAGTTCGAAGGGCACTTCCGGGAATTCCGGCATTTCGGCCAGGGTGATCACCCGCCGCTTCCTGAGCCACTGCCAGAAATCATGGAGGCAGGACTTCATGTTGGAGCGGGTCTTGTCGGATACCTTCTGGGCGAGCAGGAAATCCTCGATCTCGGCGTAACCGATGGCCTTGATATTCCGATTGCCGAAATACTTGTCGGCCCGGGCCATGTAGTTGTCCAGGTTGTTGTAGGATTTGGGCCGGACCGTCTCCTGCTTGACCTTGAGCCAGCTTTCCGAGAGGTTGGCAAAGCCGAGCGGTTCGTCCTTCTGGTAGTCCCGGCGGTCGAAAGACCCTTCGTCCGTCTTGAAGCGGACCCCGGAAAGGAAACGGTAGGCGTCGTCGTAGTCATGGAAACGTCGGTAGATGCCCTTGAAGACCACGGCGAATTGCGACGCCCGCTGTTCCGGATGGCGCGGGCAGGTCAAGGCCTTGCGCCCGTCATCGCGGAATGTACTTCCGCAGATCGGGCATTTCTGGCGTGAATAGATGCCTCCCAACATACATAGATTCCCCCTTCCTGAATATGGGGGGATTATGATGCCGTTTCTCATAAGAGTCAATTCCTGAAAAAATCGCTTCCTGAAATTGACGCGCGGACGAACTCCCTCTACTTGTCATATGTGGTGACCGATCCCCATTCCTCGGAAAATATTTTTATTGCACAGTGATAACGGAATGTTCCGCACCTGGTACCCACGGTGAAAAAAGCGGTTTTCGCGCCGGCGCCCTTGTTACACCCGCTTCCACTGCCATTCCTCCCCGGTTATTTTTTTGTTTTCCTTTGAAAGTGGGGCTGAAGGGTGGTATCTCAATCGACAATTTCATTTTGTCGACGGCAATACGCACCCTGAACTGAAGAAGCACCGAAAGCGACATTCCAATGTCAACTATGCCGGCCGCCTTGTGCGGCCTTGTCTTTTTTGAAAGGAGGTGATGCCCGTTGCATCGAATTGCCCCGCTCCAGATTCCCTGCTGACCTGAACATCCCCGTGAATGCTCCGCTCCAGACCTGACGATCCTCCGACACCGCGCCCGCCACCTTCCCAATTCCTTAGCCAATGACTTGATTCGGCCATACCGGGGCCGTTGCTGCCGTTCAACCACGGCGCACGACTGCCTCCGAGAGGTGTGTCCATTCTCGTCTCCCGGTCGCCGCATTGATACCTGTCACGGCATAGGCTCGCTGGTTCCATCTCCAGGCGGGCTCCCGACGTTCGACGGCGCCGGGGGGCCCCGTCCCTGGAAGTCTGTCCATTGTTTCAAGATCCACGGCAGCAAAGAGATGCGAGAGATCGTGCTTCCCTGCGTTAGCGTCAGATCCATTCTTACCGTTCTTGAAGCCCGTGCCGTCTGCATCGCATGGGCGAATTCTCATTCGCCGGCATCCGCGAGGAGCTGGACTCCCCCGAACTTGGAAGACTTTTCAACCGGCTCCAAGCCGACTGCTCCTACCTCGCCCGTTTCACCGACTGGAAGGACGTCATTGCCCTGCTGCACAACCGAAAGCGGGGCTACCGCCTGAAGGACCGGATCCTCTGGCGACTCATCCAGTACTACCGGCAGGGCGGCGACTACGAGCGCCTCGGGGTGGTTTTCATCGAGATCTTCACGCCGGCGATCCTGGCCCGCTACCGCAGCCGATATCCGCAAAACCCTCCGCTCAGCGGCGACGATCTTTCCCAGGAGATCTGCCTGACCCTCCTGGCCATCCTCAAAGAGAAGCCCATCACTGCCGAGCGGGTCGCCGGGAAGATCAAGGGCGAGCTGAGGAACCGCCTCCGGGCCCTCATGGATCGGGGCAAGGAGGATCGCCTCCGCTCAAGCGCATGGCTCCCTCCCGAGGAGATCCCCGATGACGCGATCTCACGACCGCTCGACGACGATTTGGCGGAGCTCCTCAAGCTCCTGGACATCCTGGGCGTTGCCGACAGCCGGGAGTTGCTGGACCTCCTGGCACGGCGGCGGGTGATCACCTGGGAAGAAAAAAGGATCATCGAGGAAGCCCTGGCCAAGGGTAGATCCCTGACAAGGGTCGCTCGGTCTGGGCGGGAGAGGCCGCTCGACCTCCGGCGCGAAAAGGCCCTCCAGTCACTGGGGTCGTATCTTCGCAAGTACATGAAATGAAAATTGAATAAAAATAAATTTCGGGGAATCGGACCTTGCCGCCACATATACCGGATAGAGAGGTTTTCATTGGACCCATAAATCCGGTCGGGTGGCTTCGGTGGTGAAGGGAGGATAAAAATGAAAGAACTGCCGTCAGTACTGCAAAAGATCGGAGCGGAGAGGGCGAGTGTTTCCATCATGGCATTTTTTAAAAAGCAATTCCCCGTCCTGTTCAGGCTGCCCGCAAGCCTGCCGGTCGCTGCATCGGCGCATCGTGCCGGGAAGCCGGTGCCGTCGAGGGTGCTCTGCATCGGCCGGATCCACCGGGGGCGAATGACGATGGTTGTCGCATTTCCCCGGAAGGGGACCGAAGGGGACGGAAAACGGATCTGCAAGGATTGAGGAGATCGGAACCATGGCAGCACTTCACAAGACGGAAAGGTAGCAGGAAAAACTTAAGACCCTTGAATCCCTCAAGCAGGGCCAGTGCGGAACCGATAGCCGCCCGGCCATGGATCACGAAGGACTGCATGAAAAGGACCGGTCATCCGAGACGGGAAGACGGCTTCACGACGATCTTTAACGAGCTCCTGGAGGCGCTCATGTGCGCCGACATTCCCAAGCGCGCGAGGCGGCTCATCGACGTGCAGATGCGCTTTTCCTTCGGGTGCGGTCCGCGGTCCTTCACGTCCCTGACCACGAAGGACTTCGCCGGCCTTGCCAATCTGGACTGGTCGAACGCCCACCGGGCCATACTCTGGCTGGTCGAGAAGAGGATCTTTGAAGGGGACCCCGCGTGTCCGGGGCGATACCGGCTGAACAAGCTTTACCACCAGTGGGAGGTGAGGGTGCCGCTGCGCGACGATCCGGCCTACACCGAAATGCTCAAAAGGACCGTCCGCCGGTCTGTCGATTCGACAGATGAACCTGTCAAAACAACCGATGCACCTGTCGAAATGACAGACGGGGTGCCGGCCGTTTCAACCGGCGTCTGTCAAAACGACAGAGGCCTATCTGTCGAAATGACAGAGGGCGATCTGTCGAAACGACAGACGGGCAGCGTCGATTCCCCTTCAGACACGAAGAGATGCGGCCCCCGAAAGAAAAGGTTAAAGAAAGGTAAAGAAAGAAGAGAGTTCGGTAGCTGCTACGCAGACCAGGACCCTGTCATCCCGCTTGCCGGCCCGTCACTCATTCCCGTTGACCACCCCTTCTTTGCCCCGCTCAGCGGCGACCTTACCTTCTGGAACGCCCTTACCGCCGCCTATCCCGAGCAGGACGTCCCCGCCCAGATCCTCCGGATGACCGCCTGGCTTATGGCCAATTCCAAACGCAGACCCAAGGACTACAAGCGCTTCATCCAGGGCTGGCTGGCCCGGGAGGAGAGAAAGGAGAGCACCCATGGAAGAGCATATGCAGAAAAGTCCCGAGGGGGTCGGGACGATTCTGAAGAGGAGCCACCGCCCTTTTCTGATTTCCCGCCGGAGCTCGTCATCCGCTGAGAATCGTCCCCCGGAACCGGGGACGCTGTGCCCCGACTGCGGAAAGCCCCTTCGCGCCGTCTTCATGGACCATCCCGCCTATCTGGCGGCGACGGGGAAGACGCCCCACTGGGCGGAGCTCCCCTGTGAGAGCTGTGACAGGAATCGCGTGATCGCCGAGATCGAGGAACGGGCCGCGGCCGGCGAAAGGGATCGCCTCGGCCGCCTGCTGGAGGACAGCATGCTCAAGCGACGCTTTGTAGAGAAGCGCTTTGAAAACTTTTCCCTCTATGGCGAGCACCAAGACCGGCAGGCGAAGATCCTCGCCTACGCGAAGACGTTCGCCGAAGATTTTGCCCGGCACCGGGACGCGGGTACCTGGCTTCTCTTCGTGGGGAATACCGGCACCGGTAAGGGGCACCTGTGCGCCGCGATCATCCACCGGATCATCCATTTGGGCTGGTCGGCGCTCTTTACCAAAACGCCGCGACTCCTCCGGGAGATCAAGGAGACCTTCAACCGGGATGCGGAGGTGACCCAAAGCGAGATCCTCCGGAGGATGGGGGAACTCGATCTGCTGGTCATCGACGAAGTGGGCGTCCAGTTCGGCACGGACACGGAGCGGATGATCCTCTATGAGGTCCTCGACCTGCGCTATGAGGCGATGCTGCCCGTGATCCTGACCAGCAACGTGCGGAACCTGAAGGCCCTGGAGAAGCTCCTGGGCGAGCGGATCATCGACCGACTCTTCGAGGGCGAATCCCGGATCCTCTTTTTCGACTGGGAGAGCTACCGGCGGTTCAATCATCATGGGGTGAACGTAGGGATGGAGCCCGGTGCCTCCCCGGAACTTTTCCCGATAGGAGGGAAGATGCGATGACAGAGATCGCCTGCGGCCTCTTTGAGAACTGCCTTGCCCCCCTGTGCCCACTGGACCAAAACAGCCTCAAGGGGATCTGGTACAGCGACGAGGAGATCTGCCGCTCCCGGACCCACGGCAATCTGACCTGGATAAGGGCCCAGCGGAAGATCGCCCGTATCAAGGCCGGCGGGTATTTCACCCTGGAGATGCTCGCCGACATTCGCACCGCCAGAAAGGGATTGACGGGCCTTGACCCAAACGAGGAGGAGCAGGCCCAGCTCCGGCGGTGGCTCGACCTGCATGCGAAGAAACGGTCAACACCGGTATATGACGGGAGGGAAAGGGCATCGTTGGCCATGACCGGGAAAGCCGATCAACCGGACCTGTTCAGCCAGGGAGTGGTGGGCCCCGAAAGCGGGGTTTCGGCCCCTCTCAAAAACGTGGCGAAACAGGGGGGTCAAGGTAAAAATTCATGCCGAAACAGGGGGTCCCAGCACCCCAACGGGCGCGGGACGGGTAAACCCCCGTGCCGGGGGGCTGCCCGCCGGAAAAGCGCGGGGAAGGAATGACCTTTTCGCGATGACGAACCAGGGCAAGGACGAAGAGAAATCCGGGAGGGAATCCCCCACGCTCTTGAAACGCTACTACCGCCTGAACGAGGTGGCCGCCTATTTTGACATTTCCGAGAGGACCGTCTACCGCCTCCTGGATGAGGGTGATCTCCTGGCCACCCGCATCCGGAAGTGCCTGCGGGTGTCAGCGGAGGAGATACGGAGATATGCTGCGTCGCTGGAGGAAGAGACGGAGCAGTGAAGGTGCCGGCCATGTTTGCTTCAATAATTGACCGCGCGTCAATTCACCCGTCAATTACGGGATAATCGACCGACAATTGACGCTTTCGTCCATTCCGTTGTCAATTGGTTAGGGCTTTTGTTTAATTCCAAAAGCTTCGTAATACCCGTCGCGGTCGATTGGAGGGTCAATGGCCCACCACTCGGAAGTGAGAAATGGCATGAGAGGAAATCTCTTGTCTTTGGCCTTATTCAAAATATCCAGTTTGAAACGGCACTCCTTGAGCTTCTGCCAAAGTTCTTTGTACAGGGAGTTGTATATCTCCTTATCTCTCGGGGGGGGGTGATGATACCATCGGGTGAGATCATTTGGTTAACTATTGGACACAATCCGAGCCACTTGAATCTGCACCAGAATTCATAGTCATTTAGCAGCCAAATGTCGTTAGAATGCGAGGGATTTATGAAATTTAAGCCAGTTATCCAATAGGGGAAGATACGGTTCCTGTTGAAAGACACCTCCGCTATGATGTCTTGAGAAGATTCGATGGCGCCTGAAGCGGTTGCGTCGTTTATTTCGACAAAGTATCTGTAATCGATTCGCTTGTGATGAACGATAAAATTGTTTCGTATGAATTTTGATTGAGAAAATCTTTCCTGCTCAAAATCAATGCCGAGTGTTTCCACCTTTTCTCGCCATTTTTTCTTCTGGAGGTCCCCCTCGCTCCAACCATATTCTTTCGCCAAGACTTCGTTGAAGTACGCTTCCACAGCAGTAACTGAAGTCAGAATCACCGTTTTGAAAAATGAATGCCGCTGATGTTCCTTGGTTGTACTCAGAGCCTGTCTGTAGTTATAAACGGCCGAAGAGAAAAGCTCCCATGCCAAGTTCACATTCCAAAGCCAGACTCTATCGTCAGTGTCGGTCTTAGATGTTGTTTCGGTATCGGTCAGTTCCATCACACACTCTGTTGTTCGACTGGCAATGGATTATCAGGTACGTGGTCCCAATAAACGACCACTATTTTCCCCTGGTAAGGTGCCAACGTGCGCCAGCCCCTTTGCCGTCCAAGTAGACCTGTCCTTCCGATTTGAGAGCTTCAAGAATGGCTGTGACCTGCTGTCGCTCCAAGTCCGTGAAGGCCCTTATCTCGGCATTGCGCAGGGGTCGGTCCTTCAGCAGCGACAGGATGCGGACCTTGATCGCTTCCCGGTCCAGTCTCCTCGTCATGTCGTAGGCAACGCCCTCATTCAGGATGGCAGATGCCCGGCGGGAGAGGCGGTATGTTGCCCCGCGGCCGGAGCCGCTGTGCTCCAGCATCAAAAGGCGAGTTTCCAGGGAGGCCAGTTTTTCACGCAGCCGACGGTCGTCGTAGGGGTAGGCCTCACGGATGTCGTTCAAATTCGCCTCATGGCGTCGGCGGAAGAAATGGAGAAGCAGGAGGTCATCCACGTCCAGATAAGCGCCCTGCTTCTCGGTCAGGAATGAGAGCATGGTTTTGAATGCCTGATCCGCCTTTTGACCGGGGAAGGTAACCCGGACCGTCTGGCCGATTTCGTCAAAAGCCGGCGGTTCCTTCCCTTCTTCCAGAAGGGCGCGGAAGATGCGAGGAACGCCCAGGTTCTGCCGGTTGACCAAGCGGGTGGCCAGCAGTACTGTCTCGACCAGGTAGCGGTTTCGCGTGACCGGCGCATGGTGGAGGATGTTCTCCGCCGTGACACCGCCGGTGAAGCCGCCCGGACTGTTGATCTCGAAGCGGTCGCGGTAGTGCCGGATGAATACCATCCCCGGAATCGTATAGTCACGGTGGGCAAAGGCGTTCAGCAAAGCTTCCCGCAGGGCGATGGTCGGATACTGCGGGAATTCCGCATGGAAGAGGCCGGAAGGGACGGTGGTCATGGGGTTTTGCTGCCCCAGCAGGAGCATGATCTTGTCCAACGCCACCAGAATGCAATCCCGGCCGCTGACCGGCGGCGTTTCGTAATCCGTGTCCGTGCGCATCCGGCTGTATTTCCACTCGTGGTTGGGGGCATGTTCGGCGATGAATTCGTCTCGCCCGGCAACCAGCAGGCCGGCCATGGTCAGCCGGCCCTCCTTCAGGAATCCCAGCTTGCCGCACAGATCCGTATCGTCACAGGCCAAGAGATCCGCGGGCGAGCCGATGCTCTTCATTTCCCGGCGCAGGATTTCAACGGCCGCCGGTGAGATGGCCTTAAGCGGATTGTCGATCGGCAGGATCTTCGCCGTGGGATCGCTCAAACCGGCCCTTTCCCGCAACTGACGCAAAAGCGAACCGGTCAGGGGTTTGCAGTCCTTGCCGAGCCTCATCCATCCCTTGCCCGATGTCGTTGTATATGGCGGCATGGATGGGTGGACATGCATCAGCAGGAGACGGCGGCTGCCATACATCAGCCATTCGAACTGCACCGGCAGCTTCGGGTCGATGCTGTCGTAGAGGGTTGCGTTCAGCGCCTCCAGATCAGGCGCAAAGTCCAGTCCCACGATGGCCCTGTCGCATCCGCGAACCCGTTCCTTGACGCCGAAAACGACCGTTCCGCCCGAGGCATTGCCGAGGCAGACGGCCATGTCCCTGGCCAAGTCCCGCAAACGGGCTTCTGTCGGACATTCCTTGAAATCGAGGTTCTCGTTTTCAAGATCGTCGGCGATCTGCTCATCAAGGAGCGGCAAGAGAGAGAGTATTTTTTCGGGTGCGTAGACCATGGGAAGACCTCTTGTGCGAACGCTACCAAATTACCGTATGTTTTTCCAGTCATTTGAATGTGATTATCGGTATGCGAATGAACCGCGCCTGACAATGACGCTACAGTCGAAATGAAGATTCTCTGCCTGGAGCTGCCTGGGACTGTCTCCTGTTTTTGCATTTTCCGGATCATAGCTTTTACCATCGCCCCTAACGCAATCTCACTAAACCAACCAGTAACCGGAAACTGAGAAAGGGGCGAAGTGATGGGAAAAGCACAAGGCAACACAAGCCAGGTCAAATGGACTTTCATGGTTTACATGGCCGGGGACAACAACCTTGACGGTGCGGCCCTCCGGGACATTGCCGAGATGGCCAAGGCGGGCTCGACCAAGGCCGTCCACATCCTGGTGCAGCTCGATCGGATCGAGGATCAGAAGACCTGGCGTTTCCGTATCACCCCAGGCGGCGGGTTCAAGAAAGACTGCATCGAAACTCTCAGTGAGACCAACACCGGCGATCCCCAGGTCCTCTACGGCTTCTGCCAATGGGCGCTCCAGAATTATCCCGCCGATCGGTATGCCCTGATCCTCTGGAACCACGGCAGCGGCTGGTGGGAGGAGGCCAAGAGCCGGGCCGCCGGTCCTGCCGGCAGGAGGCCGCACCGGCCCCTTTTCCGCCACACCTTCCCCCAGGCCCACCGCAGCATCTGCTATGACGACACCTCCGGCGGCGATGCCCTGGACAACCGCGAACTGAGAGTCGTCCTGGCCGGGGTCTGCGCCCTTCTCAGCCGGAAGATCGACCTCCTGGGCATGGATGCCTGCCTCATGAACATGGTGGAAGTGGCTTGGCAGCTCCGGGACTCCGTGCAGGTGATCGTCGGTTCTGAGATCGAGGAGCCCTTTGACGGCTGGCCCTATGCTGAGATCCTCTCCCGCCTTGCCGCCCGGCCCCGCCAGAATGCCGCCACCTTCGCCCGTTGGATCGTCAATTCTTACCTCCTTTCGTACAAGAGCAAGGGCGAGACGGTCACCCAGTCTGCCCTCGATGTGGGACAGATCGATAACGTTGTAACGAAGATCGATGCCCTGTCCGGAGCCCTCCTTGCCGCCCTCGAGACGGACACCAAGTCCATCACCGCAGCCTGGAAGAAGAGCCCCCGCTTCTACGAAGATAACTACCTCGATCTCCTTTGTTTCGCCAAACAGCTCCGCCGCCTGCCCGCTCCCGATCTCCGGGCTGCAGCAGAAGCTCTGATCGGCGCCCTGAAGCCAGGTAAGGGCCGCCTGATCCTCAGCCAGGGGAAGATCGGCCGGGAGGTCCGGGGCACTGGCGGCCTGTCGATCTATTTTCCCGGCGACCGGATCAACCCCGCCTACCGGGCCCTCGAATTCTGTGCCGATTGCCGGTGGCCCGCCTTTCTGGAGAGGTACCTGCGATGACCGACAGCGCCAACAACAACGACCGGTACAACCGGCTCCTCCTGGAGAGTATCGGGAAGCTATCCGGTCAGACCGAGGAACTGAACCACCGATACGCCGCCCTGGATAAGACGATCTGCCTGCTCAAGCAGGCTTACGAGGCGAGCCTCCAGGCCGATCACCAGGTCATGGCGGATCTCCTCGCCCAGGTCCGGCGAATCACCGTCATTGTCGAGGACCTCGGCTGCCAGGACCATGCCCGCCGCCTCCGGGAGTTTCAGAGCCGGATCGCCGCCCTGGAAGCCTATGTCATCCCGTCCAAGTGGGCGACCCGGTTCATCGCCGCCTTCTTTCAGAAGACCGGCTGGATCTTCGGCGCCCTGATCATCGGCTCGATCGGCTACGCGATTTACTGCGTGGCTGTGAAGATCGTGCAACCCTAACCAAAGGAGGACCAAACCATGGCAAAAGCAAGCAGAGTCGGAAGGACAGACCTGGTCGGGACCGTAG
>JAXDCM010000126.1:0-3681 GCA_034677965.1 Syntrophales bacterium
GCATCGAGGGGTGCGGCAAAACGACCCAGATCCGGCTGGCCGAGGCCTGGTTCGGGGAGCGTAACCTACCTGTTCTCGCGACCGCGGAACCGGGGGGCACGCCGCTCGGCAACAGGATCCGGGAGATGCTGCTCAATCGCGGATCCCTGACCATCGGCGCCGAGGCGGAACTGCTGCTGTTTGCGGCCGCGCGCGCCCAGCACGTGCGGGAGACCATCCTCCCGGCCCTCCAGGCGGGGCGGTGGGTTCTCTGCGACCGCTTTTCGGATGCAACCGCGGCGTATCAGGGTTTCGGCCGCGGGCTGGACATCGGGTTCATTCGCGGGTTAAACGCCTTTTCCTCGCTGGCCCTGACGCCGGCGCGGACGTTTCTGTTTGACCTTCCCGTGGAGACCGGCCTTGCGAGGGCGAAAAAACGGGCGGCCAGCATCCGGCCGGAGGCGGCAGAGGACCGCTTCGAAAGGGAGGAAACGGCCTTTCACATGAGGATTCGGGAAGGATACCTGTCCTTCGCGTCGGCCGAGCCGGAACGGTTTCGGGTCATCGACGGCGCGGCGGACATCGAGACGGTCCGGCGTGAGGTGTGCCGACACCTGACGGCCCTGCTCGATAAATATCCCGCCGGAGGGAATTGAGGATATGGGATTCCAGGGGATCTATGGCCACCCCAAACCGGTCTCCATCCTGAAAGGCGCGATGACACGCGACCGGATCGCCCATGCCTTCCTCTTCCACGGGATGGAGGGGGTCGGAAAGAGGACCACGGCGTCTGTTTTTGCCAGGGCGGTCAACTGTAAAGCGGAAGATCCGCCGTGCGATGTCTGCCCTTCGTGCCGGAAGGCGGCGCACGGCAACCACCCCAACATCATCACGATCCGCGCGGAGGGACAGTACATCAAGATCGAGTCCGTGAGGGAGCTCCAGGCAAGGATGGCCGTCCGACCGGCGGAAGGGAAGAGGGTTTTCATCATCGAGGAGGCCGACCGGATGAATGCGGCCGCGGCCAACGCACTGCTCAAAACCCTGGAAGAGCCGTCTCCGGACAACCTTCTGCTGCTGACGACCGCGCGTTTGCACGCGCTTCCGATGACGATCCTTTCCCGCTGCCAGCATTTGCGCTTCACGCCGCTGCCCCGAGAGGAGGTGGCCCGCTTCCTGAAAGACAAGGAAGGGCTGGCCTCGGGCGATGCGGAGATTTTAGCCGCCTCGTCGGGTGGAAGCATCGGCAGGGCGCTTGAGATGAATCGTGAGGAATACCTGGCGCGCCGTAACGAAATCCTGGACCGCCTGGCACAGGACAATCCGGCCGATCTGTTGAAAAGAATCGCGCTGGCCGGCCGTTTTGGGAAGGAGCGGGAGGAGATTCTCGAAGGTCTCCGGATCCTGCGGATCGGTTACAGGGACAGCCTGATTTTCCGCGAGACCCGGGAGCAGGAGAGGCTGATGTTCCGGGACCGGGCCGGGGTGATCGAAACGATCGCGGGCCGTCTGTCGGGGCGAGATCTCCTGCACAACATCGCCGTGGTCGAGTCGGCGATGAGCGCCATCGCGCAGAATGCCAACAAGTCGTTGACTTTGGAGGCCATGCTGATTAAGCTCAACTGAGAAAAATGATCCTCCGGGGAGACACGGTTTGAAAAACGTCGTCGGCGTCAAATTCAAAAAGGAAGGGAAGGTTTACACCTTCCATGCGGCGGACCTCCCGCTGAGAAAGGGCGATTCCGTCGTGGTGATCACGGACAACGGCCCGGCGATCGGAACGGCAGTGACGGAGGTCCGGGCCGCCCCGCTGGAACAACTGCCCGCCAATCTGAAGGATGTCCTGCGCGTGGCGACGGAGGAGGATTTCCGGACCCGGGAAAACAACCAGAAGTTGGAG
Source organism: Syntrophales bacterium (assembly GCA_034677965.1). Lineage (GTDB taxonomy): Bacteria > Desulfobacterota > Syntrophia > Syntrophales > UBA5619 > UBA5619. Next base: position 1,880 of record JAXDCM010000126.1, read on the forward strand.
CGGGAGGCGATGCAGTTCTGTGTCAAAAGGATCGCGGAACGGCAGCTTCCGATGAAGATGATCGACGTGGAGTGCATCTTCGACCGGAGCAAAATGCTCTTCTCGTTCTCCGCGGAAAGCCGTGTGGATTTCCGGGATCTGGTGAAGGATCTCGTGCAGCGTTTCCGGACCCGCATCGAACTCCGGCAGATCAGCGCAAGGCAGGAGGCGCGGATCGTCAAGGGGCTCGGAATCTGCGGACGCGAGGTCTGCTGCGCTACGCTTCTGCATAGCCTCGACCGGGTGTCGGTCAAGATGGCCAAAGAGCAGAACATGTCGTTGAACCCCGAGAAGATCTCCGGCCTCTGCGGGCGTTTGATGTGCTGCCTGAGTTTCGAATACGATGCGTACGCCGATCTGAAAAGGGATATGCCGAAATGCGGTAAAATGGTCCAGACCGCCGAAGGGCGGGGAAAGGTGATCCGGCAAAACGCCCTCAAAGGGGAGGTGGTCGTGATCCTGGAACAGGGGAAGGAGACCACGTTCAAGGCAGGGGATGTCCAGCGGGATAAATAGGAGCCGTGACCTCTGAATTCGCGATCCCTCCGCGCGCCGGACCTTTTTCGACCCTGCTTTCCGGCGCTGCGCGCGGGGTCAAGGCGCCCGAAAAATCTCCAATGCGCGCTTCCGGGATGCGATTTCAGAGCAACGAGCTGTTTTTTTAATGGAAACCGTCGGGGCATCATTCGGATAGAAAGGCAGGTTATGGAAGGCACTTATTACATCACGACACCCATCTACTATGTGAACGCCTCGCCCCACATCGGGCACGCCTATACGACGATCGTTGCCGACGTTTTGGCGCGCTACCATCGGCTGCGCGGCTGCCGGACCTTTTTCGTCACCGGAACGGACGAGCACGGAGACAAGATCGCCGAGGCGGCCAAGAAGGCGGGCGTCACCCCCAAGGAGTATGCCGACCGGATCAGCGCTCAGTTTCGCTCCCTTTGGCCGGAACTTGCGGTCACAAACGATTACTTCATCCGGACGACCGACGCAAACCATGTGGAGACGGTCCGTCGGATCCTCCGGAAGGTCTATGACGCCGGCGACATCTACTTTAGCGAGTACGAGGGGCTTTACTGTGTCGGCTGCGAGCGGTTCTACATGGAGAAGGAACTCATCGACGGGAAGTGCCCGCAGCACGAAACGATTCCCGAACTTCGCAAGGAGAGCAACTACTTCTTCCGGATGGGGAAATACCAGGATTGGCTCATCCGGCATATCGAGACGAATCCGGATTTCATCCGTCCGGAGAGATACCGCAACGAGGCCCTTGCGTTTCTGCGGGATCCGCTGGAAGATCTCTGCATCTCCCGGCCCAAGAGCCGCCTCACCTGGGGGATCACGTTGCCCTTCGATGAAAATTATGTGACCTACGTCTGGTTCGATGCGCTGATCAACTACCTCACCGCGGTCGGCTATCCGGACGGCGAAAACTTCAAGACATACTGGCCCGCGGTGCAGCACCTGATCGCCAAGGATATCCTCAAACCCCACGGGATCTACTGGCCGACGATGCTCAAGGCAGCCGGGATCGAACCCTACCGGCATCTCAACGTGCACGGCTACTGGAACGTCGATCAGAGCAAGATGTCCAAGAGCCTGGGAAACGTCGTGCGGCCCCTCGACCTGAAGGACCGGTACGGACTCGACCCGTTCCGATATTTCCTGCTGCGGGACATGGTCTTCGGCCTCGATTCGGGCTTCTCGGAGGAGGCCTTCGTCCAGCGGATCAACTCGGATCTGGCCAACGACCTGGG
>JAXDCM010000127.1:0-12028 GCA_034677965.1 Syntrophales bacterium
GCCGGATTACATGGGTATTTGCTGTTGTGGAGCATGAATGGTCGTGATAATCTTCTCAGGAGGGTATCGGAACATGGGAACAATTGATCCACGGCAATATGAGCATATCGTCTTTTTCACCGGTGCAGGGATGTCGGCGGAAAGTGGTGTTCCCACCTACCGTGGGCTGGGAGGCATCTGGAGCCAATATCGCTGGGAGGAGTATGCCTGCCAGGAAGCTTTCGACGACGATCCGCAGAAGGTCCTTGAATTCCATGAATTGAGACGGAAGGCTGTTCTTGCCTGCAAACCCCATGAAGGACATGTGTCGATTGCCTCACTGCAAAAGAGGCATCCAGGAGTCACGGTGGTGACCCAGAACATCGATGGGATGCATCAGAGGGCGGGAACCCGCAATGTCGTCGAACTTCACGGAAGTCTTTGGCGTTTGAGGTGCCCTCGTCACGGCAAATCAGAGGACGACCTGGGCGAAAGATATCGAAGTTATCGATGTGAAAAATGTGGGAGCCGGTTGAGGCCTGACATTGTCTGGTTTGGAGACATGCTGGATCAGGGCGTGATGGAAGAAGCCGCAGCAATGATCCGGAGCTGCGACCTTTTCATCAGCGTCGGAACTTCCGGTGTTGTTTATCCGGCGGCGGGCTTCCCGAGATTGGCTAAAGAAAACCACGCTTGGTGCATCGAGATCAATCCTGAACCGAACGAGATGTCATCCCTCTACGACAAGACGATTCGGGATATGGCCGGCAAAGCGCTGCCGGGGCTCTTTGGATAGGGGATCGTCTATCCGAAGTGCCTGCATTTCTGTCTTTAGAGGTCCAGCAGCCTAAAGCCCAGACATTTCGAATGATCCTCGATGAGCTGTTTTCTGTTCGGTGTAAGATTTGACATGGCGACGGTTCGGCAGTTTGTGAGAAAAGAGGCCGGTTGACCTCGAAATCCTGTCGCAGTGCCGGCATATTCTCATATATGGAGTTTATGTAAGGAGAGGGGGTATGAACCGATTTTGTTTTTTTGCGGGCTGCCTGCTCGCCGGTTTCATTGGAATGCTGGGCGGACCGGAGCCGGTCGATGCCGCCAAGAGTTTTGAAACATGCGCGGATATCAACGACGACGCCTTGCGTCTTCGCTGTTACGACGAAGCAGCGGGCCGTAAGCCAAAACAAACGGACTCGTCGGATGCAGCGGTTACACAATCCGAGGCGCAACAAGCGCCGGTTGCGGGATCCGGGGTTTCCGTCCTCTCCCGAATGTGGCAGCTCGACGACGAAAGTCGCCGGCGCAGGTTCGCCATCATGCCGCACCGCCAGAACTATATCCTTCCCTACACGTACAATTTCAATCAGGAGAAGGCAACTTATGAGAAAGCCAACCCGGGGACAGAGGTCCAGGATGCCGAATCCAAGTTTCAACTCAGCGTGAAGATGAAGCTCTGGGAAGATATCCTCGGAACAAAAATGGACCTCTGGGCTGCGTACACACAGGTCTCCCTGTGGCAGGTTTACAACACCGAGTTCTCCTCTCCCTTTCGAGAGACAAATTACGAGCCGGAACTTCTCTTGACCTACCCGACCAATATAGATCTCTGGGGGCTGAAGAGCCGTTTTATTCAGGTGGGCATCAATCACCAGTCCAACGGGCGCGGCGAACCGCTTTCTCGAAGCTGGAATCGGTTTACATTCAATTTCGGTTTCGAACGAGATCTATTCAACCTCATCCTTAAAACCTGGGCGCGCATTCCCGAGAAAGGAAGCAAGGATGACAATCCGGACATCACCTCCTACCTCGGCTATGGGGAGATCTGGGCCAGCACCATTTGGGGAAAATATCACCTCGGGCTCATGTTCAGAAACAATCTCCGTTTCGATGAGAACCGCAGCGCTCTGCAGTTCGAAGTGAGCTTTCCTCTGCTGGAGCACCTCAATGGGTATGTCCAGTATTTTGCGGGCTATGGCGAAAGTCTGATCGATTATAATCACTTTACCAATCGAATCGGTTTGGGTGTCATGGTGAAGGACTGGTAGCGCCGGGAAATCGATCATAAGAAATCCTGGCGAAGACCTCCGGCCCGATGCTGCAGAACGAAAGGGAAAGTGCCGGGGTTCTGAGGCATGGCCGATCCGGCCGAGTTCACGACTCCGTTGAACGATGGAAGGAAGATGGGGTTTCGATGAATATTTCCATCCTTGTTCTTGTCGCTGTGTTCTTCCTGATAGCCGTTAGGCAAATCGGAAGCGCCAGATTAAAGATATGGCAGATCATGCTTGGCGGAGCCGTTGTTGTCGTTCTCGCAGGCGAGATTTCTCCCGTTGCAGCATTTCATGCGATTCATTTTGATGTGATTTTTTTCCTTTTTGGAATGTTTATCATTGGACAGGCCGCGGAAGATTCCGGTTATGTAACCCATATCTGCCATACGTTTTTTAAAAAAGTAAGATCCGTCGATGGTTTGGTGCTCTCCATCCTTTTCACGATGGGAATAGGCTCTGCCGTCCTTATGAACGACACGATTGCGATCATCGGCACGCCGATCATGCTGCTTCTGTCAAAAAAAAACGGCATCTCTGCAAAGTTTCTTTTGCTTTGCCTCGCTTTTGCGGTCACCCTTGGAAGCGTCATGAGCCCTATTGGAAATCCCCAGAATCTTCTTGTTGCCATGGGCGGCGAGATCCGGAGCCCTTTTGTCACTTTCTTGAGGCATCTGTTTCTTCCAACGGTACTCAATCTTTATCTTACCTATTTGCTGCTCAAACTGTTTTTCAAGGAAGAATTCGACAAAACGAATCTCCGGACCAACCGTGTGGATATAAAACATTTCAGGCTTTCGCAAGTTGCGCGGATATCCCTCATCCTTGTCGTTGTCTTAATCTTGGTGAAAGTTGCGCTGACTTTTGTGAACCTCTTTGTGAAAATTGATTTTGATTTTAATCTGACCTGGATTGCTCTCATCGGCTGCTCGCCGATACTGATCTATCGGTTCATGTCAAAGAAGAAAAAGTACAGGTTTCATATCTTAAGAAAGATAGACTGGTTTACGCTGATCTTCTTTGCATCGATGTTTGTCCTGATGGAAAGCGTCTGGCAATCCGGCTTTTTTCAAAATCTCATTTCAAGCCTGTCGCTCAACATGACGAGCATCCTGGTCATCATGATCGTTTCAGTGGTTGTCAGTCAGTTGATATCGAATGTGCCGATGGTCGCGCTTTTTTTACCGCTCATTGTTTCCGCCGGCGCCGGCAGCAAGGAATTGATGGCGCTTGCGGCCGGTTCCACCATCGCGGGCAATCTTTTCATACTCGGCGCGGCAAGCAACGTCATCATCATCCAGCATGCGGAGAAAGAGAATCATGGACAAAGCATCACCTTTCTTGAATTTGCAAAAATCGGCATCCCGTTGACGATAATCAACCTATTGGTTTATCTATTCTTTTTTTGGATCTTCTAAATCACAACATTTCTTACCCATTCACAAGAAGAGGCTATTATGGTATCGATAGAATCATATCGGCTACACACGAAGGGAGGAGGACCATGCAAAAGGGAATTCGGGCGATCGAAATCAACAGTCGGCGGGTGCGCGAAAAGAAAAGAGAGGAAGTCCGCCACCTGCTGGAGGACCATTACCGCATAGAGCCCAACACAGTCGGTAAAATCATTTCCGCCTTTTTCGAACACGATTTCCTGCCGAACTGGTATTTCCACTCGAACCGCACCGAGGATGTGGCGAGCGACCTGTTCATCGTCAGCCAGCTTCTCTCCGCAAAAGACGAATACCTAACCCATACCAGCCTTGACGGCAAGAAGATCACCTATTTTCTGAATGTGGGTCGTGACTTTCCTGGAAAGCTCAAGACGATCCTTGGACAGAACCGCGGAATCGACGTCGTTTCCTACGATTCGATGAAGACCCGCTCGGGAATCCGAATGATCACCATCGAAAAGTCCGGAGCGGAACAGCTTGCCATGAGCCGAGGTGAGGAAGTGGAAGCAGCCAGGCTCCTGGCCGAAGTCCGACAGCGGTCCGCGGCCCTGGGCTATCGTCATGTCGAGCCGTTCATCGCCTCGCTGCCGGTGAATTATCTTAACGAAGAGGTCAACAGCTTTGCCGTGCCCCGCCGCATCTTCAGGCACAGCCTCATCTTCGAGAAGGTTCGCACCGGCGGCGGGTTCTATGTCGGCCGGGAGAGCACCGAAGGGGAAAAGGGTGATGTGAGCGAACGGCTCTCCGCCAACGAAACCCGCTTTCACCTCGGAGTCGAAGAGCCGGACATCGACTTTATTTTACAGGTTCTGGAGACGCTGCGCAGCCTCAATATCAATATGAATCGTTCCTACTACGACCGTTTGACGCCCCCGCCGGGCGGCGGGTCGCCCGTGGGAATCATGACTTTTTACCTCGATCCCCGCGTGGACGTCACTGCACTCGAAAAGGCGTTGGCCGGGATGAGCACCCGCAAAGGCGTCGCAAAGATGGAAAAGGAGCGGCTTTTGGCCGACATCGAATCCATCCTGCGCGGCCTGAGCAGGCGCGACCTCTCCACGGAGGAAACTTCAAAACTTCTGGCGCGCTTGCGCGCCTATACGGACGTCAATGCCGATACCGGGAACACGGCCGAGTTCGGGAACTTCCTCCTCAACGCCCTGAGCGACTTCCTGGAGGCGGCCGATGCGCTCGGCCTGTCGGAAAATCCTCGGATCATGCGGCACCTGCTGGGATTCGACGCCTTCGAGGAGTTCTGGGTGGACACCAAGCATGACCAGCAAATCGCGGTCACGGAGGGCTTTCGAACACGGCACAACTCCGCCCGCGGCACGGCCAAGGGAGGTCTGCGGATCGATCCGATCGTTGAGTTCTCCGAGGTGGCGGCCCTTGCCTTCATGATGACCTGGAAATGCGCCCGTTCCAAGGTGCCCTTCGGCGGCGGAAAGGGAGGTCTCAAGCTCAGCCCACGGGATTACAGCAACGCCCGACTGGATTACTTCGACACCATCACCAATTTCGGGCGTTCTCTGTTCCTGGTGACCGGCCCGACCCGCGACGTCCCGGCCGGAGACGTGGGCTGCGGTCCGCAGGAGATCGGCCTGCTCTTCGAGGGATTCAAGTCGGCCCTCCACGACCTGGCCATGATCGCCTACGGGCTCAAGAAAAACGTGGCTTTCCTCGGAAACAAGGTTCTCACCCTTGCCGACGCCCGCTCCATCCTGAGCGAAAACTTCGACGTGGACTGGCAGGATGATCGCATCCTGCGGGAACTGGCAATGAACGAGGGCTATCTCGAACGCGTCGTCGCGCCTCACATCACCGGCAAGCCACGCATGGGGATCCGGGCCCGGGAAGGGGCGACCGGACGGGGACTGAAATATGCCTTGCTGGCCACCGTGACCTGCCTCTACCTCGATGGACGCTGGAAGCCGGCGGAGGAGCCGACAACCGAGGAAAGGCGCCTCCTGGAGACTCTGGCCAAGGTGGATGAGGCCACCTTGCTGGCGTCGGCAAATCAAGAAGGCAGAAAGGAGCCGATCACCGCTGAAACCTGGCAAACACTCGACCATACGGTCTTTCCAAAACTGCTTCGGGACAAGCGGATCATCGTGCAGGGCTCCGGCAAGGTCGGCGGTTCCTTCATCGAGGAAATGGCGAAATATCCCGTCATCTATGCTGCCGTGGCCGATCGGGACGGCGCTCTGATCGGCCGCCTCGACCCTGCCGAGATGCTGCAGTCAGCGCGCACGACCGGCTCTGTGTTCGGCTGTAAAAAGGGTGTCGAGGAGAGAATCGCCGGCGCCGAGGAGGGGAAAGCGGTGTTGGAACTGGAGTGCGATATCCTGGTTCCCGCGGCTCTGGAAAATGCCATCAGCGCGGCCAACGCCGAAAAAGTGCGCGCCAAGCTCGTCGTCTGCGGCGCCAACGGGCCCCTCACGACCAAGGCCGAGAAGATTCTTCACCGGCGGGGTGTGCCCGTTTTGTACGATTTCCTGGCCAACGGGGGCGGCGTGATCGCCTCCTATTTCGAATGGCTTCGGAACCTGACGGAAAGACGCCGCTACGAGACCGAGACGATCCGGAATGAATCATTCCAGGTGGAGGATCTGGCCCGCTTCGTGATGCCCGAGTTCCGTTCCCGGATTCTCTCCGTCCTTCGCGAACCGGAGTCCCAGGCGGCAACGGAGGGCTGGAACAGCGTGTTGCGGGACATCATCATTGCCGCCGTAAACGAGGATTACCGGGAGGCCGCCCGGACCGGCGTTTCGCTCAAGACTGCCGGTTACGCCTCGGTCATCCTGCGCGTGCTGGCCGCGGAGCTGCTGCGCGCACCGCGAGCCGATCGGATGAAACTCATTGCCGGTTTGAAACCCGATACCCGCCTTCGCCTGGCCCGTTGTCTGCGCCATCCCGAGGCGGCGCTGATCGATGCCGGGGCCGCTTCACTGGCCGAACGGGTCGCCGAGGGTCTGTGAAAGGAGCCATGAATCTGATGCTGAACCTTGCTCCGGGACCATTTGCCGACAGGAATGGAGCAAATTCCGGCAACGGGACCCCTTTCCCCGAAATCCGCTGGGACGACGGCCTTGGCTTTCGGACAATCACCGGCGAGACGACGCCGAAAAACGAGCTTTTAAGGCTGATCGCGGAGCGAATCCGGGAGGCTGCCCGGCACCTGCGCCTGACGCGGGAAGACCTGTATCGTATTTTCAGCCGGCACAGCATTTTCGAGGGGGAGGCAGACGAACCCGGCGTCGGAGGCAAATCCAGCTTCATCCTGGTGGAGACGCATCACCTGATACAAGGCATGGTGGGCAAGGGAGCGCTGAAGCTGGTATTCCCGCAGGATCTCCTGGGTCAGACGGATCAATTTCAAGAAACCGAACCCGGCGTGGTGGAGGTCATTCCCCTGCCCGACAAGGGCCGCTGGACCGATGCGGCCGAGGCGGAAGAACTGGTCAAGCGGGCCATGCGCGAATTCATGACGGGGGAAAGCCTGAGCATGAGCCTGAAAAGCCAGGCCACGGACGCTCCCTTTGGGGGCAGTGAGGGATTGATGCTGTGTGCGGTGCGGGAATTCGATCCGGTCCACGGCCGTTACCGCCTGAAATCCCTTCTGAAGGGAGGGGAAGAGCATGTGCAGGAAGACAAGGAAGCGATCGAGCGGATGATGAACGGCGCCGCCGAAATGCTCACACGCACCCAGCGGATCGCCTATGACAAGATCGTTCACGCCGCCGAAACCAACACCACGCTCACCGCCCGTCTCGGGCTGCAGCTTGCGGCCAACGTGGTGGAAGGGCATCTCCGCACCCTGCTGAACGGTGATCCCGGGATCATCATCGGCGACGAGGACATGACGGCCCGGCTACGCGAGATCCTGGAGCGCCGAAACTACTCGCCGACAGCCTGCGCGCTGGCCCGGGCCGCCGCAAAGATGCAGTTGGAGCACAGCATCCTGTTGCCCGAGTCCAGGGATCAGCTCCGCGATCTTCTCCGGACCCTGCCAATGCATGGATCTCCCGCACCCGCGCAGTATCGGGCCCTGATGGAGCTGCTGTTCGGCACCGGGGACCGCCAGAAGAGGGAGGATCTGCTCTATCACCACCGGGAACCGATCCTGCGTGCGCTGTCGGTGGCTCTGTCCACGCGCTGCCTGGATGAATGCGGTGAGCCCGGCGTGCTGGCCTTTTACCTGACGACACTGCTGGACAACCAGTGGATTATGATGGAACGGGCGCTGGTGCGCCTGATGCCGCCGGAACAGTTCCTGCCGATAGGCTGGTTCCACCGCAATCTCCTGTTCTCGGCGGTGGAGCAGGAGAAGCTGGCGGCGCAGATGCCGGCCCCGGGCATCAGCCGGGAGGACCTGAAGGAACGCTTCTGGAATGTGGTCAATCTGCTGTGTGAAGCCCGGGATCGGGAGGTGGAACCGATGCCCGATCTTTACCGGCAGGCAAGGGCGGAAGTGTTGGAGCGCGCGCTTCAAGCGATCACCGCCACCGGGGAGGTCGTTCCGACGGTTCAGCGGATCGTATTCTTTACCCTTCCGCTTGCCTATGAATGTTCGACCCCGAAACTCGGCGTAGTCACTCGGAAGCCCCTGGAGATCTGCGGCTCTGAATTGAGATCGGAAGCGATGGCTCAAGGGGCCATGATGGCGATCGATATTCTGCTGAAAAAACTCACCGCAAAGACAAAGCCCCTGGAGGGGATGACCGTGGCCATCGAGGGTCTGGGGAACGCCGGGAAGAACATGGCCAAACTCATGGTACAGAGCGGCGCTACGGTCGTCGCCGTCAGCGACAGCCGGGGCGCGATCATCAGCCGGAACGGCTTTTCACGGCAGGAACTTGCCGCGGTCGTCGCTCACAAGAACTCGGGCAAGCATTTCGATACCTTTTTGGCCGGTCCGGTGATCCGTATGCTCTTCTCCGGGCAGGAGACTTCACTGTTCTACGATCCGGATCCCGCGGAGCTTAAAAAAGTTCCGACCGATATCCTGGTGCTCACGGCCATTCCCGCATCGATCCGCGGGGACAATGTCGAAGGGCTGCGTGTCAAGGTGATCTGCGAGCTGACGGGAGCCGCCGTCTCCGGAGACGCGAAACGGATCCTCAAGGAGCGCGGCATCCAGGTCATTCCCGACAACTTGGCCAGTTCCGGAGGATTGCTTGTTTCCCTGTCGGAAATGCTCCAGAACAGCTTAGGACAGGTCTGGGACCGCCGCCTGGAGGAAGAGAATCTCTACCGTCAGCTCGAACGCAGCTACGAAACGGTCTGGGCCGTGACACAGCGCTATGATCTGGATTTGGCCACCGCTTCCGACATCCTGGCCCTGCAACGGATGCACGACCTGGCCGTGTACCGGGAGCGACTGGAAGAATTGTCCGCGAAATTGACGCAGCGGATCGAAGCCATCGGCGCAGACGAGCGTGTGCTCATCCTCTCCGACAACGACGAGGACGGTGTCGCATCGGCGGCCATCATGCACGGGATGATCGCCAAGCTGAATCCGGCCGCGGAAGAACGGATTGTCCATCTGAACGAATCGTTCCGATCCCTGGTCGTGCTCAAATTGATCGAGCAAACACCGGATTCAGTCCTGCCGGTGAAGCATATCTTTGCCCTCGACCGCGCCTTTCCCGTTGATGAACCGGGACGGACCCATATTGTCAAGGCGGCACAGCGGTGTCAGGTGACGCTGATCAACAACCATGAACTGCCCGCCGTACGAAGCGATCAGGAACGAGGCGTCGCAGAATCCGGCACCGGAGACGGCCATCATCCGGAGGCTCTTGGCATTTTGTACATCTCGCCCCAGACGCTTCAATCCGTTGTTTCCGGCGACCAATTCCCAACCGCGATGATCCTGAAGGAAATGGCTCCGCTGCTCATTCACGACGAACAAGCGCTCGATCGGATCGCCTGGCAGGCGGCCGTGGGCTGTTGCCTGGATACGACCCTGGAAACCACCAGCGAATGGAAACTCTTCTACAGCCGGTTCAATTGGGATCGTACCATCGAGGCGGCAAGGGCATTGCGAATGATCACGCGTGCAAACGGCTATCTGACGGCTGTTCATGCCTTGCTGGGGGTCCAACACCCCGATCAAATGGATACCCAGGAGCTTTGGGAACGGTTGATGGCGGCCTACCGCATTCTCGACGAACGCGTGCAGGTTCTGGTCGAGCGAATCACGCTGGAAAACCGCGGCCGCGCTTTTGCCAGCCATTTCTTCACCCCGGACGAGGTCGCTTCGCCGACGCCCATCGTCGGAAACGAGAGCGGCGAGTTGGATTTCTACCACTGGATCTCGGAACATCTGACCCAGCGCAGCGACTGGCTTGGAAAGCCCATCATTGTCGGGCAGGCTGTTCCGGATTTTCAGGGACGCCGTTGCCTGGGAATGAGAATTCGCAGTCCTCGCGGCGTGGATCTGATGAGGTCCGGCCTGCCCGTTTGTTTCAAGACCGGCGGCTTGCCCAACACGGCCATTGCCAGGATACCGCTGGAGCCTTCACAGACTCCGCAGCAGGTATTCCAAAATATGGTGGATCAAATATGGATGAAAACCACCTCGATGTCCGTATCGGCGCCGCAAGAACGCATGGACTTGTCGGACAGGGCACCGGCAAACGTTTGATCCTCTGTGCCGATCACCAATGGGTCTCATTACATCGGTTACGGTTTCTCCGCCTGCCGCCTTGTTCAATTTAAAGTTATCATGGGTGAAGACGGCAAAGAGGATTCTCTCCATGCCGGTTTTATCAGAGAAGACGATCATGGACCTTGTTCTTCATCCCGTTGAGTTCTGATGAGAGTGCACGAAGGATTCCCTGGTGGTAAACGTTAACGAACTGCTTGAAAAATATCGGGTACTACTCGCCGAAAACCTCGCTTTAAAGGAAGAGAACGAGACCCTGAAAGCGAGGTTGGGACTGCCCAACATGCTGCCGGATTTGCAGCAAGAACCGGACAGTCCTTCGGTCTTGTCGATCGATGCAACAGGATTTCCGGAAAAAGAAACCCCTTCAGGAGCCTCTATCCGGCTCGATCCAGCGGAGAAGATCCGGTTGTTCATGTCACTTTTTAAGGGCCGCGAGGATGCCTATGCCAAGAGATGGCAGAATCGGGAGGGTAGAGCTGGATATGCACCGGTTTGCCGGAACGAATGGAAATCAGGACTCTGCCGAAAACCGACAGTCAAATGTTTCGACTGCTCTCATCAAGCCTACGATCTACTGGATGAAAAAGTCATCGAGGCGCATCTCAGAGGCAGTATCGTTGCCGGCCTTTACCCATTGCTCCGGACCGATGATTGCCACCTCTTGGCGATTGATTTCGACGAGCAGGGATGGCAGAAGGACTGCGCCGCCCTCAGGGAAATCTGTGAAACATTCGATTTGCCCATAGCTTTGGAACGCTCCCGTTCCGGCAACGGGGCGCATGCCTGGTACTTTTTTGGGGAACCCCTTCCCGCGGCCCTGGCGAGGAAGTTCGGTTCAGCACTTCTGACCTGTGCCATGAGTCGCAGGCATGAGATAAGCTTCAAATCATACGACCGCTTTTTTCCAAACCAGGACACCCTTCCGAAGGGCGGTTTCGGAAATCTGATCGCCCTTCCGCTTCAGAAGTCAGCCAGGGAACGAGGAAACAGTGTCTTCGTGGATGAGCGTTTTTTCCCTTATGAAGATCAGTGGGGCTTTATGGCCGGTATCCGAAGATTGTCCACTGAGGAGATTGTGGGGCTGATACCACGGTTGAGCCCCGGGAGCGAACTGGGATCGCTCCGGAAGGATGAGGAAGAGAATGCAAGACCGTGGGAAACGGAACGGATGCGATGGACCGGAAGCGATTTTCCGGAAACCGTGCGGTTGGTTAAGGCGAACATGCTTTATATCGAAAAGGCAGGGATTTCCCAGCGGGGCTTGAACAGACTCAAACGGCTTGCCGCCTTCAGAAACCCGGAGTTTTATAAGGCACAGGCGCTGCGGCTGCCGACTTACGACAAGCCGCGGGTCATCTCTTGCTCCGATGAAACCCCGGAATACCTCTGCCTCCCCAGGGGGTGCGAAGCAGATGCCAGGAGCCTATTGGATGAAGCAGGCGTCAAGGTCGTATCGTCAGACCTGACTTGCTCAGGGAGGCACATCCATGTTGCCTTCAGAGGGGAGCTCAGAGAGGATCAGATTCCCGCTGCCGAAGAGATGTTGAAAAACGACATTGGCGTTCTTTCGGCGACAACCGCTTTCGGCAAAACGGTGATCGCGGCACGGCTGATTGCGGAACGAAAAGTCAGTACCCTCGTCTTGACGCACAGGAGGCAGTTGCTTACCCAATGGACGACAAAACTGACCGAGTTTCTGGATATCGATGAATCGTTACCCTTGCCGGAGAAGAAGAGGGGGCGCAAGAGGAAGCAAAGCCTGATCGGCCAGATCGGGGCCGGTCAATCACGCCCAAGCGGCATCATTGACGTTGCGATTATGCAGTCTTTGAATAGCGATGCCGAGGTCAAGGAATGGAGCAAAAACTACGGCA
>JAXDCM010000128.1:0-3175 GCA_034677965.1 Syntrophales bacterium
AAGAAAACGCTCAACAAACTGAAGTGGTACAATTATCTGTTTGCCGCTTTTACGGTCTACATCGGCAGCTACATGACCGCCAATTACACCCGGATCATGGAAGCCGGCGGCGACTATACACAAATGGACTATATTGTCGGCGCCGTCGGGGTGCTGCTGACGCTGGAAGCGGCCCGCCGCGTCGTGGGACTGCCCATCGTGATCATCGCAAGCACGTTTCTGCTCTACTCCTATTTCGGTCCCTATTTCCCCGGATTCCTCGCGCACCGCGGGTACTCCATCCAGCGGATCGTCTCCCACATGTACTTCACGACGGAGGGAATCCTCGGCATTCCGCTGGGGGTCTCTGCCTCCTTCATCTTTCTGTTCATCCTGTTCGGGGCCTTCCTGGAAAAGACGGGAATCGGCAAGCTTTTTATCGACATCGCCGATGCCATCGCGGGCTGGGCCGCCGGCGGTCCGGCCAAGGTGGCGGTAATCACCAGCGCCCTGGAAGGAACCGTCTCCGGCAGTTCGGTCGCCAACACCGTCGGGTCGGGAAGTTTCACGATCCCGATGATGAAGAAGTTAGGCTACCGGCCGGAGTTCGCCGCAGCCGTCGAGGCGGCCGCTTCGACGGGCGGCCAGATCATGCCCCCGATCATGGGCGCCGCAGCCTTTCTGATCGCCGAATTCACCAACACCCCCTACATCGAGATCGCCAAGGCCGCCGCGATTCCGGCCTGCCTCTATTTTTTCGGCATCTTCATCGAAGTTCACTTCGAGGCCAAGCGGTGCGGTCTCAAGGGGATGAGCCGCGAGCAATTGCCCAAAATCCTTGAGGTTCTGCTGAAGCGGGGACACCTCTTCGTACCGCTGGTCGCGATCATCTATGTCCTGGTCGAGGGGTACACACCGACCTTCGCCGCGCTGGTCGGCCTGGGGCTATCGATCGTGGCCGGGATGATCACGAAAGCGACCCGCATGAGCCCCTGGGACATCATTACGGCTCTTCAGGCGGGCGCAAGGGGGGCGGTCGGCGTCGCGATGGCCTGTGCCACGGCGGGAATTATCGTCGGCGTTGTCACGCTGACGGGAATCGGCCTGAAAATGGCCAACGGCCTCGTCGAACTCGCAGGAGGGAACCTCCTCTTCACGCTGTTCTTCACGATGATCACCTCGATCATTTTGGGCATGGGTGTCCCGACGACGGCCAACTACGTCATCACCTCCACGATCGCAGCTCCGGCCATCATCATGCTGGGGGTGCCGGTCATGGCGGCCCATCTGTTCGTCTTCTACTTCGGCATCGTGGCGGACATCACACCGCCGGTGGCCCTGGCGGCCTACGCCGGTTCGGGCATCGCCAAATCGGACCCCTTCTGGACGGGGGTCACGGCGACCAAACTCGCCATCGGGGCGTTTATCGTGCCCTATATTTTTGTCTTCAATCCGGCCATGGTTTTGATCGGCACCACCCCACTGCTCCTCACGATGAACCTCGTAACCGCCTGCGGGGGAATGTTGGGCGTCGGCATTGCAATGATCGGATACGGTCTTGCAAACATGAAATGGTGGGAACGGATCTGGTTTGCGGTCGGCGGATTGCTGCTGATCGATCCGGGGTTGATGACCGATCTTGTCGGCCTGGTCATGCTGGGGTTGGGCTTTCTGTATCAATGGCAGAAGGCGAAGCGGACAAAGTCCGTAGACCAAACCTGTTGAACATCCGCCGACCCAAAAGCTTGTTCCGTTCGGGTCGAAGGCGACGGGAAATGAAATCCAGGGCAGGAAAGGGGGCTTTCCAATGAAAACCAAAAAAATCCGGGTCATTCATTACGGCCTTGGGCCGATCGGTCTGGCGACGGCCAAACTGGTGCTGACGAAACCGGACATGGAGATCGTGGGGGCCGTGGACATCGCGAAGGAGATGGTGGGAAAGGACCTCGGGGAGATTCTGGGGACGCAGCCCCTCGGCATCCATGTCACCGACAACGCCGAACGGCTGTTTGCCAAGGTGTCGGCCGATATGGTGGTCCATACGGCCGGTTCGCGGCTGAAGCGGGTCATCGGCCAGGTGGAGGAGATCCTCCGCGGCCGGAAAAACCTTGTTTCCTCGGCGGAGGAGCTTCTCTTCGCCGTTCCGGAAAATGCCGAAGCCGCCCGGAAAATCGACAATCTGGCGCAAGAAATGGGCGTCACCGTCCTGGGAACGGGGGTCAATCCCGGCTTCGTGATGGATGCGCTGCCGCTGACCCTGACGGGTGTCTGCGCGGAGGTTCGGGAGGTTCACGTGGAGCGGGTTGTGGATGCCGGCACCCGCCGCTACCCCCTCCAGCGGAAGATCGGGGCGGGAATGACGCCGGAGCTGTTCCGTCAGAAGGTCGCCGAAAAGGCGATGGGGCATGTCGGTCTCCGGGAGTCGCTCTACCTGATCGCCGATCGCCTGCGCTTCGCTCTCGAGGACATCCGTGAGACGGTGGAGCCCGTGATCGCCGAAAAGGCGCTGAAAACCGACTATTTTGAGCTGAAGCCCGGAGACGTCGCGGGTATCCGGAACATCGGTGAGGGCTTCCGGGAAGGAAAAAAGATCGTCACATTGGACCTGCGGATGTACATCGGGGCGGAGAATCCCCATGATTCCATCCGGATCGTCGGGACTCCCGATTTGACCCTGCGGATTGAAGGGGGCGTGGCCGGCGATCAGGCGACGGCCGCCATCCTCGTCAATTCCATCCCGGCTGTGATTGCCGCGGCCCCGGGTCTGGTCACGGTCAAGGACCTGCCGGCGCCCTGGTGTCATCAGGACTGAAGAAAAAAACGATGTTGAAGATCCATTGCCGCGAATGCGGCCGGAGCTTTATCTGGACCGACGAGATGCCGGTCCGCGGAAAATGCCCCAACCCGGACTGCGAAGGCGATTACGATGTCCACGCGGGGCTGCGGGACAATCTCGACACCCGAATACCGGACGCTACGCAGCCGCTTCTATGCCCGGCCTGCGGGAAGCCGATCCGTTCCCGCTGGACCGTCTGCGACGGGTGCGGACGGATCGTCGCCGGCGCCCGTACCTTCCGGAAGCGGGATCTGCTGGTCATCACGGCCGTCCTGCTGCTGGTGATTTCCGTGATCGTGCGACTCTGGATACGCCTGTAGATCACGATCACAAGGAGCCCGGCGCGTCGATCGGGCGGGG
>JAXDCM010000129.1:0-4270 GCA_034677965.1 Syntrophales bacterium
AGAAAACCCGTTCATTCATGAAAACGCTCATCAAGCGGCCAGCTCATGTCAGAAGCTATTTCAAGCATCACAAGGTCGCCTATGCCGCGTAACAAAATTCATATGTCTATTTGCCGGATTAATAATGCTCTTATGTAGTAGATTTCAGCCAGTACTGCTCAGGTCATCTGGACGTAAAAATGAAATTTGCCGGTTACGGTCCACACCTACGAGTATTGAATTCCAACACATTATCCCTTATCCTTTCCGTTCCGAGCCGTCATTCCCCGAAGGAGGCGTTCCCTCACCCTCTCCACTTTGCGCGCCTTGTACCTGCGGTGACTCGCGTCTCCCTTTTCATTCCGGATGTTAGTAGCCTCATCCACGATCTGGAATTCGGAGGGCACGTGCACGATCCGCGTCGGAAGACTCAAACCGGGAGCCCAGACTTCCATCTGCCGGTCGTCCAGACGCAAGGGGAGATCGGTTACGAATTTGGCTGTCCTGAACATGCTGCTTGTCTCCGGGTTGGACGCTTCGGGCGTGTCTTCGTCGTACATCAGGTCTACTTCCAATTCCCGGGCCAACCTGGAAATGCGCGGGTGGCGGCGGATGAAATCCTTGAAGTCGAAAATCGAGTTCTCGCTTTCTCCCGGTACCACGAAATGAAATGGGAAGAGGTGTTCGCTCAGATAAGCGACCACGGGGAGGATCTCTTCGACGGTTGCCGTGATGATGCGGAAACGGATCATGTCGTACAGGAGCGCCCTGTTGCCCTGCCGCTTGCTGATGAGCTTGGTGATGATGGAGTCATGGGTCTTGCGGCTGCTCTGGAAATTCACAATTGGATATCCCTGATCTCTCATCTGGCCGACAATGCGAGCCACCTTCTCCTCAACCAGATGATACAGCGCCCGGTCGGAGATGTTCAGGCGTGATTTGAGTTCCTTTGCCTCAATGAAATGTTCGACGTGCATGATTTTGAGCAGCGTGCATGCTTGCCTCCTGAGCGCCAAATCCTTGCAGCCTGCCAGGAGCATGAGTTCGCTGACAGATTCGGTCTCGAGTATTGCTGGTGTAAATGTGAATCCAAGATTTCTGATGAGATAATCCATGGAAGCTCTTCGTATCTCCCCAAGGCGCAGTTGATCTCTCTCATCATTCAGATCGAATCCGTTTATCCTGAGAAGCTGATTGCACGCATCAATGGATTTTACATTCAGGCGCCGCATATCGAGCACGGAACCGCCTCTCAGAACGAGGCGTGCCCTCTCCACGTCACCCAGCGAAAGCTTCACGATCATTATGTTACCTCCGTTCGTCCGCCAAGCCCGCGACCCATGCTTCCCTCCGTCCCGGTGAGCGGTCGCCAAGGCAATGCGTAAGCCGTCAAGCGCTGCATCACGGGATGCCGCCCGCTTTGACCTCTGATTTTCGGGTGCACGGAACGCTTCACTGATTCCGCCTCCCCCGCAAACAGGGACCTGAAGTCAAATCCGGGAATCGAAACCTGTGTTTACTTCGTGATGGCGGCGTTTTTTGAATGGGAATCGGTGATAGTCAGTCGCAAGCGAGCCATGATCCATGGCTTTTAGAAAACGTACGCCTTGGATACGAACTCCGATTCGAGGGCTGATCGCATCGAACAGCGGCGGTGAGATGATCTTGGTCAGCGCCTCGGCGAACGTGACCTTAACAGACTCCCGGGGAAAATCATTACGGCATTGGCGGGCAACGCCACGCAAGTATTCGCCGCTTGCTTCATCACAGAGCTGGAGCAGGGCCGCGATGGGGACAGTCGCGTAAAGCGCATGGAGCAGGACCTGGTGGATCCAAGGATCAAGGCATTCTTCACTTCACCGGAATGTGGAGCCCGGATTTCCCAGTGAATTTTGCTTATGAAAATTTGGTCGTCACTTGGCGTCAAAGCCGATCTTTTCCGGCTTGTAGATCAGAATCAGGGTCCCCAATCTGGCGTTTAATCCCATGACCGGCGCGACAACCTGCAAGTTGCCATCTTTGTCCTCGATGATGTCGATGTCATTTTTTTCAAATATCTGTGCGGGAAATACGGACGCCCCTTGAGATCCCTCTATTTTTTTGTCCGTTGCCACGACGATGACACCGTCAGCTTTCACCAGAACGATTTGCTGAACATTGCGTTCCTTCACAAAGCTCGCCATGTACTCGTTGATTTGGCCATAATTATCCTGAAGCATCTCCTTGCGCACGGCCCATATCAAGGGGACCGTGGTCATGCGAAGGAAATGCCTGGTCTGCTCGGCAAGGGCAAGCTGCGTTCGCTCCACAACGGCGTCGTGCTGGGCTCGTGCCTTTTTTTCCAGACTCTGGACGGCGAAGAGTCGCCAGAAAAACATGGCGACAACCAGAACGGACAATGCGCCGATTACGTAAAAGATAGCCTTTCTGTTCTCCATTTTAAGCCTCCTTCCCGGGATCGGACTGCAAAGCTTCTGCGTTATGCGCGATGGGACTTGCTTGCGAATGATTGAAGTGGGTGAAATGTGAATGCGGTCAGATGCGTCTTACTCTATGGCGGAAGCATATAAAAAAAGTTTCTGTGTGTCAACACAATTGTGAAACATCATTGTGTTCAGGAAGCAGCGACCGGCCCCCTTCCTGAAAAATCGGCACCAGTCAGGATGCGCCGTTTCGCCCCGAAACAAAGCAGTACCGTCGATGGTCGGCATCGCAGACTTGTACGTGCTGTGCAGACCCCTCATTTTTCCTTGTAATGTTGTTTTCGCAGAACAGCCTCCTTACCCGCCATTGCAATTGATAATCGATAAAAAAGGCAGCACCATTTCTGATGCTGCCTTCCCCGCCCACAGTAAGAAGCGTGGTGTGAATAACCCGTTTGTGTGAACCGGGTTTATTTCTGAATCCTCCTCCTTACCCCTGCCAGCCCCATCAAGCCCAGGCCAAGAAGGAGCATGGTGGCCGGTTCGGGGACGGGAGGAACACCGCGAATGGAAACGCTGCCACCATCTCCGAATAACGACAATGGCCCATGGTTATTAACATCTTGAACAACATCAGCGCGACCGTCATCGTACATGCCGAGATCAATATTATTCATCCACATCCCTCCAACCTCCAGCCTTCCATCTGCATCAGCCAATTCAAGGACGATATCAGGATGTCCTCCGTCAATCGGCAGTGTATCCATCCACAGGCCTGCTCCACCGATTCCGAAGTCACGGATCCGAAGATCCTCCGTCTCCCACGTCTTGGTTCCAAAGCTGGCGGTCAGATTGCTGATTGCCGAGACGGCGTATCCGTAAAAATCGTTTGCCGCGGTTCTCTCGATGGACCCACCTGACCAAGGGATCGTTAGCGTTGAGCCTGCTGCGCGATAAATGACCGGCGCAGCTTCAGTATCAAGACGTAATGACATATGCAATAATGCTGGGCCTTCACTTACTCCAAAGATCTGATCGATCGGGTAGTGTGATTCTAGCGCGGAGCTTATCTCATCCGCCGTAAATGTCTTATCGTAAGTGATCTCATATACGAGTGCCCATGCGCTTGAAAAACCAATACACAACGATAGAACAAAGAGAATCAGTGAATATTTTAATTTCATGGCCATATCCCTGCCTCTCTGATGAAATCTGTTTCGGGATTCACCTAAATCTTCTGCAGAATCACCTCTGCGGCTTGCCCCAGGGAGATTCACTTCCTGAACTTCCTCCGCACCCCAGCCAATCCCATCAGGCCAAGGCCCAGAAGCAGCATGGTGGTGGGTTCGGGGACGGCTGTTTCAGTGTATGTAAAATTATCCATGGAAAAATGGTGTACCCACTGCCCCCCTGCGCCGAAGGTCAAATCGTCAATGCCCGACCAGTTAAGGGAAGCGTAAACCGGTCCGGAAGTGTTCGCCACTACAGTAGTTTCATGTAGAAGAGAACCTTGGAAATATCCTTTAATATTAATACCTAAATCATCTAGATACCATGCTGTAAAATATGCCCCATTAAATGTGAAAGGGGTTCCTCTCGCTATCCGTGTATCCATTCCCGAGCCGTTATAGGCGACCTGTTCTGGAGAAACGACGCCAAGTGAGTTTTTTATAGCCCACCAATCATTGTGGACCCATGAATCATCTATGTAGCCCCAATAATACCAAGTAAATCCGCCGTAATTATTAATCCGGCAAATAGACATATGAATTTTGTTACGCGGCATAGGCGACCTTGTGATGCTTGAAATAGCTTCTGACATGAGCTGGCCGCTTGATGAGCGTTTTCATGAATGAACGGGTTTTCTT
>JAXDCM010000130.1:0-18101 GCA_034677965.1 Syntrophales bacterium
CCATGATCACGATCTTCAGATAGGCCGTCTGCGTGAATTCGGCCATGATGAAAGCGGCCGCGCCCATGATGGGCGGCATGAGTTGTCCCCCGGTCGACGCAGCCGCTTCCACGGCGCCGGCAAATTCAGGCTTGTAGCCGATCCGTTTCATCAGCGGGATCGTGAAGGTTCCCGTCGTGGCTACGTTGGCGATGCTGCTTCCGGAAATCATTCCCATCAGGCCGCTGCTCAAGACGGCAATCTTGGCCGGTCCTCCCCGAAGCTTTCCCGCCAGAGACACGGCCAGATTCACAAAGAACTGACCGCCCCCGCCCTTGTCTAAAAAGGCCCCAAAGAGGATGAACAGAAAAACGATGGTCACCACCACCCCCAGCGGGACCCCGAAGATCCCCTCCGTGGTCATGTACATCTGGTTCAGGATCCGGTGGAGATCGTATCCCCGATGGCCGAAGCTGCCCGGGATCAGATAACCGAAGTAGGCGTATAAAAGGAAAATCATCGTGACGATCGGCAGAGGCCAGCCGATGGCGCGCCGGGTGGCGTCCAGAACCATGATGATGCACAAACCGCCCAGGATCCTGTCGGTGGTGCTGAGGGCGCCCATGCGGTTGACGAGGTTCTCGAAATCGACCAGGACGTAACCGCAGACGACCACGCCGAGGATGGCCCAAACCCAGTTCAGCCAGCCCAATCTCTTGTTCCCGCTGAACATGGGGTACAGCAGGAAAATGACCAGAAAGCTGAGCATCAAAACGGCGGCCCTCTGCATCATCGCAGGCAGAGGGAAAAGAAGCATCGTGCCGATGAGAAAAATCGATATGCCGGCGCCGCCAAGCTGAATTATAAAATTCAAGAATCGATTTGTCTGGTCATAGGTGGTTGCCTTTTCTTCAGACTTGGACTTCAGCAGCTCATCTGCCTTTGCCTGGGCCGGATTGAATTTTCTCGCCATTCCGCGCGTTTCCTCCTTGCCTTGTTATTTCCGGCGTTGAACAGACCTCACTCCCTGCAAGGCGAAAACGGATGTTTCGCCTTTATCTTCATGATTTTATAAAGAATAATGAATTAGATTGGGAAGGACTCAACCGGGAATCAGGCCACATGTCACGATGGTTGGGTCCGGAAATTCCCGCCCAGATCCACTGCCATGGATGATAAGCGATGTCAAGGTCTTTCTGGTCCCTCCCTGAAGCCCCGCCGTCAGATTCTGCCGATCGGCATGATGGGGCATCCGTTCGAATTTCATTCGACGCGACGTGGCCATTGACCTCTGGACAGGATTTGGCTGTTTGTTACCGAAGCGGTTATGGCTTGACAATTTCTCTTTGTGTGGAATAGAAACTATCCAAAGAAAATGAAGATTTTTGGAAAGGATTTTTGGGAATCTTGAGCCGCCGGGTCAGGTTGATGCAGGGGAATCAGGCGATTGCCGAGGGCGCTTTGTATGCCGGCGCGCGGTTCTATGCCGGATATCCGATCACCCCTTCGTCGGAAATCGCCGAAGAGTGCTCCAGGAGATTGCCGAAGCTGGGCGGCATGTTTATGCAGATGGAGGACGAGATCGCCAGCATGGCGGCGATCATCGGCGCGTCGCTGGCCGGCGCGAAGTCCTTCACGGCCACGAGCGGCCCGGGATTTTCGCTGATGCAGGAAAACCTGGGCCTTGCGGTGATGGGGGAGGTCCCCTGCGTCGTGATCGATGTCCAGCGTTCCGGGCCCAGCACCGGCCTGGCGACGAAGCCCGCCCAGTCCGATGTGATGCAGCTCCGCTGGGGGAGGCACGGCGATCAGTCCGTGATCGCCCTGTGCCCCGCCACGGTGGCGGAGTGTTTTGCGCTGACCGTCCAGGCCTTCAATTTTGCGGAAAAATACCGACTGCCGGTGATTCTGGCGCCCGATGAGGTTGTGGCCCACCTGCGCGAAAATGTGACCATCCCCGAGCCGGGCGAACTTGAGGTGATCGAACGGAAGAAACCGGCGGGCGCACCGGAGAGGTATCAGCCGTTTGCGGCCGATTCCGACGGCATAGCGCCTTTGGCCGCCTATGGCGACCGGTATGTATTCCACGTGTCGAGCTCCATGCACGGAGCGGACGGTTACAGCAACAACAGCCCGGCCAATGCCACATGGCGGGTGTCCCAGTTGCACCGGAAGATCGAAATCCACCGCGACGAGATCGTGCGGACCAGGACCTTTGACGCACAGGACGCGGATGTGCTGCTGATTGCCTTCGGCGCGACTACGCGGGCCAGCCGTGCGGCGGCCCTGGAGCTGCGCAAGCGGGGGGTTCGGGCGGGCGTTCTGCAGTTGATCACGCTCTGGCCCTTTGCGGACAAGGAAGTGGCCGCCCTCGGGCAGAAGGCCAAGACGGTCGTCGTCACGGAAATGAATTACAGCGGTCAGGTGGCCGGCGAGGTCCGCAAGGTTTTGGGGTCCGGGGCGGATCTGCGGCGGGTCAACAGCTTCAACGGCCAGATCATTACGCCGAAGGACATCCTGAAGACGATAGGATAATCCGATCACCGGCCATATCCGGAGGATCGGCAGGAGGTTGCCGTGTCGCACGCAACGGGGATGAAGTATCTCAAGGGCGGGGTTCTGCCGCACATGTGGTGCTCCGGCTGCGGCATCGGCGTGATGCTGGGGGCCTTGTTGCGGTCCTTTGAGGAATTGGGCTACGAACGCGAAGATACGGTGGTCGTCACCGGGATCGGCTGCACCGGAAAGGCCGACGATTACCTGATCACCAATGCCCTCCATACGACCCACGGCCGTGCGCTGGCCTATGCCACCGGGATCAAGGCCTTCAACCCCAAATTGCACGTGGTGGTCCTGATGGGTGACGGGGATAGCGTCACCATCGGCGGAAACCATTTCCTGCACGCCGCCAGGCGGAACATGGACCTCACCGCGATCATCATCAACAACTTCAACTTCGGCATGACGGGGGGGCAGTTTTCCGGCACGACGCCTGGCGGTATGTTCACGCAGACCTGTGTCTACGGCAATCCCGAGCGGGGGATCGACATCTGCGCGCTGGCGGAGGTGGCGGGGGCGAATTATGTCGCCCGGGCGACGCCGTATCATGTCTGGGAGATGAAGACCAACATCCAGGAGGCTTTGAGCAGGAAGGGCTTCTCCGTGGTGGAGGTGTACAGCCCCTGTCCGACGAATTTCGGACGGCTCAACAACATGAAATCGACCCCGGACATGCTTCATTGGCTCCGGGACAAGGGGCTCCCCGTCGAGGAGTATAAACGCCGCAAATCGCCGGGGAAAGAGGGTTTTTTCGCGGTCGGGACACTGGTGGATCGGAACGAGCCGGATTTCAACGAGCGGTATGATCGGATCCGGGCGATCGCGCAACAGTGCTGAGGATGCCGGAGGGATGAAAAAAGAGCGATCCGAGGTGATTCTGGCCGGCTCCGGGGGGCAGGGCCTGGTGGTATCGGGCACGATGCTTGCGGAGGCGGCCATTCTGGAAGGGAAGAATGTGGTCCAGACCGTTTCCTACGGCATTGCCACGCGGGGCGGCTTTTCCATGTCGGGGGTGATCATCGATCGGGAGGAGATCATCTTCCAGGAGGTGGAAAACGCCGACCTCATCCTCGCGCTGACGGAGGAGGCGCTGGAGAAATTCCGGCCGCAGGCCGGGCCGGGGACGGAAATCTATTATGACACCACCCTGATGAAGGAGAGACGGGAAGGGCATCTACACGGCCACCCCTTCACCGAGATGGCCGGTCGTCTGGGCCATGTCGGGATGGCGAACATCATCGCGCTTGGGTGCATGGCTCAGCAAAGCGGGATGGTCTCGGCGGACAGCCTCGCGGAAGTGATCCGGCAGCGTTTTTCGGGAAATACGCTGGAGATGAACCTCCGGGCACTGGAGGCCGGCAAAGGGCTGGCAACAGGATAGGGTTTTTTCACACGGGAACATCCATGGGAACGGCAATCGAAACCAAAATCAAAATGGCCCCCTGCAGGGAGGCATGCCCGGCGGGAATCGATGTTCCCCGGTACATCCGGCTGATCCGGCAGCGGGACTTTGACGGGGCATTGGCGGTGATCCGGGAGCGGATCCCGTTCCCGGCCGTATGTGGTTATGCGTGCGTCCATCCCTGCGAAGCGAAATGCGCCCGTATCCAGTACGACGAGGCGGTCGCCATCCGGTTGCTGAAGCGGGCGGCGGACGAGCACAGCCGCGGCGTCGTGGCCTTCGAGAGAAAGGCGAAGCCTACCGGCAAGCGGGTGGCCATTATCGGGTCCGGCCCTTGCGGTCTGACCGCGGCCCATTACCTGGCCGGCCTCGGACATGCCGTAACGGTCTTCGAATCCCTGCCGCAGGCGGGGGGGATGCTGCGTTACGGGATTCCGGAATACCGCCTTCCCAACGACGTGGTCGACCGCGAGATCGCCGCGATTCAGAGACGCGGCGTCGACATCGTGACCTCATCGCCGGTGACCTCCGCGCCGGAACTGCTCGAAAAGGGTTATGACGCCGTGCTGGCGGCCTCCGGCGCCTGGACGCCGGTGAGAATGGGGATCGAGGGGGAGGCATCCGCCCGGGTCATCGACGGCATTGCATTTTTGAAGGACGTGAATCGGGGCGAGGCCCCTCCGGTCGGAACGAAGGCTGTCGTGGTCGGGGGCGGCAATTCCGCCGTCGATGCGGCCCGTGCCTGCATCCGGATGGGGGCGAAGGTGACCCTGCTCTACCGTCGGACCCGGGAAGACATGCCGGCATCGCCGGAGGAGGTTGCCGAGGCCGAAGAGGAGGGGGTGAAGATCACATTTCTGGCGGCGCCTGTTCGGATCCGAAAAGGGAGCGCCGTCTGCATCCGGATGACCCCCGGCCCCCCGGACGACAGCGGCCGGCCGCGGCCGGTCCCCGTTGACGGGAGCGAGTTTTCCATCTCCTGCAACACCGTCATCATGGCCGTCGGCCAAAGGGCGAATGCGGGGAACTTGAATCTGCCGGAAAGCCCGAGCGGCGCCGCAAAGGTCGATCCGGAATTGGCGACGCCGGTACCCGGAATTTTTGCGGCGGGGGATGCGGTCACAGGCCCGAAAACCATCATCGATGCGATTGCCCAGGGACGCTCGGCCGGCGCATCGATCGACCGGTTTCTCGGCGGGGACGGCCGGATCGATCCGGTCATATCTTCCCCGGAGCAGAGCGGCCTTCCGGAAGAAAAGCCGATGGGGACAAAGCGGCCGAAGCCCCGGACGCTCCCGTTGAAGTTGAGGAAGAGCGGGTTCGATCCGGTCGAATCGGGCTATGATGAAGAAACCGCCGTTACGGAGGCAGAACGTTGCCTGGCGTGCGACATTCGCCAGTACGCGGTGGAGGTCAATCCGGCCATCTGCAAGGAGTGCGGTTATTGTCGCGAGATGTGCCACATGGGCATCTTTGCCACATCCGACACCTTCAATGCGGGCGGCTATAAACCTTCGGTCGTCACCAGTTCGGACCGCTGCGTGGGTTGCCTGAAATGCCTTTATGTCTGTCCGGATTTTGCGATCACCATCAGCGATCGGCGGAATCCGGGTCCTTAAGGGCGTTGTGCCGGGGCAGCGCCCGGCCTGTCCGGTGAGGGGGGGAAAGCTTCCTCTCCAGACGCTCCCGGCGGCGTGCGAGAGCGGTCAGCTCCTCCGGCGACCATTGGGTGGCGCAGGAGCAGGCACGGAGCGTCAGCGCCAACGCATGCCGGAAATCGCGTCGCCGGTGTTCGTGCCACTTGGCGAGTTCCACCAACGCAAAAAAGTCTTCCGTCTCGTTGCGCGCCATCTTTTCCCAGACCGCCACCGCCTCCGGCCACCGACCCCGGCGTTTGTAGAACAGGGAAAGCTCCCGGCTCGCCTCCCGCGCCGTCGTCCGGCAACTGCAACCGCTCAGGGGGTCAAGCAGGCGGACAGCCTCGTCGGGGCGATCGCGGGTCAGGAAGAGCCGCGCGGCGGCAAGAAGATCCCCCGGATGGCGGTCCGAGGTCTCAGCTTGAGGGTCCAGCAGCTCCGTCAGGCGGGCGGCCAGGGCCGCGAGCGACAGGATGTCCAGACGGTTGTGCGCGAAGACATCGGCCATGAGCCGTCCGTCGCGCCGCCGGAGCCAGTCGAAGTAGCGCTGGGGGATCTCGCTGCCGGGGATGTCCCCCTCCCGCTCGAATCCGAGGATCGATGCCTCCAGCGTGCCCAGACGCCGGTCGGCGAGCCGATGGCTCAACAGGCGGCGGGCGGGATGGAGGAGATCGAGATGCGGAAGGCCGGCGAGGGGATTCGGCAGGCGGTTCATGGTGAAGCGCGTCGCGAGCAGTCCCGCGTCGAAGGCCTTGCCGTTGAAACTGACGAGAAAGGTCCTCCCTTTAAGAAGTTCGCAAAGCGACAGCAGCGTCGCCCTCTCCTCGGCGTAATCCCGGGCGAAAAGCTGCCGTGTGACGAAAGAGCCCCCCTCCCCGTCAAACCATCCCACACCGATGAGAAAAGCCACGGTTCCAGTGCCGCCGGCCAGGCCCGTCGTTTCCGTGTCGAGAAAGAGGGCTTGGTGGTACTCCAAATTTCCCAGGACCGGGTCATTGGCCAGAACGGACAGCCGATTCATGTCGAGCGGTGTGAGATCCCGGATGCAGCGATTCCCATGCCGGGAGGAACCTTCCGCGATCTGTTGAGCGCAGAAGCACGCGCCCGCCTCATTGGTGATCTCCCCGCCCGGAACCAGATCCTCCAGCGGCACGCCGCGGGTCCGCATGGAAGGCGGAGCCGTCTTCGAGCTTTCCGGCCGCCGGGCGAGAATCGCCTCGATCCTCTCCCGCAAGGCGCGGATCTCCGCTGCGCGCGGCCCTTCGCTGCCGTGTTCCGTGCCGCGTTCCGTTGTGATTTCACCGGTCAGACGTTGAAGACGATCCCTGGTGCCCATGAGATTCCTGTATGATACGACGGGCCGAATATAGCCGTTCTCTTTTCATTTCCTGCGGTTTTCGGCCCACGACCGCCGGAGACGGTTTATCGGCGGGACTGCCCGCTATTCCTGGAGCAGCCCCAGAATCGCCATCGCGGACTCCTTCGCCCGCGGACCGACCTCCAGCGTCGGACCGACGCAGGAGGGACAGCCGCAGGCGCAGGGGCAGTTCCGAATGAGCTGCCGCGCCGAGGCGATCAGCGCATCGTGCCGTTCGAAGAGCAGATCGGAAAAGCCGATCCCCCCGGGATAGGCGTCGAACAAAAAGATCGTCGGGTCGAAGGCATCCGTCGTGGGAACCGAACCCTCCTCCGCCCCGGGCGAGGTCGTGATCGTCCGCCAGTTCCGGTCCTTCCGGACGAACCACTCCCCGCTTTTGTCCCCGATCGACCGATCGATGTCGTGGAGATCCGCCATCAACATCATGGCGGCCAGATGGTGGAGGCTGTAGGCCAGCCCCGCAAGGCCGTCGATGATCTCCTCCTGGTTGAACGGCAGAGCGGCAAGGCGGTTGCGGGGAATCGTGAACCAGTAGCTCGTCGTGTGCATATCCTTTTCCGGCAGATTCACGTCTCCGTAGCCCAGGTTTTCCGAGGTGTAGAACTTGATCTTCTTGTAGCCGACGACCTTGCTCACCACCTGAACCTCGCCGTGCTCGACCAGGATCCTGAGTCCCGTCTTCTTCGCGAACGCGTCGATGACCCGGACGTTGGTGTAGGTCATCGCGTCGGTGTAGTACTCCACCTCGACCTTGCGGACATAAGCGGTCTTTCTCTCCAGGTCGAGTTGGTCCACATGGTACTGCTGGGATTCCAGCAGGTAGATGGCGTCGGTGTGGACGGCGGTAAAGGCGTTGTCCCAGTCCACCTCGGCGATGACCCGGTGGTTCCCCGCGTCCGTCGCGTCCACGATCACCACGTTTTCCGGGTTGATGCTCCGGAGGCTCACCTCATCGGCGGGATAGCTCTCCGCAGACCAGTGCCAGCGGTCGCTCACCCGGTGGAGCACCCCCTTCTCCTCGAGATAGGCTAGCAGCTCCTCCAGATTCTCCCCGCCGAACTTCTCCCCTTTCTCAAAGGGCAACTCGAAGGCGGCGCTCTTGATGTGATGGAGCAGGATCAGCAGATTGTCCGGGTTGACCCGGCAGAACTCCGGGGAGCGGGAGAAGAAATACTCGGGGTTCTCCACGATGAACTGGTCCAGCGGGGAGCTCCGGGCGATGAGCAGCGCGAGGCTCTGGCCCGTGCGCCTTCCGGCCCGGCCCGCCTGCTGCCAGGTGCTGGCGATCGAGCCGGGGTAGCCGCAGAGGATGGCCGCCTCGAGGTCGCCGATGTCGATCCCGAGCTCCAGCGCGTTGGTCGTCACGACGCCCATCACCTCGCGCCGCCGCAGCCCTGCCTCGATCTGCCGGCGGAGGTTCGGCAGGTAGCCCCCGCGGTAGCCGGTGACGAACTGGGTTTCGACCGGTTTTCCCTTCGCGAAACGGTCCTTGAGGTACTTCGTCAGCACCTCGACGTTCAGGCGGCTGGTGGCGAAGACGATCGTCTGGATGTCGTTTTCGATCAGTTCCGCGGCCATCTTCCGGACCGGCGTCAGCGCGGACTGGCGGATGCCGAGCTCCCGGTTGATGATCGGCGGATTGTAGAGGATGAAGGTCTTGCCCGCGGAGGGCGCCCCGCTCTCATCGATCAGCGCCATCGGGCGCTCCAACAGGCGTTCCGCGTGCTCCCGGGGGTTCGCGACCGTCGCGGAGCAGCAGACGAAGACCGGATCCCGGCCATAGAAGCGGCAGACCCGGACCAGGCGCCTGAGCACGTTGGTCAGGTGGGAGCCGAACACGCCGCGGTAGACGTGGAGCTCATCAATCACGACGTATTGAAGGTTCGCGAAGAGCTTCTGCCACTTCGTGTGGTGGGGAAGGATTCCGGCGTGGAGCATGTCGGGGTTCGTGACCACGACGTGGCCCTGCCGGCGGATCGCCTGCCGGGCATCGTCGGGGGTGTCTCCGTCGTAGGTGAAGGTCCGGATGTCGGCCTTCATCTCGCCGATCAGGCCGTGGACCTCGTGCATCTGGTCCTGGGCGAGGGCCTTCGTCGGGAAAAGATATAGGGCGCGGGTTTCCGGCTCTTCGAGGATTTTCTGCAGGACCGGCAGGTTGTAGCACAGGGTCTTGCCGCTGGCCGTCGGGGTGACCAGAACGACGCTTTGGCCTTTCCGGATCAGGTCCACGGCCTTCGCTTGGTGGCTGTAAAGCCGGTTGATTCCCCGGGCCGCAAGCACGGCCTTCAGGGAGGGGTGGACCCAGGGCGGGTGGGGGGAGAAGACGCCCCGCCGGGGCGGGATCCTGCGGATCGCCCGGACATGCTCCATGAACCGCCGGTCCTGTTCGGCCCTCGCGAGCCACTCCTCCAGGGTCAATTTTGCCATGAATGAGATCTACACTTTTTCAGCGGGATTGACAATTGTATTGTGACGATCCCAAAGTTCCGCCCCGGCATACTGGCCGTGGTTCAGAGGACATACTTGACGACGACAAAGCCCCCGATCAGGAGCACCGTGAAAAGGACGGCCAGCCAGTTGAAGTAGCGGTCGATGAAGCCCTTGATCGGTCCCCCGAATTTCCAGATGAGCAGCGACACCAGAAAGAATCGAGCGCCGCGGCTGATGATCGAGGCGATCAGGAACAGCGGCAGGTTGATGTCGAAGGCCCCGCCGGAAACGGTGAAGACCTTGTAGGGGATCGGCGTGAAGCCCGCCGTGAAGATGATCCAGAAGTTCCACTTTTCAAACAACTGCCGGATTTCATGGAACAGATCCACGGAAAAACCGGGAATGTGGTTGAAAAAAAACCAGGCCACGGGAGAAAAGGTTCCCGGCCCCGACCACCAGACAAAGTAGCCGATGGCATAACCCAGGCAGGCCCCCAGAACGGAAGCGACCGTGCAGTTCAGGGCCAGCCGGAAGGCCTTGGACGGGGCCCCCAAAACCAGCGCGATGAGCAGCGCGTCGGGAGGTACGGGAAAGAAGGAGGACTCCGCAAAGGCGAGAACGAAAAGGGCCGCCGCCCCATAGGGGGTCTCGGCCCAGTGGAGGACCCAGTCGTAAAGACGCCTAACCCATCTCATCCCGGTTTCTTTCCGTCCTTTCGCCGTTCACCCGGGTCCGTGGTTCCCGGACGGCTGTCATCGAGTCCCCGCAGCGGCGATTCAAGGGTCGCGGAGGGCCCGTCTGCGCCTCCACGGTGCGGAACGGGCCGCCCTTCATAACACAGTCCGGTGTAAAATACAGCATCGGAACCGGACAAGGTCACGGGGTTATCGCCACGATATTCGGACGGGTCGTTTCATGGAAGAATGCGGCAGCCTCAAGCGATCTCCTCCACACCGAGCGGGTAGCGGGAGAGGGGTTCGCACCCCTTTTTGCCGATCAGGACGGGATTCTCATACCGGAATCCGATGTTCTCGTCCGGGCAGGCGTACTGCATGGCGCAGATGATCAGCTCGTTTTCCCGGTAGATGTGGTCGGGGTTCGTCCAGAACGGGAAGGGGCCATCGTTCATCCCGATGCGCCACTCATCTCCCGTCACGCCGATGCCATGTTCGAAGCCGGGAACCATGTACTCGGCGAAACCCCGTTGCTCGGCGAAAGTCATCATCTCTTCGGCGAGCCCGGCCGGCGAAATTCCCGCCCGGTAGGTCCGGAGCGTCAGGGTCACGATGTCGACGAAATTCCGGGCGTGCCATTTCTGCCTTTTGGTGGCCTTCCCGATGAAATAGTTGTGCGAATGGTCCCCCTGCCCGAGCCGGAACATCGCGTGGATGTCCACCATGAGCGGCTCTCCCTTGCGGATCCGCCGACGCGAGGCAGGCGTGCAGGCCCCGCCGGCCAGCCCCGTGCGGTAACCGCCGGCGATCTCGTTTCCGCCCGTGAAGGACCATTCCCATTCGCTGCCCGCCTTGCGCATGGCGTGGGCCGCGATCCCCGCGATCTCCGTTTCCGTCTTGCCCTTATACCCGCCGTTCACAAGCGCTCTGCGGACGGCCCTGTGCCCCACATCGACGATCCGGGAGGCCTCGCGGAACCGGTTGATCGTCCCTTCGTCCTTGATCAGCGACAGCCGGTCGATGATGTCATAGGCGTCCACGAGCCGGCATCCGGCCAGGGCGGCTTCGAACTGCTGATACTCGAAATGGGTGAGCACCCCCTCCGGCAGGTAGTTGGAGAGGCCGTTTTCCACGCCGATCCGGCCCCTCTTGATGCCCAGCTCCTCCCGGATGAAATCGGCGATCAGGCTGACCTGATCCATGCCGCCCATCGGGGCGTAGCCGAGGACGTGATCCTCGTCCAGCCAGGAGTCGTCGGCGACCCGCGCCGCGTCGATCACGAAGGTGAAGACCGTCGGCAGCCCCTTTTTCGGGACGACGACATAGGTCCGCCAGGGGCAGAATGCATCGGTCAGCCAGGAGGCGGTGCGCAGACGAGAACCCAGGTAGACATCGATCCCGGCGGCGGCCATCGCCTTCTGAACCTGTGCCACCCGTGCGGGATAATCAATGAAGTACGGATCATGCCTTTCCGCGCTTTTTTTCCGAACCATGACGAACCTCCTATCCAAAATTCGTGGGAACCGTTGCAATGACGGCATTCATCCGATCCGCCAGGGAGGCCAGCTTCAAGGCCTTGACCATATTTCCCCGGAGCTTGAGTTTCCCGGTCATCAACGCTCGCTGCGATTTCAGTTTGGCCTGAGAGATCAGGGAGAAAAGTTCATATTCCCCGGTGATCCGGAAATCGGCCGCCGGAGAATCCCCCTCGCCTACTCTGACCTCGGTGAAGACGCCGTTTTCGCACTTGAAAAAGAGGAATTTTACCTTGCCGCCGGGACAGTTCGTGTAGATATTGGACATGGAGGTGGTGATGAATTTCATCTTGTCCGCCGGGAGGTCTTTCTGCAGTTTCTTTTGAACCTCCGCGGCCCATTCGGGGCTCAGATAATCGTACCGCGTCATGTTTTGCTTCCTCCTTCCGGGTTTCCCTCCGTCGCCTGGACCGGCGGGGGATTGCGCTACCGGCCCATTCTATGCAAATCCCGAGGAGCTTTCAATGTTTTATTCCCCAGACCCGGATCCGTCTTGACGGGGAAGGGTGCTGCCGCTATACTCCCATAAAAAGCCATGGAATGTTGGAATTGGATCATCCTGCAAGATCTTGAGGGAGAAAGGGGGACGTGAGAGATGAAAACAATATTGGGACTGGCCTTTAGCGCCGCAATCACGCCGGCGATGGCCGCCGGGGGGTTCGAAACGGATGTCCTGCCGACGGAGGCGGGGGATTTGAAAATCACCTTTATCGGTCATTCATCGCTGATGTTCGAGTTCGGCGGAAAGGTGGTCTACAACGACCCGGTCGGCCAGTATGGGGATTTCTCGAAACTTCCGAAGGCGGATCTGATCCTGGCGGCCCACGAGCATGGAGACCACTTCGACCCGGAAACGATCAAGAAAATCAGCAAGGCCGAGACGAAAGTGGTCATGACCCCCCTGTGCGTCGGAAAGGTTAAGGACGGCATCGTGCTGAAAAACGGGGAGGAAACGACTGTCCACGGGATCCGGATCGAGGCGGTTCCGGCCTACAACCTCGTCCATATGCGGAGTCCCGGTGTGCCCTATCACCCAAAAGGGGTCGGAAACGGCTATATTCTGACCTTAGGCGGCAAACGCGTCTACATCGCCGGGGATACGGAAAACATCCCGGAGATGAAAAAGCTCGGACGGATCGACATCGCCTTTCTTCCGATGAATCTGCCCTACACGATGACCCCGGAAATGGTGGCCGACGCCGCGCGAATGATCAAACCGGCGATTCTCTATCCTTACCATACGACGGATACGGACGTCTCCCGCCTCCAGCCCCTGCTGAAGGAGGAGAAGGGGATCGAGATCCGGATCCGCAGGATGCCCTGAGGGCGCTTTACTTCAGCGCTCCGGGGGGCCGGGATGACGATTCCCATTCCGGTCTTTCGCCCGGGCGGAATGCCCTGTTTTCAGCTTGGAGATGAAGGTGTCGACGGATGGGGTGCCGGATTTTAGACCATACAGCCGATCTGGGCGTGGAGGTGAGAGCCGCTACGCGGGAGGAGCTTTACGCGGGCGCCGTCGCCGCCCTGTTCGATTGGATCACGGACCTTTCGTCGGTCCGGCCGGAAACCGGCCGCGAAATGGCCGTGGAAGGCAAGGATCCGGCCGATCTGCTCGTCAATTTTCTGCGCGAAGCCCTCTATCTGTGGAACGGGGAGGGGTGGCTCGTCAGGACGTGCACGGTCCGCCGGGCCGACGACCGGTGCATGACCGCCCTTCTTTGGGGAGAGCCCTTCGATCCGTCCCGGCACCGGATCAAAACGGAGATCAAGGCGGTGACCTACCACCAGGCCTCGGTGGATCCGGACGGGGACGGATGGAAGGCCCGCATGGTGTTCGATGTCTGAACGCATTGGAGAGAATCTTGAATTTTCAGCAGCGGCAGGGAGATGAGATCTGAAGACCGTTTCCGGAAGATCGACGAGTGGCGCTGGGAGATCCCGCCGACCGGCGGAATGAGGGTCCCGGGACGGCTCTACACCAGCGAAAAACTGTTGAAGGGGATGGGGGCCGATGAGGGGCCCAAGCAGGTGGCGAACGTCGCCCACCTGCCCGGGATCGTCTCGGCGTCGCTCGCGATGCCGGACATGCACTGGGGTTACGGCTTTCCGATCGGCGGCGTGGCGGCCTTTGATCTCGAAGAGGGGGTCGTCTCCCCCGGCGGCGTCGGGTATGACATCAACTGCGGCTGCCGTCTGATGACCACGCATCTTCGCCTCTCCGACGTCCGGGACCGCATCCCGGGGCTTGTCACGGCCCTCTTCCGGCACATCCCGTCGGGTGTCGGCTCCCGGGGCCCGTTGAAATTATCGACGAAGGAGGAGAAGCAGGTATTGGCCGAGGGGGCGTCCTGGGCCGTGCGGCAGGGATACGGAACGGCGGCCGATCTGGAGGCGACCGAGGACGGCGGGGTCATGGCGGGGGCCGATCCGGAGAAGGTCAGCGACAGGGCGCTGGAGCGGGGACGGGACCAGCTCGGAACGCTCGGATCGGGGAACCATTTTCTCGAGATCGAGACGGTCGAGGAGATCTTCGACGCATCCGTTGCCGCGGCCTACGGCCTCGAAAAAGGGCAGATCTGCGTAATGATCCACAGCGGCTCCCGGGGCCTCGGCTACCAGATCTGCGACGAGTCGCTGGCCCGGATGGTGAAACATGCCGGCGAAACCGGAATCGATTTGCCCGACCGGCAGCTCTCCTGTGCGAGGCTGAACTCCCCCCGCGGCCGGGATTACCTTGCGGCGATGGCCTGCGCGGCGAATTACGCCTGGGCGAACCGGCAGATGCTGATGCACCGGACCCGTGAGACCTTCGAGAGAACACTCGGGATGGGGCCGAGGGAGCTCGGGATGCGGCTGCTCTACGACGTCTGCCACAACATCGCGAAGATCGAGACCCTGCCTGTCGAGGGGCAGGAGGTCCGCCTCTGTGTGCACAGGAAGGGTGCGACCCGCGCCTTGCCGCCGGGTCATGCGGCGGTGCCTCCGGCCTATCGGAAGAGCGGGCAGCCGGTGCTCATTCCCGGGGACATGGGGACGGGATCCTATGTGCTTGCGGGGACGGAGAGGGCCTTCACCGAAACCTTCGGGAGCACCTGTCACGGCGCGGGCCGGGTGATGAGCCGGACCCAGGCGGTCAAGTCCTGCCGGGGACGGTCGATTCCACGGGAGATGGCGGAGCGGGGCGTCATCGTGATGTCCTCCGGAAAGGGGACGCTGATGGAGGAGATCCCCGAGGCCTACAAGAATCTGGATGAGGTCGTCGAGGTGGTTCACCGGGCGGGCCTGTCAAAAAAGGTTGCCCGGCTTCGAGCGGTGGGCTGCATCAAGGGATAATGAACTTTTTTTAAAAAGGAGAAGAGATGGCCGAAGACCTGAAAAAGATGTACCGGACCGTGATGGAGGATCATTTCCCCGATTCGCTGCGCATCGCATACGGCGATCAGGAACTCATTTATCGGAAGAGGGCCTGGAAGTTTCCCGATGCGGGCGGCGAGCTCATCGAGAAGGGGCTCCGCTACGGGGAGAACCCGGGCCAGGAGGCGGCGCTGTACGAGCTGGTGGGCGGAAACCTGCTCCTGGGGGGATGCCGCTATATCGATCCGAACAACGGGTTGGTCAGCGCGATTCGGGAGGAGGACATGCTGCAGGAGGGAAAGCACCCCGGCAAGACCAACCTGACCGACCTGGACAACGGCC
Organism: Syntrophales bacterium; assembly: GCA_034677965.1. Lineage (GTDB taxonomy): Bacteria > Desulfobacterota > Syntrophia > Syntrophales > UBA5619 > UBA5619. Next base: position 15,291 of record JAXDCM010000130.1, read on the forward strand.
TGAACATCATGAAGTACCTGATGGGAAGGCCCGCGGCGGCGATCCTGAAGCACAACAACCCCTGCGGCGTCGCCCACGGGGCGACTTTGGCCGAGGCGTACCGGCGGGCGAACCGCGCGGACCGGATCGCGGCCTTCGGTGGATGTCTGGTCCTCAACCGTCCCATGGACCGGGAAACGGCGGCGTTGGTGGCCGAGAATTACCTTGAGGTCGTCGGGGCCCCGGATTACGAGGAAGGGACGCTGGAGATTCTCAAGCGACGGGCCAGCCTGCGAATCATCCAGTTGGCGAAGATCGACCGCCTGACGGAGTTCCTGACGAAGCGCTTCGTGGACATCAAGTCCCTGATCGACGGCGGCATCATCGTTCAGCAGTCTCCTCTCAACAAGATCAAGGGACCGGATGATTTGGTCGTTGCCGAGACCACTTACAAAGACAAGACCTACAAGATCAAGCGGCCGCCGACCGCGCAGGAGCTGGAAGACCTCCTCTTCGGCTGGTTCGTCGAACAGGGGGTGACCTCCAATTCGGTGCTCTACGTCAAGGACGGGTGTACCGTCGGGATCGGCACGGGCGAACAGGATCGTGTCGGCGTGGCGGAGATCGCCGTATACAAGGCCTATCAGAAATATGCCGACGCGCTCTGCTTCGATCGATACGGCATACCGTATAAGGATTTGGAACTGGCCATCGATAAGGGATTCCGGCCGCGGGAGGAAAAGGAGCGGATCGATGCCGACACGAAAGAAGCCAAGGCGGGACTCATCGGTTCGGCGATGGTTTCGGATGCCTTCTTCCCGTTTCGCGACGGTGTCGATGTCGGGATCCGTCAGGGGGTGACCGCCGTGGTCCAGCCCGGGGGATCCCTGCGCGACTGGGAAGTGATCGAGGCGTGCAACGAGGCCGGGGTGACGATGGTCCTGACCGGCCAGCGGGCCTTCAAGCACTGATCGGACCCGAAAAACATGACCCGACAAACTTCTTGACAAGAGAAATGCACGGGAGTATGGAAGCGCGCTCTTTCCAGAAGGAATCTGGAAGGGACTAAAAAATAAGAAAAATAGGAGGTTATTCAGATGAAGCGCGTTACAGTATTGTTGATCGGTTTTGTTTTTCTGTTCTGCACGTCTGCCATCGCAGCAGAAACGAAGAAGGCGGATGTGGCCCCTCCGGCGGCGCCGGCTGCCGCTGAGCCCGTAAAGGCCGAACCGGCGAAGGCCGAACCGGCGAAGGCCGAGAAGAAGAAAGCAAAGAAGGCTCCGAAAAAGAAGGCCGTGAAGAAGGAAGCAGTCAAGAAGGTTGAGGCCGCAACACCGGCAGCCCCCGCAGCCCCCGCAGCGCCGGCGGCACCCGCGGCTCCCGCTACAAAGTAATTCATTTGGCCAGCGAACGGATGCACAGGGCGCGGGGCGATACCCCGCGCCCGGCTTAATGGATGAAACACATCATTCCTCAGCTTTCTCGATGCCGATGCCGGCGCAAACATTTTTGAAGTTCCGTCCTGTATAACCATGTAAAAAGGGCTATGAAAAGGAGACGAGGTATGAAGGAAAGAGGCAAGACGAACCGGCGGAGAGCATCCTTCAACAGAAAAAGCGTTAGGAAAAACCTCAGAAAATCGGGAGGGGAGAGGAAATATCGTTAGGCGGGAACAGAGTATTTCCAGAACTCTTTTGTATTCTGAGCTCCCATACCGTTCAACTCCATAAGGATCGCTGTCGGCGGCATCTCGTTTTTCCGGATCTTCTTCAACACCAATTCCGCAACTTTCTGCGCGTATTCCTTCTTTTTGAAGCCTTCATTCCCCGGCAGCCCGGTATGCTCGGCTGATGTACGAGCGGTCTGCCGTATACGGGGATGTCGTATCCGAAGGAACCATTGGCAGATGAGATGATCCTGATGTCTATATCCGCGTATGCGTAAGGGCTTGTCGTAAAATGCTTGACAAACGACGGGGGCTCTGTCAAAAGGACAATCAAGAATGATTCCGGATAAAGGTCAATGGAAAAAGAATCCGTCATCCAACGGTTGAAGGAGAAGGGCCTCAAAATCACCGCCCAGAGGCTCGCCATTATCGATGTGCTGGTAGAGCACGGACATCTGCATCCGGGCGCCTCCTTTATCTACCGCGAGGCAAGAAAGAAGCATAAGAGCCTCAGCCTTTCAACGACATACGCCACGATCAACGAGTTCATCCGGTACGGCATCATCAAGGCCCTCGAATTCGACGAAAGAGAAAATCGTTGCGAAGGCAATCTCGACGAGCACATCAACCTTGTCTGTGACCGATGCGGAAAGATAACGGATTACCCGGTCTCCTCTTACGTCGACCGGATGGATGTGGCAAAGACGACAGGTTTCGTCATCACCGGAAACCGCTGCGAATATTACGGATACTGCAAGGACTGCGTCAAAGATCGGAGCAGTGACTCTCCCGCAGGGGAACCGCGCAAGCGCCGTTTCTGAGGGTGTTTGTCAATTTTTTAGTCGATGATCAGGAATCGTTCCTGATCTCATAGGTCATAAGATAAAAAAACAAGCACATAAAAACCCATAAGAAAGGAGAAACCGAGATGAGTAAAGAAAGCAAGCACCCTTACAACCAAATCGCCGGTGTAGGCCGGACGAACCGCGACTGGTGGCCGAACCGGCTGCGGCTGGAGCTGCTGCACCAGCATTCGTCAAAGTCCGACCCGATGGGCAAAGACTTCGACTACGCGAAGGAATTTAAGAGCCTCGACTACAAGGCGCTGAAGAAAGATCTGGTCAAGCTGATGACCGACTCGCAGGATTGGTGGCCGGCGGACTTCG
>JAXDCM010000131.1:0-3065 GCA_034677965.1 Syntrophales bacterium
AGGAAATAGGAACCGGCCAGCGGGTCCACCGTTTCGGTCACGCCCGTCTCATAAGCGATGATCTGCTGTGTCCGGAGCGCGATCTGCACAGCCTCCTCCGTCGGGAGTGCCAACGCCTCGTCGTACGAGTTGGTGTGGAGAGATTGGCACCCTCCCAGCACAGCGGAAAGAGCCTCGAACCCGGTGCGGAGTATGTTTAGAAACGGCTGCTGAGCCGTCAGAGAACAGCCTGCCGTCTGCACATGGTAACGCAACATCCAAGAGCGCGGGCTTTTGGCATGAAAACGTTCTTTCATGATTCGGGACCAGATCCGTCGCGCTGCACGGAATTTGGCGATTTCTTCGAGGAAATCCTGGTGCGCGCTGAAAAAGAAAGAGAGCCGGGGGGCGAAGTCGTCCACGTCGAGCCCCTCGCTCAGTGCGGTTTGCACATACGTGATGCCATCCGCAATCGTGAAGGCCACCTCCTGGACCGCTGTGCATCCCGCCTCACGCATGTGATACCCGCTGATGCTGATGCTGTTCCAGAGGGGCATCTTCTTTGCGCAAAACGCAATGACATCGGAAACCATCCGCATCGCAGGGCGTATCGGGAAAATATAGGTCCCTCTTGCAACGTACTCTTTCAGCACGTCATTCTGGACGGTTCCTCGAAGCTTTTCAGGACCGATGCCGTTCTGTCCGGCAACCGCAATGTACATGGCCGTAAGGATGGACGCCGGCGAGTTGATGGTCATCGATGTGCTCACCTGATCCAGCGGGATTAGATTAAAAAGGACCGCCATATCCCGCACGGAATCGATGGCCACCCCGACCTTGCCCACCTCCCCCATCGCCAACGGATGATCCGAGTCATAACCGATTTGGGTGGGAAGGTCGAAGGCTACGCTCAAACCGGTTTGCCCCCGCTCCAGAAGATAGCGAAACCGCCGGTTCGTATCCTCGGCCGAACCGAAACCGGCGTATTGGCGCATGGTCCAATATCGGCCACGGTACATGTCCGGCTGAATCCCTCTTGTAAAGGGATATTGGCCTGGGGATCCCAAATCCCTGAGATGATCGAACTCGGACAGATCGGCCGGTGTGTAGAGCGGTTTCACCGGCAGCCCGGAGAGCGTTTCGAACTGTGACTTGGCCTCCGGCATCTGATTCTGTAGTTTTCGAATTTCTTTTTGCCGTGACCCGCATTCATTCGCTATCCCGTTCATTTCGTCCCCGCCAGGCATGACTCACCTCGCCATGATGAAAAACCTCAACAGCCTTGGTTGCATGGTCAGATCTACTGCATTCCGATGATACGGTTCGTGGTAACTGTTCTCTGGTTTTGAAACAGACGATTTTCAACCGGGTGACAACCGATACGGCATCCTGCTTTCCGGGAAGTCCGTACCGGCGGGGCGAATCATAAGTGGGAATCTCAGATATGTCAATCTTGTTGTTTCATCGTTTTAGTGTTTGGTTTTCCTTGATTCTTTCTCAATCAACGATTAGACTTATTTGTATATGACCCGCGCGGCAATCGCCTTTGAGACGGCAGACCGATCAAAGTGCGATAAATTTGTTGGATATGGAGCTTCGGCAGGGTTCTGATCCATCAAACGACAGAGAGACCTCAAGATGTTTAAAACCATTAAAAATACTGCAATTGTATTGAGCATCCTGTTGATTTTTCTTTTGGTGCTTTTTGTGATCAACCAGACCGTAGAAGTGACGGAACTGGCCTCGCGACTGAGCCCGGGTTTCGGCAAGGGCGTTCTCTGGTTTTTGATCTGCCTCTATACCGCGTTGATCCTCTGGACGGTGATGTTCTTTGTACGTCTGCCCAAGCCGCTGATTCCCCCACAAAGCGAGACGGAACCGCAGTTCTCCGAATATCTCGACATTTTGCGAAAACGTTTGTCGGCGAACCCCCGGTTTCGGGGATGCAACCTATCGAATCGTGCCGGAATCGAGAAGGCGCTTGAGGATCTCGGCCGTGAATGTGACGTCGTCATACGCGAGCACGCCGAAACCGTTTTTGTCAGTACCGCCATCTCTCAGAGCGGACGACTGGATACCATTTTTGTCATCGCCGCCAATTTCCGGATGATATGGCGAATCGTCGGCATCTATGCACAGAGGCCGGCGCTGCGCGATTTGGTCAACCTTTACGCCAATGTGGCCGCTACGGCCTTTATGGCGGGCGAGCTGGACGAGGCGGAGATCAGCAACCAGATCGAACCCATCCTCTCATCCGCCCTTGGTGCGATCAGTCTTTCCGTTCCGGGGGTGCAGGCCGCTTCCGCCATCGTCATCAGTTCGATCCTTACAGGAACCGCAAATGCCTTTCTGACACTTCGGGTGGGGATTATCGCGAGAAGCTACAGTGGCGCCATTGTCCTTGCCGACCGGAAAAATCTTCGACGCTCTGCCACTGCGGAATCGGCGAAAATGCTCGGATCCATTGTCAAGAGCGGTACGGCCCGGATCTCGAAATCGTTGTGGCATGCTTCGATGGGGAAAGTGGGGGGCGTATTTTCAGGCCTTACCGGCATCGCCCGTGACATGAAAGATTCCCTTTTTGCGTTACTGAACAAAGTCGGTGAGAACTCGAAGAACACAGAGACGGATCTCCACTAATTGGCCCTTTGCCGGCGAACGCTGGATGCTTCCCTATGTCCGATTCTTTCTGCACCCATGACGGAGCCCGGGTATGACCGCTTTCTTTCGAGTGTTCCTGTTCGCCTTGCTTGTTCTGCCGTTGTCACCCGGTTTTGGGGAGGCCAAAGATCCCATCGTCTTTCTTCCCCAGTGGATTCCGCAAGCCCAGTTTGCCGGATACTACATGGCTTACGAAAAGGGCCTATACAAAAGGCAGGGGCTTGAGGTGACCATCCGCCGTGGCGGTCCGGAACACCCTCCATCAACTCTGCTGACCAACGGCAATGTCCATTTCGCGACACTGTTCCTGTCCAGCGCAATTGAGTTGCGCAGCCGTGGGATCCCTCTGGTCAATATCGGTCAAATCGTTCAACGCTCCGGATTCATACTGATAACTCGAAAAGACAGCAGGATAGACTCCCCCA
>JAXDCM010000132.1:0-16234 GCA_034677965.1 Syntrophales bacterium
ACAGCCTTGCGGCGAAGATCCTCTTGGGCAATCGCGGGAAGGGATCGTGCGTCTTTAATCTTCATGCCTATTCATATAGCATGAAAAAAACATTATTGCAACCTATTTTATGCTCTGGTTAGTAAGAGTAATGAAAAAAAGCACGATGAGGGAGGTTCTTAAACGATCACCGGATAAAGCTGATGCTCTCTGTATGACATTTGCAAGCGCGGGCGGATTTTTTGACGACTGCTCATTCAAGGATTATCCCGATGATTAGAATTAAAGCATGTCCCGCTTACCTGAAAAGCAAGAATCTGCTTTGGTCGAGTGCGCAGTCCTCGTCCGCCCGGAAACCCGAGCCCTCCTTAAAGCGCCAGGAGGAAAGCAGCAAGGAAAAGCTAACTCCGGAAGAGGCAAAAGTAAAGGGAAAAGCCAGCTCATGGGGGAGGCCAAGAACAAGCCTGAGTTAGTCGTGGTGGAAAAGGTTTCCGATCTTCCGTTTCATGCGCCCGACGATGCCAAGGGTGTTCTCCACGGGGGCGTCATGTATCTGGTTTCGGAGCAGATCGCGCTCCCGGAAGATGCAAATGAAGCCGTCTTTCACGAGTTTGTCGGACACTTCGGGCTCCGGGGCTTTTTCGGGGACGGGCTTAATGCGGCCCTTGATCGCATCCATGCCAACAACCCTCTGGTCAGACAATACACCAACGAATGGTTAAAAAACAACCGTGACCTGCTATATTGATGCAATTTAGTGATCCACTGCTTTTAGGAAGTTGCGGATACCATACCCGTCAGAAAAAATCCCACTCAAGAAACTGCGCCGTACAAACCGAATTCATTGATCCAAGATTAACGGCCAGCTATTGGCTTGTAAAACAATGCCTTAACCGACAACTTAGCAGAATAGATGGAGGCGGACTTTCCCTTAATGGCACAACTATTCTTGAATTTTTGCTTCTACAAGCGATAGAATTTCCGATGGCGAAAGATTAAACGCCCTCGCTATCTGAAAAATGGTGATTAACGAAGGTTGTTTATGACCACACTCTATGAGCGAAATAAAGCTCCTGTCAAGACTGCTCATCTCAGCAAGCTTTTCTTGCGAGATTAGCCTTTCCTTTCTGAGCTCCCTAATGACCTTTCCGAACGCCTCTTCGATTGTCAAGATCGCCCCCTACCGGAGGAAACCTAACAGAACCGAGGGGGATATTCTGTTGACTAAAGGCAACAGATAGTCTATAAATAAAAAACCGTTATTTTCATCGGCTACTCCACGTTTTTTTATTTACCCGGCACGAAAAGATAGGCTTGGGAGTAAATTATGTTAGGAATTGAAAGAAAATATTTGGAGCCGATCCATAGCATAGCCAAGCAGCTTAATCCAAATTACAATCCTGAAAAATTAGGAGACTGGGGAATATTGTTTCTTTGTTGCGGCGCATTTGCGGCAAGCAACCGTATCTGGCAGAACAGAGTCTGTGAAAGCGATATTTTTGTATGTCAATCTGATTTGGACAAGATCTTACAGGGCTCAGAAGTATGTACAAGTGACGATTATGCAGAGAGGTTCAGTGAATACATCAAGAAGTGGAGCAATGAAAGTTATGCTATCGCTGTGATTGACAAAAGACTTGAGCATTCAAAAGATAAAATGAGTGATAAAGCTCTCCATAGCTACAAAATATATCTTACCTTGGCTTTCATGCTAAACAGTCTGCAGGACCTGCCCAGGGAAAAATTGCTCGATTTTGATTGTCAAAAGTGGGTTAACATGTCCAATGGCAAGGAGCAAAATTATGGCTGGCCGGAATTATTTTTTGCTGCGGGGCTTTTACTGAATAATGAAGAAAGTGTGGGCTGGCATAAAATGGCGTCAACCATTCACGGCATTGGTAAATATACCAAAGTCGATGTGGCCAAGTTATATGAACATTATGCTGGTAGAAATCCTTTTCTAAATTCAGCAGAAAGGACAAAAATACGGACTGACGAGATCAAGAAGGGTATGCGTGTAAGAATGCGCAATGGATGGGAAGCTGTAATTGTTAAAGAGGGGAAAGGAAACACTTTGACTGCCAAAGTATTTGGTGATTTTACTGAAACAGGTAACATATACGCCCATGATATCGTTGCTGCAGAAGTAAATGGCAAGTGGATAGAAGTTGGTATGTCTGAGGAACAATCTCGTTTACACAAGGAAGTTAGTGCTTTTTTTAATGAGTCGTCACTCAAAACCCGCGAGAAGGAGGTTTCCTCTTATGAAGCCTACGACAACAATGTCCTAAAGGAGAAGCACCTCGGCTACTCGAAACTTACGTTCGTCACCCCCGAGAGGATGAACGAGGTTTACGAGGAAGCGGAGCAGTACGGGGTCGAGACCTTGCGGAAGTGGGCGAAAAAGAGGGAACAGCAGAACCAGAAGTAACCCCCCCGCCTACGGCTCCACCAATAAAATCTTCACAGAAGATAAGGCCAACAAAGCCCGCGAGATCCTTAGAAAGAAGCTCAGCGGGATTCACATGGGTGTGCCTCACGATCAAGAGCTAATGCAAGACGGCGCTTATGCGGCTGGCTTTGTGATAGAGGGAGGGGCACGGAAATTCATTGATTATGCCAGCAAAATGATTGAGATTTTAGGGGATACGATCCGGCCCTATCTAAAATCCTACTACATGGCTGTAAAGTATCAGCCTGGACTTGATCGAACGGGGATGGACACCGAGGCCGAAGTCGATAAAATTGATGTCGATAATATTGATATTTCAAAAAAAATAGTATTATAAAATCAGGGGAAGTAGGTGTCAACAATGACCGATCTGCAAATGGCAGCCCTGGCACGGGAACGCTGGAAGGAAGAGAACCCGAGAGTGTACCGGAAAATGTTGAGGAGGGGAGACCTGGAGAGGGAGAGCCTGGCCGCAGCGAGGTTGACACGGAGGGAGATGAACGCCCTTATGCGGGTGATGATGACAGAGCAGGAGGCATGGCAGGCGAGCCGACACCTGTTCATCTACAAGACAGCTGAGCAGATAGCGGAGAGTTACAATCCGTAGAACATTCCGCAACGCCGTCAAGTGAACCGCGGGGTTAGTCCGTACCGAGAACAATCCAGGGAATTACCGTATCACTCCCGAAGACGACATCGTGAGTGTGCACCAGAGGGAGAGCGAATACCACTTCATCAACTGGATCAATCAGGGATTGCTTTGGTATATGAACAGGCAGAAAAGCCGCGCTTGGAGCGTGACAAGCGGGCTACAATTGCCCGCAGTGAGAGGCCCCATGCACGGCTTCGGTGGCCGAGAGCGTCTCCGGTCTGGGCTACAATCGCCCAGGGTAGGATCTGCTCAAGGCAAGAATAGGAGACTCTTCGAGTCCGATCTTGTCAAGGTGAATCAGTATTCCACCACCACCCGCGCCCCCGGCTGGTCCCTCTCCGACGTTCAATACATCTTCAAAAACCGAGACGTTGTGCGACGGAGGCAGTGATATGATTGCCCTGCTGTCACTTGAGCACGATTACATGGAATGGTCGCTGATTGTTGTTCGTAATCAAGTTTTTGTGAGGAGGCGTTTGTGAAATGACCTTCACCTACAAAGAGTTAACTCCTTCTGAGGAGCAGAGGTGAAGAGTACCAATTGGACTGAAGTATGCTACTATGACGCTGAATGCGTTACCTACTATTTTCAAAACCGGGGTTGTCAGTGAAAAGTCCTAATCCCCGAGTAGCAGCTGCAACCAAGGGAGCCCAGAAGATTTCGTTGTTCCATTTATCTGAACTGAAGCTCCTCCCCCGCCAGTAAAAACCACGGTACCGGTGTCAGGTCCCTCCTGTGAGGGAGAATACCGCACAGTCACCTGTTGGAACTGTCCCGTCATTAAGGTATAACTCCCACCAGACTGGATGCGGAAAGGAGCCTGCGTGGTGGCATTTCCCGTCAGCGTCGACCCCCCTATGTTCTTGACCGTCAAAATCAAATCTTTCGTCGTGCCCATCGGAATATAACCAAAATGGAGACTGCTCGGTGTCACTTGGATAACCGGAATGGTGATCTGCGAATACGTACCCACAAAGGTCGTCGTCCCAACATCCATGACAGCTTTCGTTTCCGAGAAATTGGCCGGCTTACTCCATCCCGCCAAGTCCCGCCATGCCAGGGTATAGTTGCCCAGCGGCAGATTATTCAGAGTCCGGTCTCCTGCACCAGTGTTGCTGTACCCATCCGGTCCCGTCAGAGACCAGGGAGCCGTTGTGTTCACGGCGTCAGGTTGTGCTTCGATGATGATGGTTCCTACTGGTGTCGATTGTGAATTCAATGGATCCGATCCCTCCTGAACCTCAGCCTGATCTGAATATCCGTCGCCGTCCGTATCCCTTGCATAGGGATTCGTGCCATAGACATGCTCATCTCCATCCTTCAAACCGTCTCCGTCGGTATCGGCAAGATTCATATCGGTCCCAAGTGCCGTTTCCTGCACGTCGGTCAGGCCGTCGTGGTCGCGATCGTCGTTCCGGACAAAATCGCCCAGGAAGCTCTCGGTTCCGTCAGCCTTGATTGCGCTGACGGCATAGAGCCATACTGGCGTGTCCGCCTGAGCGGACCAGACATGGCCCGTATCGTAGAATGTCCCAGCCGTATTGCCCAGAAAGGTCATAAAGGGTTCGTCACTCAGGCGTCCGTAGATCCGGTAACCGGTGACCGTGGGATCGGATACCACCTGCCAGGACAGACGCGTCAGGAGGTTGCCGCCCGAACTCAGCGGATTGGCTTGAATGCCTTGGGGGATCTTGGGGCTTTCGGTCACTGTGAGGGGCTTCTCCGCCGCGGCGTTCAGGGTGAAGCGGACATACACCGTGCTGCCGTGCTGATAGCCCATCGCCATGTAATCATTTGTCTTCGCAGTGCTCATGAACCCTATGGACAAACGGAACTCGCGGGCCGAATCGCCAGTGACCGCCAGGGTGTAGGCCCCGTACGCCGGATCGGGGATTGACAGGTTGCAGTTGCCCTTGGCCATCTGGGCCTTCGCATTTCCGAAACCGTCGGCGAGCGCTCCGCTTTCCGGATTAAGGCCCAGTGTCCTGTCCTGGGGATCCGTCAGATACAGCCTGACACCGCCGTGGCTGGCAACGGTCAGGATGGAGCCGCTCGCCGTACTGGCTGCCCGCATCGATGCGGCGGCGGGCTTTGGCTTCCCGGTGATGAACTCCACGATGTCGTCCTCATAGACCTTGAGAAGGCTTGAGTGCCCTCCCTCGCGGGAGTCATCGGCCGATAAATTGTCTAACGTCGCACGGCCCGCCGTCACTGTACTGTCCCCGCTCGTGTATCCGGGGACGCCGTTCGGTGCGCCGTATGGATAAAACGCGGTTTCCAGACCCACATAAATCTGGTCCATCGTGTCTTTGCCGGTCCCCACGAGGTTCTTCGCGGTTACGCCGTTGGCGGTGAAATGGTTGCCCCCCGTGAAATCCGCGTTCAGATCGCGTAGAGTTTTATTGTCGGGGACGTCCTTCCAAGAAAATGCTAGCTCATTAATCGTTCCTGAAAAGGCGCCCAGGAATTTATCCGTCGCCATCAGCGTCAGTAGGCCCGGTGCGTGGTCCTGATACAGCTTTCTAAATTTGTCATAACTATTCTTATAGATGGCATTATCCTTGTAGATCTCGACGTAGTTATATTGGCTCGTGCGAAAGTAAAAGTCTCCTAATATTACATCTGATAAAGTGAACGGTTCGTAATCATCCACGCGTGACGGATCGCCCCCATAGTACATATAGTACGGTTTAACCGACCCCTGGTGCGGCGTGCCCGCCATGACCAACTTGTTAATGTCATTACGGTATTTTGTCTTGTTCTGAATATAGGCCCGTGCCACCAGACCTCCCATGCTGTGGGCGATGATGTCCACCTTGGTTGCGCCGGACTTCTCCTTCGCGTGATCGATGGCCTTAATCAGGTATTCGTCGACGATATAGTCGAGGTTGCGCTTCCAGTCGTAGGGAACGGGGAAAAGGGATTTCTCCAGCATATATCCGTAATAAGGGGTTTCCAGCCGGTTCGCCAGGTCTGTCCAGCCCACGGCCTTGGAGGGGTCGTGCAATCCGTGGTATCCATTCCCTCCTTCCCATGCCGTGTCATCCCACGTCGGACTGGAATCGGGAAGGACCGGCCATATCAGCGACGATGTACTCGATCCCATCACACCCGCCAGCAGAAGAACGGGCCTCTCCGCCGTGGACACCTTTTCATTGATCACCAGCGTCACGATTTCGTCCCAGCTTGTAATTGCATACTGCGCGCTCTTCATGGCCTGGAGATTAGTCGCCCAGATGGTATAGGGGGTGCGGGTCAGACCGGTGAAGGTAAAGTTGCCGTTCGAATCAGTCAACGCCGTCAGCAGGCTGCCACCCGTGGTCGCTTGCATGTTCACCGTCGCATACGGAATCCTCTGGTTGTCCCCGTTGACGACAACGCCTCGCACGGTGCCGCTGTTGTATCCCTCCCCCTGCACCTCGATCAGGGCGCTCGTCCCCTTCAGCCCGCCGCCGGAGGCGTACAGGTACCCCTGACCAGGAGACAGGATGCTGATCTGCCCCTGCCCCACGCCGTTGGTCAAAGCGATCTTATTGGACTTGATATCTCCCAGGGAGCTGCTCAAAAGAACCTCGCCGGTAAAATCCGTGATGGTCTGGCCGGAGGCATTCGTCGCCGTCACCGTCACATCAAATGGCGTGCCGGCCTGCTGCGGGGAGGCCGCCGAGATGACCAATAAATTCGACTGACCCAATGACCCAGACTGTCCCGCACGAACGGCGCGCACGTGCAAATTATCCGACTTAATGTCTAGGTCGAAGAAGCCGATGTAGAAGCTCACGCGCAACGCGTGGTCCGCACTGTAGGCGCAGGAAGTGGACGACCAGTAATAGGACGACACGGTGTCTGAAGCCAGCAGCGGGTCGATGGCCGGATTCCCACGGGAATAGTCCAGCAGGGACTGCAGCTCGTTGCGGTCAGGCAGCCGCCAGTCCGTGTATCCCGCAAATTTTGAAGCATTCAGGGATACCACGTAAGCCAGAGCCTGCTGCCAAGTGTAGGTTCCGGAGGCCGTTGCCTTCTGCCACATCAAGCCGGTGGTCGTGTTCGTCACCGTGCCGTTGCCGTTGTCCGTCAGGACGGCTTGTTCAGTACTGCTTCCACGAACGGCGCGCACGTACCAATTAACCGACTTATAGTAGCCGATGTTGATGCAGCCGGAGAAGTCCACGGGCCACGCGTAGTTCGTATAGAGGCCGTGAGTAGTAGACGACCAGTAATTGGACGACCGTGTATTGGGGAACCAGTCGGCGTCGATCGTCGGCCCAGGAAAAGTGGAAAGGTTGATTAGGGAGGAGAGTTCCTCGATCGTCGGTAGCCGCCAGTCGGAGAAGCCACCGTAATGGGCCGCGTTAAGGGCCTGGATGAAGGCCTCCGTGTCCGTGGCGGCGTCTCCAGTCCCTGTGCCGCAGGTCCCCTGGTTCCCGCCGTTGGTGGCGGGATTCCGGTCGCACCAGGTAAAGGTCCTGTCGTTGTCGTGGATGCCGTCATTGTCGGTCTTCATCTCCCAGACCAGATTCGTCACGTTGTCCCGTGTCATGACCCAACCGTCGGCATAGGTGGCGGAGGCGGACAGAACCTGGCCGTTTTGCCCCAGCTTGGTGTAGGAGCGGGCCGGCCCCTGGTATTGGGCGTCCTGACCGTAGAAGGGTTCACCCGGGGATGGGCAGGTAATCTCGGTGGTATTGTTGTAGCATTTCGTCTGCCCCGTGTCGGGCCATGGCCAGGCGTGAGCATTGATGACGGGGATGAGCAGGAGGACTGCGAGAACCCAATTCTTTGTTGCTTTCACCATTGCACCTCAAGAGAAGCGGTATGACGTTCGGCAAAACGGTAACAGCGATAGAGGTCAAAATATGGAATCCAGTGTATTTTTTGCCCTGGCTTCTTAAAGTAGCAGATGGGCTCAAAACTTCGGCGTCCAATACCATAGTTGTCAACAAAATTGAACCATGATTATCGATCATAATTATGCATCTTTATCGAAATTGAAGATCTGTGTACTTCAGGAAGGCTTCCGCAGGTTACACGATGATAAAATTGGCTGCCAAACCTTCGTGTCTTTCAACTCGAACTGGGGGGATTGCCTGTTCCAGTCTTTGCGGCGATATTTTCAAATTGATTAATTTGAACTGCCCCATCAGGAAATGTGGCAATAATTTCCAGATCGCCTCCCATGGCCTTAATAAAATTCCTTAATGTGCTGATGTACATGTCTGTCCGCTTTTCAAGCTTTGATACCGCTGCTTGCTTGACAGACAATGTTTGTGCGAGTTGTTCCTGGCTTAAATTCCTGGCGTGACGCAATTCCTGTAAAGGCATTGCATCAAGAAAGGTCTTTGTTTTATCCGCCGCTTTTTTTCTTGCTGCGGGTTTCATTTTCTTTCTCAGAATGGAGTAAGGCTTGCTCATAGTGCACCCCCGAGTTCATCTTCTAAAGATTTCAGATGTTCTTCATAAATTCTTTCAGCCAATGGTATGTGTTGTTCGTACCAGCGCTTGCCGCCGGTCTTCTTGCCGCCAATAAGCAGAATGGCCGATCTGCGGGAATCGAAGGCATAAAGGATTCTATACGGTTTCCCTTTATGTTGAATTCTCAATTCCCTTAGGGCGCCGTACTTGGTCCCTTTCACATCAGAACTATATGGGTAAGGCAGATTAGGACCTTTTTCTTCCAGCAAACCGACTACAGCGTCAATATCGATCTGTTCATCCTCGCTCAGACCAATCCACCAAACTTCAAATTCGTCGGTATATTCAACATCCCATGCCATGAAAGGAATATAACCTCCAAGGAATATTATGTCAATAGTTTTTATATCGATCAATACCGTTTGAACTCTTCAGACTTATCCCGAAAGCATGTCCAATGTTTTCTGGTCGAAACCTTCGGTTATTGACATGAAGATAGTGCCTTACGGACGATCTGATCACGATGTATGGACCCCAAAGACCTCAATCTTCCAATTGGTTATGTTGGACGGTCCTATTTTCCGTGAAGATTGTCCATCCACCGGATCGCCTCAGAATCGCTGATCTTGCCAAGATAAATCTGAGTCGTCTTCAGGTCCTGATGCCTCAAGATTACTTTCGATACTACTTCCAGAGGGACGCCGTTTCTGCTGGCATATGTCGCTGAATATCTACGGAGATCATGAGGTGACAGGTGGACGTTCAGCTTGGCTCCCAATCCACGGACAAGAGACCTTGCTGTTGAATAACAGATGGGAAATACCAGCGCCTCTCCTTGAAGGGATTTCTCGGTGATGTATTCAGCCAGTTTTTTTGACACGTTCTCCGGCATATAGGCTCTTTCCGTATCTTTGCCTGATTTTGGTTCCCGTAGCGTAATGGTTCTGTCAGAAACGTCCGATGCCTTGATCTTCAGTAATTCACCAATCCTCAATCCGCAACGTGCCTGCAGTTCCAATATCAACCGGTCCCGCTGCCTTTTTGTGTTGTAGATCATTTCGTCCACGGTTTCCCGTTCCAGGATCTTGTGCGGAACTTGTTTCGGAGCCCTGAAAGACTTACTCAGCAAAGAAGCGTTGCAGGGATTTCTCATGTTCAGCGAGCAACGATCGATGATGAAATTGTAAAAGGCTTTCAACTGGGCATACCGGAGCCTTCGTGTAGATTTGGCGAGGTTCCTGGTCATGTCTTCCAGAAAATGGAAGATCTCATCGGGGCTGACGTCCTCCAGGAGTTTCTCCGCATGAACCGCATTGAACCGGTCAAGCAGGAGAGTGTAGCTATCAATGGTCCTCTGTTTATGGTTCGACTGAAGATAATATTTGAACAGGGTTATCGCTTCCTTCGTGGTCATGGCACACCTCCATTTTTGGGCTGATGAGGTCTTTAGGGAGGAGGTGATTATAACCTGAAATGCTGTTGGATACGAAAATTCCTATCGCTTGCAATAACGTAAAAGGCACCTACTTATCCGTAATCCCAAGTAAGAAACAGAAATGAAGATTACCGATTATTACTGTCGTCTGTAATGGTGACGCTGAACGCGCTTATGGGTCTGATGTTTTGAAGTCAGCACAGAGCGGGGTGATTTTTGAGGGTAAAACCCCGGCGGTTTGCCTTCGGCTACTGATGACGGATTGTCACTCATTTTCTTTGTTGTTGGTTTCCACGTTCTATTTTTTGCCTGCAAGCTCTTGGCATTCCCAAGAAAATCCTCAATTTGTCACTAAATGATTACACTAAATGATTATCCATGACAGATGCACAGAACTGAACTATGTTATAATTTCAAAAAGGTTTTTCCGCTTATTGCAGAAAGGAGATCGATTATGATTCCAGAAACCATAAAGAAAGAACTTACGATACGGAATTGTTCGCTTGAAGACCACTTAGCAGTCATTTCTGTTATGAAAGACTGGTGGGGTGGTCGAGATTTGGAATATGCATTACCTAAGTTGTTTTTCGATCATTTCAATGATAGCTCATTTGTTGTCCATCATCGGGAGAAACTGGTAGGCTTCCTGATCGGCTTCTTATCTCAATCACACAGCAACCAAGGCTATATCCACTTTATAGGCATACATCCCTCTTTTCGCAAAATCGGCCTAGGGTCCCATTTATACTCATTGTTTTTCAAACATTGCCGTCAGTGTAACAGGCATGTCATTAAATCAAGAACATCGCCGGTGAATCAGGGATCAATTCATTTCCATCTCAAATTAGGTTTTAAAATTGAGCCGGGGGATACGGTTATCAACGGTATCCACGTTCACCGGAACTACAACAGAGATGGTGACGATAAAGTATTATTTGTGAGAACTATTTAACGAATCAATCGTGGCCATAGGTGAGTACCGAACAACGGTTCCTTTATTTCTAACAGGCCAAAATTTGGAGGAGGGACGATTCTTATCCTTTCAATTTACTTCCTTTGTTTAATTGGCTTTAAGTACTAAAAATTCAATGATATTTGTAAAAAATCCACTTGACAAACAAGGTAATTTTTCCTATTTATAGCATTTACAAAATCTTTCCTAAGAAGTTACAAAATCAATAGAGGATGTACTGTGAACAAGACCGAAAATAATGTCGAGAGGGCTTACAAATACATACGGGATAAGATCTTTAGTGGGGAGATGAAGCCCGGTTTATCATTAACCGAAAAATGGCTAGCAGAGCACCTCAACATGAGCCGTACACCAATTCGTGAAGCGATGGTACGTCTCCAGTACGAAGAATTACTTACCGTCATCAGAAACCGTGCCATAGTAACAACCATATCGCCAGTTGATATTCAAGAAGTCTTTGAATTAAGACTCCTCCTCGAACCGAGGGCTGCCTTCCTTTGTGTTGATCGAGTCGAAATAGAGAAGATAATGGAGATTCGCAGTTTTACAGAGGACTGGCTTGAAAAGCGGAATCAGACCTATTCTCCGAATATTCACAACCTACACCGAGTGATCATCGAATCTACAAAGAATAAACGCTGGATCAGGGTTTCTAATTATCTTCAAAACCAAATTATCCGTATGCTGAACGCATCTGCGAGTATTCCAGACAGGATCACCCGCTCTCTGGAGGAACATCTGCGTATCATCGACGCAATATTAGCGAAGGACCGATCGATGGCGCAAACGCATATGCTGAATCATATCGAATCAAACATGCGTGATATGTTGGATGTCGCCAACTTTCACATCTTTTTCAAGGAATGAACCTAAACCGCTGATCCATTCATCTTAATTCCACACTCCTGCCAAAATGGCCTGACATTTTAGGATAACCTTTCATAGAAGATAGAACAGGGATGGGTCAATTTTAGATGTTGAATATCCCACAAATGTGGATCATTATTCAGCCTCATAAAACTCCAGACTCCCATCTGTAGATGCAGCGGCGGCCCGGAGGGCCCAAGCAGGTTTCCGCTTGTACCCAAAGATGCCCCCAGCACCTGTCGGGGGAGTGTCACTGCATACCGATTTACAAGCATTTATTTTCTTCTTGACAAAAAGTATACTTACGGTATACAAAAAATCATATGTTCCAAGACGATTTTCATAATGCCTTTTATTCAAAGATCTTTCAAAGACGAAATTATGTGCGAACCGACGAAGGTGAATAAATGTCGCTGACAATTCGCATGCAAGGAGTCACGATTTCACAATCGACTTTTTTTAACCACTGTTTTTTTTGAAAACACGGGATGAGGACTTAAGTGTGATGTTCAAACAAAGCTTGCATCACCTGTCGTTGACGAATTGGCATCCATAGTGAGGTGTCGGATTAATAACACATTGATTCTCAGGACGGAGGTTAAATCATGAGACTGACATTGTCGGACATTCTTCAGCGATCCAAGGAGGGACCCATCCTCGAAGAGAAACAGTTTGATTTATCGATTTTTAAAAAAACACAGGAACTCCAGAAGAAATACATGATTCGGTATGACCCGAACCACCCCGTTGATACGAACGGCGATCTTGCGGATCGGGTTTATCAGGCGGGACGCGAGCTGTTTCTCGCGATCGGAGCTTACTGCACGAACACCCGCAGGGCAATTAAGGTGACGGAGAAGGAACTCGACGAAGAAATTTCGGCCTGTCCGGACGAAATCGAGCTGGGCCAGGGAGCCGACAAAGTCAAGATGGTTCATCGTTCCGTGGAGGGGAGCGAATACCCGGTGGTGATCGCTGGTATCCAAACAACCCCGTACAGTGACGAACAGATGATGTACACGATCTACCGCCTCTGCGCGCTGGATCGTTGCGTGGACGGCATCTGGGGCGGCATTCTCCTCAAGATCGACGGGGTGCATGAGGTGATTGCTGGCACCCCTTCGGAGATCTATCAGTACCGGAAGACGATTCCCATCCTGCGGCGCGCCATCGAAGCCGCGGGGCGGCCGGGTATGATCACAATCAGCAACGCCCCGACGAGCCCCGCCACCATAGCGATGTTTGACGAACAGGACGGTTTGCGGCGCTCCGATTACATCGAGTCCACGGGCATGTCGGAAATGAAGGTCGCCTATGACGACCTCAACCGTTCGGCTTACGGACTGGCCCATGGCGTTCCTGTCCATGGAACGCACAGCTCGGTCATCGGGGGATTTTCAGCGACGCCGGAAGGAGCGACCATCGTCTCAGTGGCAGCGAGTCTCCAACTGATCGCCGTTCACCGGGCAGAGACTTTTCGTTGCGGCGCCGTCGACTCCCGTGTCAAGAGCCGGGTAACCCGCGGCCAATTGTGGGTTGCCGGGACGGCAATCCAGGGCATAAGCCGCAATACCCGTCTGATCGTCGATGGTTCCATCGGAGACCATCCGGCGGCCGGACCGGGGACCAAGCAATACCTTTACGAAAGCGCAGCGGGCCATATCGTCTCGACCGTTATGGGCGCCCACTCCACAGAGGGGACCCGAAAGTATGTCGTCGGCAATACCTGCAACTATGGGACCCCTTTGGAGTCCCGGTGGATGGGGGAGGTGTGCAAGGCAAGTGCCGGCATTAGCCGAAAACAGGCGGAAACGCTCGTCCAACATCTCCTGGGCAGGTACGAAGCCCATCTCAAGGATGATGCCCCCGCCGGTGATGTGTTTGAACGGCTCTATGACCAGAAGACGCTGAACCCGATGCCTGAATACCAGAAGCTTTATGATGAAGTCAAAACGGAACTAGGGGAATTGGGATTGAACTTTAACAACAGAGATTAGGAGGTTTTTATGGGAACGGAACAGATGACTTCCGAAGAAAGAACCCTGCTCGATTCATTGAAGCAGGCCATCATCGATCTGGACGAAGAGAAGGCGGTTGCTGCCGCAGATAAGGTGGTGACATCTGGAATCGATCCAAAGCTGGCGATTCGTTACGCCATCGCCGACGCAGCCCTGCTCGTGGGAGAAAAATTCGATTCGGGCGAATACTTTCTTCCTCAGTTGGTCATGTCCGGAGACTTGATGGATGTGATTACCAAAATTCTGGAAAAGAATATCCCCCAGGCTGATACAGAGAAGAAAAAACTCATTCTCATTGGCACGGTTCAGGCAGATGTCCACAGTGTCGGGAAAAATCTTGTGGCCACGATGCTCAAGTCCGTTGGCTTCAATGTCGTAGACTTGGGAGTGGATGTACCGAGTGCCACATTCATTGAAAAAGCCAAGGATCTGAAAGCCGACATGATTGCTCTGTCCTCTCTTCTGACCACGACCATGCCCTATCAAAGGGAAGTTATCGACGACCTGGTCAGCATGGGGCTCCGGGACCGGTTCAAGGTCCTGATCGGTGGGGGACCGGTCACAAAGGCCTATGCGGACAAGATCGGGGCCGACGGTTACGGACGGGACGCCATCGATGCCGTCGATGTCGCCAAGGTGCTGCTGGGCGTCCAGTAGGGAGGAGGGTAGCGGATATGATCACATTGTTAGAAATTGCGGAAAGAACACAGACTGGCGAGAAGGTGGAAGACAAGAAATGGGACAAGATGTTCTACGAGACCATCAACAGCTTGGTTCGTAAGTACGGCATCACGCGCCCGCCCGAGCATCGTTTCATCAATGTAGATGATGATCTCGTGAAGAGGGCCTACGAGGCGGCCATCGAGTTTTTAGAGACAATGGGGATCTACTGCCTTACGACGCGCCGGCGGGTGGTCCTGACGCGGGAGGAGATCCTGACGGCGATTCGGGAGGCTCCGACCGAAATCCTCATGGGATGTGGACGAGACCGGCGGGTCTGGAAGCAGAGAAAGGTCGAGGGCCGGGAAAGGCTCAACGTCTGCCCCGGTCACCATACTCCCTTCACAGAAGACCTCGCAGGGCTTGTCGTGTCCAACTTCGCCCAGATCCCCAGGACGGATTTCATTGAGGGATTCAACTTCACCCATGTCGAGGGGCGGGAAATCATCGGCGCCCCGATGGAGGTCTATGCCTCACGGCGTCAGCTCAACTGGATGCGTGAAGGTGTCCGAAAGGCAGGTCGCCCCGGATTGGCTGTCGTATACTACCCCATCAATACGAGGGCGGAGGACCTCATCGGGGTGATGGACCCCGAACACGGCCTGAGGCGGACGGACGGCATCCTCCTTTCGCTCCTTCCCGATCTGAAAATGGAACAGGATATGCTCTCAGCGGCTATCGTCTACGAGGAGTATGGATCATTCAAGTTGAGCGGTAGTTTTGCCATCATTGGTGGGTTCTGCGGCGGGGTCGAAGGGGCGATCATCGAAGGCATTGCCAAGCCGATTGCGGCGATGATCGCTTACCGCGATTACATTAATTACACCGGTGTGGAACATGTCCACATGCTAAACGGCCGGCAGATTCTCATCCCCTACGTCAACTGGGCCCGTTCCGTTGTCAATCAGGCCCTCAACCGTTTCACCCATACGATCTGCATGCGCTGGATCATCCCCACATCAGGCCCCGGAACGGACCTCTGCCTCTGGGAAGGGGCGATGCAGGCCGCCGAGGCGCCGATCAACGGCATGAACCTCTATGCGCCACGCCACTGCCGGACAACGGTGAATCATGGCCAGACGCCCGTTGAGGCGGAGTGGATGATCGATGTGTCCGATGCCGTGATTGACGAGGGGCTGGACCGCCAGGGGGCCAACGAACTGCTGTCTCGGATCGCCGGGCGCTTTGAAGGACAAAAACCGGCGGTCGGCCATGACATCGGCGAATGCTATGACCTGGTCCGTCACCAACCGAAGGAAGCCTATGCGGAGATCATCCGCCAGGTCAGGAGAGAGCTGCGGGACATGGGGTTGGCGAAGCTGGTCGGTTAGAAGAGGACTTGGAGAAACGGAACCGGCAAAGACGGCCGGCTCGTAAAAGAAAGCAAGGAGGTGATGACAGAAAAGGGCGGAAGGGTATTTCCAGCGTAATTGTGTCGGCGAGAGTCGGGTTGAGGTGTAATTAATTTAGTGAACTACAAGCCAAAGATGTTGTTAAATATCACCAAACCGAATACTCATTTATGGCAAACTTCGCTGACAAACAAGCTCCGCCTGATGAAAACTTCAACCAACGGACCACGAATCGTAACAACGAGCGTAGCGATACCGGTGTAGAAGGATGCCAAACCATACAACCATTTCTACTGCGGATTCAATGAAAGGGGGAAGAAGTATGGATGAGAACAAAGCGCAGGCTCCTGAAAGCGGGACGGCAAAAGTGCCG
>JAXDCM010000133.1:0-59905 GCA_034677965.1 Syntrophales bacterium
ACACTGTTCCTGTCCAGCGCAATTGAGTTGCGCAGCCGTGGGATCCCTCTGGTCAATATCGGTCAAATCGTTCAACGCTCCGGATTCATACTGATAACTCGAAAAGACAGCAGGATAGACTCCCCCACAGACCTGGAGGGGAAAACGGTCAGCCTCTGGAGTGAGTTTAGCCTCCAGCCGATGGCATTCTTTCGCAAATACCGTGTGAAGGTCCGTACCGTTCCTCAAGGGACGACACTGAACCTTTTTTTACGGGGAGGAGTAACGGCCGCCTCTGCGATGTGGTACAATGAATATCACACCTTGCTCAACTCCGGGCTTGATGAAAACGAACTGAAACCCTTTTTTTTCGACCGACATGGTCTCAATTTTCCTGAAGACGGCATCTACTGTCTGGAAAAGACATTGCGAAAAGACCCGGATCGGGCCTGTCGATTTCTTCGCGCATCACTGGAAGGTTGGCGTTACGCCTTCGAAAATCCGGAAGAAACCTTGGATATCGTGATGAAATATATCCGGGAAGCAAACGTCGGCGGCAACCGCGTCCATCAGAAATGGATGCTCGCCAGGATGCACGATTTGATTCTGCCGATGGGAAGCCGTACCCTGCAAGGCCATCTCCACGCAGAGGATTACCTCCGCGTTGCGTCCGAACTCCAAAGCAACGGGATCACCCAATCCATCCCCTCCTACGGAGCTTTTTATGGCCGGTGTATCGCACATCCCTAATAGGCGCGGACTCGCTTTTAAACTCGCATTGTTCATCCTGACTGCGACGGCCATTATTTTTGCTGCTGCCTTCGGTTACAATTATACCTACTCCCGTAATCAACTTCTCAAAGAAGTCGAGGCCAATGCCCATAACCTGACGATGGCCACGGTCAACCGGATCGAAACCGTATTACGTGGGGCGGAAAAGGCGCCCGCCTATCTTGCCCACCTGATCGGCGAAAGGAACTACGATGAACCGACCCTTATAAAGAGGATAGAAGAGCTCCTCTGGACCAATCCGGAGATCTTTGGTTCCACGATTGCCTTCGAACCTTTCACCTTCGATCCGAACAGACGCTTCTTCGCCCCCTACCTGTGCCGAGAAGGAAGGGCATTCAAAAAATCATATCTCGGCGGCGAAAACTATGATTACTTCCTCTGGGACTGGTATCAGATCCCAAGGGAACTTGAAAAGCCGCTCTGGAGCGACCCCTATTTTGACGAGGGGGCAGGCAACATCATCATGTCCACCTATTCCGTCCCATTTTACCGTCTTCGAGAAGGCAGGAGCGTCGTGAACGGAATCGTTACGGCCGACATCTCGCTGGAATGGCTGGTGCAGCTTATTTCCCGGATCGCCCCTTACCGTTCGGGCTATGCCTTTCTGATCACCCAAAACGGCATATTCGTCAGTCACCCCGATCAGGCGCTGATATTACGGGAAAGTATCTTCAGCCTGGCGGAGGCGGCCGGAGACGATGATTTGAGGCGGATCGGTCGGGCGATGGTCCGTGGTGGAGAGGGATTCGTGGCCCTCAAAAGCCATTTCGCCGGCGAGAAGGCCTGGATGTATTACGCGCCATTGCCGGCCAGTGGCTGGTCGATTGGAGTGGTCTTCCCGGAAAAAGCCCTGTTCGCGGACATCGAGAAACTCAACCGCATCATGATCCTCATCGGGACGTCCGGATTTGCGATTCTCTTCTTCTTGATTGTTTTGATCTCCGGCACAATCACTCGTCCGCTGCGCAGCCTGACTGGAAAGGCTGCCGAAATCGCCCGTGGCAATCTCGACGTGGAGATGACCGAGTCAAGCGGGAACGACGAAGTCGGCGAACTGTCACGCTCCTTCAACCACATGAAATTAGCCTTAAAGGAATATATCGCAAACCTTGCCGAAACAACCGCGGCCAAGGAACGATACGAGAGCGAATTGAAGATCGCCCGGACAATCCAGATGAGTTTTCTGCCGAAACGATTCCCACCCTTTCCGGAGAGGAGCGAATTCGATATTTTTGCCTCTTTGATCCCTGCCAAGGAAGTGGGCGGAGATCTTTATGACTTCTTCATGCTGAACAACGATCAACTGTTTTTTTCGATCGGAGACGTCTCGGGCAAGGGAATTCCTGCAGCCCTTTTCATGGCCGCCGCCAAAACTCTGATGAAAGGCACGGCAGGACCGGACCTCAACCCGTCGGAAATCCTTTCCCATGTGAATCAGGAACTATGCCTCGAAAACGACTCCATGATGTTTGTAACCGTCTTTTGCGGCCTGTTGAACATTCGAACAGGGGAATTGCGTTACTCCAACGCAGGACATCTGCCTCCGTTGTTGATACGTCCCGGAGCGGCTCCGACATGGCTTCCGCTCCCCGAAGGCTTCTTCCTGGGCACGATGGAAGAGGCGATCTATGAAACTCGAACCTGGATCCTGGAGCCCGGAGACAGAGTGATTCTTTACACGGATGGCGTGACGGAGGCGATGAATGAGGCAAAGATTTTCTACACCGAAGATCGTCTCGAGAAACTGGCATCGGATTTGGGGGAAGCCTCTCCCAAAGAAATTGTGAATGAAATCCTCCTTTCGGTTCGAGCCTTTTCCGGAAACGAACCACAGTACGACGATATTACCCTCCTGACCCTTTCATTTCACGGAGACGGGAAGGCATTGCCCGATTAGATGTGCATAACCAATCCACAGCAGTTGCAAGCGGAACCCTATCGATCATTGGCAAAACTTTTCATCATTCCGTTGGAAACTTTTAAAAGGGCCTCCTCAAAATGCAAAAAAGGGATCAGCCGATTTGGCCAACCCCTTGATTTTCTTGGTAGCGGGGAGAGGATTCGAACCTCTGACCTTTGGGTTATGAGCCCAACGAGCTACCGGACTGCTCCACCCCGCGTTGCATTTTATGATCCTGCTTGATGTGGCCTTCTAAACCACACCACCGCAATTGTCAAGACCTATTTCAAGTCAATCCTGTTAACCTCTTGGAAGAAGACGCCATGCCTCCAAATCTTCCCATTATTTTTTCCCGAGGACGCGGAACAGATCAGGCGGGTTATCCAGGCCTCGAATGATCGGTGACGGAACCTTTTCGAGATTCATCCTGTCTTCCACAAGACGTGCCGTTTCGCCACAGATCAGGATCTCATTCGCCTGTGCGAGGTTTTCCAACCGCGAAGCCAGATTTACAGGGGATCCTAAAACGGTATACTCTTTCTTGCGGGTTGACCCGAATATCCCGGCCATTACATCGCCAGTCGCGATGCCGATGCCGATGGCGATCTTTTTTCCCTCTTCCGAGATTCCCTTGTTGATGACCAACATTTCATCACGGATGGCCAATGCGGCCTCCAGCGCCCGGTAGGCAGCATCCTCGCTGCCGACCGGCGCGCCGAAAATCCCCATGATGCTGTCGCCTATATGTTTGTCCAATGTCCCATCATGACTGAAAATGATATTGTCAACGGGATTGAAGTAGTGCCTGTTAAGGAGCTCTGAAAGTTCGGCGGGAGCCAGTCTTTGAGAAAGACTCGTAAATCCCCTGATATCGGTAAACAGAATCGTGACCTGTAGACTCTTCGGAAGGAGCATGGTGCCGCTCCGTTGAAGTTCTTTCAGAACCTGTTCCGGAATGAACTGCTTGAGCTTTTTCTTGATGTTGAACTCCCGGACTTTAGCTCGCAGCTCATCGTTTTGAAACGGTTTTGTCAGGAACCCGTCAATCCCCTCGTTGACTGCGTCGATCGCGCTGGCCATCGTTGCATAACCGGTCAGCATAATCCGCGTGATTTCCGCGTTCAATCGACCGATTTCAATCAGCGTCTCCAGTCCGTCGATTCCGGGCATCCGATAGTCGGAAATGACGGTTTCGATGTCCCGGTTATCGTACCGGACCATGGAAATGGCTTCTTCCCCATTCTGTGCAAGAATGATCCGGTAGCCGTCCTTCTCCAGGACTTTTTTCAAAGAGCGACGAACCCCCTCTTCATCGTCCACCACCATCAGTCCGTTCATGATTCGCTCCTTCGGCAGGGAAGTTCAACAGTCACCACCGTACCTTGGCCTTCTTCACTTGTCACACGGATCTGCCCTCCGTGACGCCGGACGATTTCATGAGACAGGTAGAGACCCAAACCCGTTCCCCGACCCACCGTTTTGGTCGTAAAGAAAGGCTTGAAAATATCCTTCAGCAGAGCGTTGGGAATGCCGATCCCCGTATCCCGGCATTCGACAGCTATCATGTCGTTCGATCGGTGACAAGTTGTCAGGGTGATTCGGCCTTTCCCTTCCGGAAGCGCCTGGAGAGCATTGCGAATCACGTTGATTAAAACCTGTCCCAGGTTCGCATAGTTGCCCTCAACGGAGGGGAGTGAGTCGTCATACATTTTTACAATTTCCACCGGCAAATTCTTGTACTGGTTGTAGAGCACCCGAAGAGCATCATCCACGGCACGATTCATATCCACCGGTTCAACATACGTCTGAGTCTGTCGTGACAGGTCGAGCAGACTTTTGATGATTGTCGCCGATCTCCGGAGTTCTCCGATTGAAAAACGAAGATCATCCAGGACCTCCTCCTTCTGATCGGCTTGAATATTCCATCCGGTAACCGTTCCGATACTGGTTTCGACAAGGCTCATCGCTCCGGAGATAGGGTTGTTCAATTCATGCGCCGTTCCGGCCACAAGCTGTCCGATAGCCGCAAGGCTTTCCGATCGAATCAGATGTTGCTGGGTTTTCTCCTTTTCTGCAAGTGCCTCTCGGAGGGCGGTGGTCCTTTGTTCGACCTTCTTTTCGAGCTCAAGGTTCAGCAACTCCAGCTCCTCGTAGCTTTTTGCGTTCTCGATGGCCATCGTTGCCTGATTTGCCATCGTCGAAAGCAGATTCAAATCTTCATCCACGAACAGCTCCCCGGATTTTTTCTGGCCGATGGCAATGATTCCGGCCAAACCTTCCCTTGCCGGTATTGGAACGGCCATTGCCACGCCCAGACGGTCAAAAAGACGGACCACGCTGTTCCGCTCCTCATCGTCCACAGGATACCTTTCCGCAGTCGACCGGGTGAGAGGCTGTTTCTCTTTTTCCAATATTCGGACGAGCGGGGTGATTTCTTCGGGGGGCGCTTCTTTGCTCCCATTCGCTTCTTGGCCTTCGTAGAGACGATAAACGCCGGCCTCGGCCATCACGAGAATCACTTTTCCCACCTGCAGGGTCTCCGCGATCGAACCGATCAGCAGATCGCGAATCTGCGGAAGTTTGAGGAGCGACGCGAGGCGACCGCTGATCTTCTGGAGAAGTTCCCGATAGTCATAACGCCCCCTGAAGAAGAGGTGATCGATGAAACCTTGCACCCATTGCCTCAGAGGATTGAACAACAGAACGATGATGAGTGCCAGAACCAGAGAAAGCATGAAAGAATGGCCTCTCCCTGCGGTCATGAAAAAGGTGTGAAAGAGAAAGATAATGAGAATATATAAAGCGGTGAGAATGCCGGTGAGAAGAAAGTAGACCGTTCCCCGGCGGACCAGAGCGCCGATATCCAGAAGGTCATACTTGAGAACCCCGAACGCAAGGAATATCGCGGGAATAAAACTGAAATTTCCCAAAGGATAGACGGGAACGCCGCTGACCGGAAGCATCGTAAAGGACATCATCAGAGAAGAAAATCCCAACCCCCAAAAAATATACTTGATCCTGTTTTTTCGGTTGTTGTCGGTACTCCGTGCCATGGCGTGATACAGAACCGTAAGGCAGTAGATCACGGTGAAGAACGCTATCGCCGAAAAAACATGAAAAAGAACGCCCCCGCGGGCGATGCGCCCAAAGTAATAGTCATAGAATCCGTTGAAATAGAGATCGCTGGGTACGACGGCTAAGAAGAGGATGCTGCACAACCATGCGACAATCTCCAGCCATTTTCGGCCCCGGATACCCACAAACGAATGCACGAAGCCGATGTAAATCGGAACACTGAACACGAAGAAGAAATGAACGGTTCTGTCAACGAGAAGAGCGAGCCTTTCTTCCGGAAGGATGGAAACAAAGGCTACGTCGGCGTTGAGGATGGCTCCCAAGAAACAGATGCCGGCAAAGAGGACATTGGTCCGTTTTCTTCCGCCCCGCAGAATGGAAATCAGCGCGACACCCAGCATGATGAGGAATCCAAGAAGCGGCGGAATGACATAAGCAGACACCGCCTGCAGGTCATTCGGAACCATGTTGCCTCTCTCCTACAAAAATCTTTTCTGCCGGGTAAATCCTTTGAGCGATTCCTCGTGATATTCTTTCTGTTCAGATCAGTCGAAACATCAGCGCTTTCGAGTGAGGTAGCCCATGATCCGATAAATCAACTTGGCTGCCAAAAAATCCGGGGCGACCATTCCGGGAATGGGTGCGAGTTCCACTACATCGAAGCCGCGGATGCGGCAGTGTTTTGCCGCCTCTTGAACCAGGCGCAGCACATCCCGCCAGGCAAGCCCTCCGGGTTCAGGCGTTCCGGTCGACGGCATAATGGCAGGATCCAGGACGTCAAGATCGATCGTGAGGTAAAGATCCCCGCGAAGATTGTCGCAAATGGTCTTCCACCGACTCTTCGCTTCCCCCAGAATGAAATCGGCGGTATGGCTCCGCACATTGCTTTTGGCAATGAATTTAGCCTCTTCAATGCTCATGCTGCGGATTCCCGCTTGGACAAGGGGACAGATTTCGGAAATGCGGCGAGCCACGCAGGCATGGCTGTAAGGTGTTCCCTGGTATTCATTCCGCAGATCCGCATGGGCATCCAATTGAAGAACGGATATGTTCGGATAAATTTCTTTCATTGCCTGAACGGCCCCAAAGGAGATGCTGTGCTCCCCGCCGATCATGACCGGAATCTTACCATCAGCCGCAATGAGGGCAATGGGTTCACGAACGGAGCTCACCATCTCGGCCGGACCCCGCGCGTCCACCTCGACAAACGGCAGCGTGTGAATACCGCAACGGTACGTTTCTTTGAGCAGCTCCTCATCAAAGAGCTCCATGTTGCCGGAGGCTTCCAGGATCGCCGCAGGACCGCGGCGAGCCCCTGACTGGTATGTCGATGTCAGGTCATAAGGAACAGGCAGAACGGCAAATTGCGCCTTTTTATACTCTGTGAATATCTGTTCGATACCGCCGAAATTCATGGCCAGGCTCCATTCCATCGAGAGGCGCTTCCTGCGCGAAGCCACTCATTGAAGCGACCCTTTTACAGATCTCCCGCCCTGGAAGGGGGCGGAAGAGTGCTTTTTTGCCCGTCTCTGTTATAGGTGGAATTCGGATTCCCCTGAATTTCCTGCACCTCCCGGCGGAGATCCCGGATGGTCTTGTTGAGACGCTTGATCGTTCGCGTCAGGCGGAAACGTTCCACAATGCCCATCAGTCCCGTAAAGATAACCCCCCCGAGGAACGCGATAAAAATCAATTCATAAATCCGGATTGGCCTGATGGGTTCATAACCAAAATAATGCAGCTTCACATCGCTGCTGTTTTCGAGGGAAAAGGTGATGAGGAGCATGATAACAACCGCCAAGATGATGGTATAGATCACTTTCATCCGCAAACCTCCCGCTGAATTTTTGTGAAAAAAGGCCTCAGCTCGCGGGCCGTTTTCAGAACATCCTCCGGAATCACCCGAACCTCGCCGATGACGCTTGCGAAATTCGTGTCTCCGCCCCATCGCGGCACAACATGGAAGTGAAGATGATCATCGATCCCGGCCCCCGCCGCCTTTCCGATGTTCATGCCAATGTTGAACCCCTCCGGCTTCATCGCCTCGGTCAATACCCGGACGGACAGATCCATGAACGTGAACAGCTCGACCCGCTCTTCGGGGAGAAGATCGCTCAGGCAGCACAGATGCCGGTATGGGACGACCATGAGATGACCGCCTGTGTATGGGTAACGGTTCACGATGATATAGCTTTTCTCCCCTTCCCAGACGACCAGTTCATCTCTCCGCGTGGAATCTCGGCACAGGACGCAGCCCGCCGCGGTCTTTTTTCCCCGGATATAGGCCATGCGCCACGGCGCGAATATTGTCTCCATCCTGTCCCTCCCGGCAATGTGCGTCGTCATTTTAAGCGATGTTCAAAAGAGTAAAAAGATTATAACGATATGTCTCAAAAAGACAAGGCATATTTAGAAGATCCGTTTCAGTTTGACATTCCGGACGGGGGACGTTAGGATTCGCAACCGAAGCGGATGCAGGACCATACAAAATGATGAAATCCTCCCTTGAACAGCTGGCGCAAAAGATCCTCGGCTTCGATGAGGCCTCCCTCTCCTCTCTCTGGGGGCATTACAAGAAGCGGATGGAGCATTTTGAACCCACGCCAGAATGGGAGAAAGCGGTCATTATCTTTTTTATCATCAACGCGGTCCGGGCCAAAAACCATATCTTCAACGAACAGATCCTGAAACAGAAGCAGCAGACCGGACCCGAAAAACCGCCAAGGGGCAAGCCGACATTGAAGCTCGTCAAATCGTGATGCCCGTAATAAAATTTGTACGAAGATTCTCCGATGATCGGCTCTCTCATCAATTCCGGATGATCAAGAGGGTAAAGCACAATGGATCTTGAAGAGGCACGGATCAGGATCAGATCGCTTCGGGAAAACATCCTCCGTCACAACATGCGTTATTACCAGTTGGACGACCCGGAAATCAGCGATGCCGACTATGATCTCCTGCTCAAAGAACTGATCGATCTGGAAACGCGTTTCCCAGATCTTGTCACGCCGGATTCTCCGACGCAGCGGGTGGGAGCGCCGCCGCTGGAAAAATTCAGCACCGTCACCCACCGAACACCGATGCTCAGCCTAGCCAATGCCTTCTCCGATGAAGAAATCAGGGAATTCGACCGCCGTTGCCGCCGATTTCTTGAAAGTGAAAAACCTATCCGCTATGTTGTGGAACCGAAGCTCGACGGATTGGCCGTGAACCTTCTCTTCGAATCGGGCCGCCTGGTGACGGCTTCCACACGCGGGGACGGGACCGTAGGCGAAGATATCACGCTCAACATCCGGACGATTCCGACGATTCCCCTGATCATCGGACCTTCGACAGCAACAAGCGACCAGCCCGGTTTCGGCTCCTCCGATCTGCCGGCAATGATAGAGGTCCGCGGAGAGGTCTGCATGGAGAGGAAAGCATTTGCGAACCTGAATCGGCGCCGTATGGAACAGGGGGAACCTCCTTTCGCCAATCCGCGCAATGCGGCTGCAGGATCCTTGCGCCAGCTCGATTCACGAATCACGGCAAGGAGACCTTTGACCTTTTTCAGCTACGCCATTGGAGCGGTGGAAGGCGCCTCCTTCCGAACCCAGGAAGAGATTCTCCGAAAGCTGTCCGCCTGGGGATTTCAGGTCAATCCGTTGATCCGTCAAGGAAAGGACATCGAGGAATGCATCCGTTACTATCGTTACATGAATGGGATACGCGATGAACTCCCTTACGAAATTGACGGAATTGTGATCAAGGTAAACGACCTGGACCTGCAGGAGCGCCTTGGATCCGTCGCGCGCAGTCCACGCTGGGCGGTAGCGTGCAAGTTTGCGGCTGTCCTGGAGAGGACGGTGATCGAGGACATCGTCGTTCAAGTCGGACGCACGGGCGTCCTGACGCCCGTTGCCGTCATGAAGCCCGTCCGCGTCGGCGGCGTCATGGTCAGCCGAGCAACCCTCCACAACGAGGAGGAGATCCGGAAAAAAGATATCCGCATCGGAGACAAGGTGGTGATCCGCCGGGCAGGCGATGTGATTCCCGAAGTGGTCGAGGTCATCACGACCGACAGGATCGGGGTTGAAAAACCTTTTACCATGCCGGCCACCTGTCCGGAATGCGGATCCCATGTCATCCGAATGGAGGGGGAAATCGCACATCGTTGCATCGGGCTGGCCTGTCCGGCGCAGATCCGCGAGCATATCGCTCACTTCGCGTCCCGCGGAGCCCTCGATATCGAAGGGCTGGGAGAGAAACTGGTCGCCCAACTGGTTACGAAGGGCCTGATCCGTGACCCGGCAGATCTCTTCTTTCTGACACGCCAACAACTTTTGGGGCTGGAACGAATGGCCGAGAAATCGACCGCCAACCTTCTGGAATCGATCCATCGGGCGAAAAACCCGCCACTGGACCGCCTGATCTTCGCTTTTGGCATCCGTCATGTCGGCGAGCAGACGGCGAAACGACTCGCACAGACGTACTGCAACCTCGATTCCCTGATGGCGGCCACACCTGAGGATCTACAGACAATCCGGGATATCGGTCCTGAGGTCGCCGCGTCGATCGCCGGATTCTTCCGGGAACCCGCCAACCGGCAGGTTGTCGAAAAGCTGTCCCGTGCGGGCGTCGTACCCCGGGAATGCTCCCTTCGTCAGGATTCCCCTTTGAAGGGCAAGAAGATCGTATTCACGGGAACCCTTGCCCGCATGAGCCGGAACGAGGCCAAGGCTTTGGTGGAGTCGCTCGGGGGGGAGGTCGGGAGTTCCATCACGAGCACGACAGACTATGTCGTCGCAGGAGAAGCGACCGGCTCCAAAATGGAGAAGGCGCTCGAACGGGGCATTGCCATTCTCGACGAGGAGGCTTTTTTTACGTTGATGGGGAAAACCGCAACATGAAGAAACGATACCATGTCCTCATCTCCGGCCATGTGCAGGGGGTCTTCTTCCGGGCGAACACCTGCCGGCAGGCGCGTGCGCTCGGCTTGACCGGCTGGGTCCGGAATCTTCCGGATGGAAGGGTCGAATCGGTATTTGAAGGCAATGAGAAACAAGCCGAAGAGATGTTGGCCTGGTGCAACACCGGGACCCTACCCGCCAGAGTCGATCGCGTCGATGCGACCGAAGAAAAGATCGGCGGCGGTTTTACAGGTTTCGACATCCTGTATTGACGCTCCGCCCTACCTGAACTCTTTCAGGGCTTCCCCAAATCCTTCTATAGAGCCCAGGATTGTCGCGTCATCCACGCAGTATGCAATCCGGATATGACCGGGCCCATAGAAACCGCTCCCGGGGACGGTAAGGATGCGCCGCCGCCGGAGCGCTTCGGCAAAACGAACGTCATCTTCAATGGGCGTGCGGGGAAAGAGATAAAAAGCGCCGTCGGGCCGGGTCACCCGATAGCCGACCGATAAGAGACCGTCGCAAAGAAGATCCCGCTTTTTCCGGTACGTCTCCACGTCAACCTTCACGCCTTTAAGGCCTGCAATGGCGCGCTGCATCAGCGATGGGGCATTCACGAAACCCAGGATTCGGTTGCAAAGGGTTAGCCCGTTCATGACCTCATCGAGGTCGGCTATGTCCGGATTCACGGCAATATAACCAATCCGCTCCCCCGGGAGGGAAAGGCTCTTGGAGTAGGACGAGGCGACAAAGCTGTGAGGATAAGCCTGCATGACGCTCGGAAGTTTAAGATCATCATAAACGATTTCTCGGTACGGTTCGTCGGAAATCAGGAAGATCTCCCGGCGGAATTCCCTCCCCTTCTCGGACAGAATCGCCGAAAGACCCCGGATCGACGCCTCGTCGAAAACCTTTCCCGTCGGGTTGTTCGGAGAGTTGATCAAAACCGCCTTTGTCTTCTCGGTCACCGCCTTCCGGATTTCGTCGAGATTCAGGGCAAAATCTTCCCCCGGCGGGACGATCCGCGGGACCCCTCCCGCGTTGTCCGCATAGAAGCGGTACTCGACAAAAAAGGGCGCAGGCAGGATCACCTCATCTCCCGGATCCAAGATCGTTTTCAGAATGACGTTCAGCGCCCCGCCGGCGCCGGAGGTCATCACGATCTGATCGGCCGCCAACGAGATCCCGTGGGATTCGCCCACCTGCTCTGCGACAGCCGCGCGGGTTTCCGGATAGCCGGCATTCGGCATGTACATATGTTTGCCGGGGATGTCGGCCGTCGCCAATTCAACGATACGGGCTTTCACCGCCTCGGGAGGCTCAAGATTGGGGTTGCCGAGGCTGAAATCGAAGACGTTTTCCGCCCCGTATTGCCGCTTCAGACGGAGTCCTTCCTCGAACATCTTCCGAATGAAGGAGGCCTGCGTCATGAATCCGTGGATTTTTTTTGCGATCGCCATAAAACTCCTTTCCGCCGCTTTCGATCCTGAAGGGGCCTATGCAGCCAAGCCTCCCCGATGATTGGTGTTTACCTCTCATGCCGCCTTCCGGGTGTCAAGGATTGATTTTCCCCCGTCATCATCCCCCGTCATCGTCCTTGACATTTTCGGCGGTTTCTTCTAATCTCCGCCCGCAATGATACGGTGACACAGCGCCCGCGGGTTCAAATCGGACCCGATCCCATCGGTCGGAGATGAGTCCATGCCGATTTTTGAATTCAGATGCCGGAAATGCCAGGCCCGCTTCGAGGTCCTTTTCCGGAGCCGCGACGAGAAGCTTTCCGTGGACTGCCCTGAGTGCGGCTCGAAAAAGGTGCAGCGGCAGATGTCCGCATTCTCGGGGAAAATCGGAAACACCTCCACAGGCGGCAACGGCTGCGGGAGTTGCGCTGCAACCCATTGCAGCACCTGCGGACACCACTGATCCATCACGGCGGTATTCAGTGGAATGACTGCGGATGTCCGACCTCGGCGGGTTTCGATTCCATAGTCTCCTTGCCCTGAACCCTCCGGTGACGAGGACGGTCGGATGCAAACGCGGCAATGAAAGATGCTTCCCCTTCCGACAGGAACCGTCGGCCGGGATTCCATTTCGACAAAGGAGCTTGACAGCATGAACATTCTGATTTTTGGTCCAAACGGAAGCGGCAAAGGCACACAGGGCGCTGTGGTACAGAAGAAGTACGGAGTGCCGCACATCGAGACAGGCGTCATTTTCAGGGAAAATATCAAAAATGGAACGGAACTGGGCCGGAAGGCGAAAGCGTTCATTGACAAGGGGGAACTCGTTCCCGATGCGATCACCGTCCCGATGATCCTGAACCGTCTCCAGCAGCCTGACTGCAAAAGCGGTTGGCTCCTGGACGGCTTCCCGCGAAATCTCGCCCAGGCGGAGGCGCTCTGGAAGGCGCTTCAGGAAGCCGGAATGAAATTGGATTGCGTCATTGAGATCATTCTGGATCGGGAAACGGCTAAAAAGCGGATCATGGGCCGCAGGCTGTGCGCCAAAGACAACAACCACCCCAATAACATTTACATTGACGCCATCAAGCCTGCCGAAAAGGACGGCAAACCGGTCTGCCGTATCTGCGGCTGCGACCAACTGACCGCCCGGGCGGATGACCAGGACGAAGCCGCGATCGACAAGCGTCACGGGATCTACTACGATACAAAAACGGGAACGCTCGCCGCAGTCAACTATTTCAAAGCGCGCGTCCAGGTGGTCGAGTTGGACGGCAAGCCCGGTGTGAAGGAAGTATCCGAGGCACTGCTCGCAAAGCTGAGCTAACGCCTCCGTTGTCGGGACCTTCAAAAAGCAGCGAAGCCGGATGAACAGAGACGTCACCCGGCTTCACCGCTTTGGCTGTCGCCAATATAAACCATTTCCTGCTTATTTTTTTGTCTCGCCCTGAACGGCCTTTTTAACTTCTTTGGCCGATTCTTTTGCCGCCGCGGTCTGCTCCTTCACTTCCGTCTTCACGGCCTCTTTCATGGCGCCCGCATCTTTTTTGATGTCCTTGACATCCTGTTTGACGGTTTCCTTCACCGTTTTTTTCTCGGCGGAGGCATCCTTCCCGACCGATTTTTTTGCCTTGCCCTTCACCGCCTTCTTCACTTCCTTCACGGATTTCTTCGCTTCCGCCGCCTGCTCCTTCACTTCCGTTTTCACGGCCTCTTTCACGGCGCCCGCATCTTTTTTGATGTCCTTGACATCCTGTTTGACCGTCTCCTTTACCGTCTGTGGCTTATCCGCCGCGACCTGGGCCGAAACCGCAAACGACAAACCGAATACAAACGCCACCGCCAGTACCATCGCCTTCTTCATACCTTTCCTCCATTTCCTGTTGTTTGTCCGTCCTTGAACCAACTACCGCCCTGTCCAATCCATACCCCGACCAAACCGATCTCCCATTTGGGCGGCGCGCTTCTACACCCGCCGCTTGTTCCTGTCAATACCTATTTTAAAATGATTTTTGTCCGCTCTTTTCCCGGTTCAGGGATGCGGCCCCCTGTGGAAAAATTCTCGTAAGGATCCGGCATCGCGTGCTATGATTCCGGACAGAGATGACGGCCGAACAGGGATGCAGGCCGCAAAAAATCCGACCAATAGGGATGGATCGAATGGAAAAAGAACTCATGATCAGATACCGATCGCTTCTGAAGGACAGTATCCGCAAGGAAATCGATTTTTCCAAAACGGATCAGTTCCGGAACGTTCCGCCACCCCCCATCGAAAAGCCTTACCCGCCGGATGCCGAAATAACGGAGCTTCCGGGGGTCGGCTCATTCCAGGGTCAATTCGGAGTGGATCTTCAAAATGCGATCTGGAATCGGGAGAGCCGCAGATCCTATCGTGCAGAGCCGATCACGCTGAAAGAGCTCTCTTTCCTGCTATGGGCCACCCAGGGCGTCCGGCGGAGGCTCGATGCCGGGCATGCGTTGAGAACGGTTCCGTCGGCGGGATGCCGTCATGCCCTGGAAACCTATCTCTGCATTTTGAATATCGAGGGCCTGTCTCCGGGGATCTACCGTTACCTTCCTCTCGAACACCGACTCCTGTTCGAATTCACGGAGGAAAACCTGCGGAAGAGAATCGTCCATAGCGCCCTGGGGCAGCCCTATCCCGGAGAGGCGGCCGTAACATTCATCTGGACGTCAATCCCCTACAGGATGGAATGGCGTTACGGCATCGCCGCACACAAAGTCATTGCGATCGACGCCGGACATGTCTGCCAAAACCTTTATCTGGCCTGTGAAGCCATCGGTTCGGGAGCCTGCGCGATCGCCGCCTATGATCAGGAAGCGATGGATGACCTCCTCCGGATTGACGGCGAGAATGAAATGACCGTTTATCTCGCTTCCGTGGGGAAAAGGCGGTGAGGGTCATCGCCTTTTTCACGGCCGATCCCTTTTCTTTTGAACGTTTACTAACCTTGGCAATCGTGATAGATTCGCCGCCAAAAAAAGTGTCGACGGTTTATGGACTCTATCCGAAATTTCAGCATCATCGCGCATATCGACCATGGGAAGTCGACGCTGGCGGATCGCCTGATCCAGTTCACCGGCATAGTCGATGACCGCAACTTTCAGGACCAGATCCTCGACAACATGGATATCGAGCGGGAACGGGGGATTACGATCAAGAGCCAAGCCGTCTCGCTTCCATACCGCGCGAAGGACGGCCGGGATTACACCCTGAACCTTCTCGATACGCCGGGCCATGTCGATTTCACCTATGAGGTGTCGCGTTCCCTGGCCTCCTGCGAAGGGGTGCTGCTGCTGATCGACGCCGCTCAGGGCGTCCAGGCGCAGACACTCGCCAACCTGTATCTTGCGATGGAACACGATTTGACGATCATCCCCGTTATCAACAAGATCGACCTTCCCTCGGCGGACGTGGATCGCGTGATCGAACAGATCGACTCGGAACTGGGCCTGGATCCGGACACCCACTTGAAATGTTCCGCCAAGGAGGGGATCGGGATCGAGGAGATCCTGGAGGCCATCGTCACCCGGATTTCACCTCCCAAGGGCGATCGATCGGCGCCGCTCGCAGCCCTTATTTTCGACGCCAAGTACGACACTTTCCGGGGAACGGTGATCCATTGCCGTGTTTTTGACGGAACCGTCAAGGCGGGAGACATCATCCGCTTTGTCCACAACAACGCAACGTACCGTGTGGAAGAGGTGGGGCATTTCCTGATCCAGCGCCGGAAACGGGACAGTCTCTCTGCCGGTGAGGTGGGATACATCATCGCCGGCGTGAAGACCGTGTCGGACGTCCGGACGGGAGACACGATCACGCTGGAGAATCGTCCCTGCCGCAAGCCGCTTCCGGGATTCAAGGAGGTCAAACCGGTCGTCTTCGCCTCGATCTACCCGATCGCCGCGGACGACTACGAAGACCTTGCCGACTCCCTGGACAAGTTCAAGCTCAACGATGCCTCCTTCGTCTATGAAAAGGACTCTTCCGCCGCGCTGGGGCAGGGATTCCGCTGCGGTTTCCTGGGGCTCCTCCACCTCGACATCGTCCAGGAGCGTCTGGAACGGGAGTACAACCTGTCCATCATCCTCTCCGTTCCTTCCGTTCGCTACCGTTTCACGCTGAAGGACGGGACGGTCCTGTTCGTGGACAATCCCACCCACTACCCCGAACCGATCTCGATCGACAAATCCGATGAGCCGTACATTCGCGCGGCGATGATGCTTCCCGAACGCTATCTCGGCTCTGTGATGAAGCTCTGCATGGAGAAGCGGGGGGTCAATTCGACGCTGAACTACCCGAGCCCCGGACGGGCGGAGCTGGTTTACGAAATGCCGCTGGCCGAGGTGATCTTTGATTTCTACGACCGCTTCAAATCGGTCACGCAGGGATACGGCTCCTTCGACTATGACCTGATCGACTATCGGGAAAGCAACCTCGTCCTGCTGGACATTCTGGTCAATGGGGAAAAGGTGGACGCCCTTTCCCAGATCGTGCACCGGGACCGGGCGCGCGCCCGCGGTCTGCAGGCCTGCGAAAGGCTCAAGGAGGAGATTCCCCGGCAGATGTTCAAAATCGCGATCCAGGGGGCCATCGGAGGCGAGATCGTCTCGCGGACGACCATTTCGCCCTTCCGCAAGGACGTCATCGCCAAATGCTACGGCGGCGACATCAGCCGGAAGCGAAAGCTCCTCGAAAAGCAGAAGAAGGGAAAGAGGCGGATGAAGATGATCGGCGACGTCTCCATTCCGCAGAGCGCCTTCCTGGCCGTCCTGAAGTCCGACACCGAATGAACGGCCGGGCCTCTCCACGGATTTCCCGGTTTCCCCAGTGAAGCGAATGTCCGAAGATACGCCCCCCCTCGAAATTGTCCCGTCGGAACCGTCCGCAAAACCGGAGAGGCTCCCGGGCCTATACGTCCATATCCCTTTCTGCGTCCGGAAATGCCTCTATTGCGGCTTCTATTCCGTAACCGACTTTTCACCGCTCCCCGAATATCTGACCGCCCTCCGCAGGGAGATGCTTCTCTACCGGGGATGGGCCCCCTTATTCGACACGCTCTATATCGGGGGCGGAACCCCGTCCGTTCTTCCCTCGCCCGAACTGGAAAAATTGATTTCCGACATCCGCGGGATCTTCCCGATCTCCGGAGACGCGGAAATCACCATGGAGGCAAATCCCGCGGATCTCAATGCCGGACTCCTGAACGCCATCTGCCGCGCCGGCGTGAACCGGCTGAGCATCGGCGTCCAGTCTTTCGACGAGGGGATCCTCTCCTTTCTCGGCCGGCGCCACAACCGGGCGCAGGCTGCCGCGGCGATCGCGGCCGCCCGGGCCGTCGGCATCGGCAATATCGGAATCGATCTGATCTACGGCGTCCCCGGCCAAAGCCTCTCCTTGTGGCTTGCGACACTCCGTGAGGCTGTTTTGTTCCATCCCGATCACCTCTCCTGTTATCAAATCACCCTCGAGGACGGAACATCTCTCGCAGAACAATTTCGACGGGGGAAAATCGTCTTCCCCGATGAGGCGCTTCAGGCCGATTTTTTCCGGAAGACTTCGGAATTTCTGGAAGATCACGGATACAGCCATTACGAGATCTCCAATTTTTCCCTCCCGGGTCGGGAATCGAGGCACAACCGCAAATACTGGGATCATGTTCCCTACCTGGGCCTCGGTCCCGCCGCACACTCCTTTTCGGGACGTGAACGGCGGTGGAATCGACGCGACATCAGCACGTACATCGAAAACCTGGCCTCCGGTCGCTCTCCGGTCGAATCCACGGAAAACCTGACCGAAGAACAACTCTGCTTAGAGTCCCTCTTCCTCGGCTTCCGGACACGCCGGGGAATCTGTCTGGAGACCTTCAAGATCCGATACGGCCGAGACCTCGTCACGGAAAAACGGGGGGTGCTGAAGAGGCTTTCCGAGGAAGGGCTTGTGGAGATCCGCAATGGGTTCCTCCGGCCGACCCGCGCGGGAATGGCCGTCGCCGACGCCCTTGCCCTGATTTGAACAGACGGTGCGATCTTAAACCGTTTTATAAGGATGACTGATAAATGATTGATATGACTTTATTCATGGATGACCGATCACATGGATATCGACGGTCGCATTCCCATCCCGAGCAACATCATCCCGATCCTGTCGAACCTTCCCAATCCCTTCGAGAAGATCCAGCAATCCGGTGAAGTCCTTCGCCGCAATTTCAACCTTCAGCAGCACGTTTCCGTTGCGGTACCGACGATCGATGATCCGGCCATCGACCTGAAAGAGACGCGATTCGATCTCCCGGACAGCCGTACCGGCATCATCGACCTGAATCGTCAAGCCGATGACCGGAGCCGACCGGACCTCCGCCGTTCCCGCTGCCGGAGGGACAGGGACCGACATCACCTTTTCCTTCCGTGCGCCCAAGGTAGCGACATCGATCATGCTTTCCTTCCGTTTCTGCGCCGGCTGCGATTCGACCGCACGGCCCGCTTCCCGCTTCTCGGTCCGGACCTCCGCCTGACCCGTTGACCCCGGACCCGCCGGCTGCAACCCTTCCCCGCGTTCCTCCAACAGGGTGTCTCCGGGTTTCCGCACCGCCGGGAGTTCTTCCGGTTGAGGCTTCTGCGGTTCAGTTATGCTCTGCTGCTTTTCTTTTTTGACCGGAGATGCCGAAAAGCGATCTCCGTTCTTTTCCGAACCACCCCCGGCGGGAGCGCGCTTCGTTGCACCGGCGTCCGAAAGCTGTTTGGCACTCTTCGGGGGTTCGGCCGTGAAGGAACCCTTTTCGGATCCTGCCGGGGGCGCCGGAAGCGGCGTCATCTGCTTCATTTCCGGATCGCCTGCCTGGTAGATGTGGAAGGCCAATACGGCAAGGAAGATCGTGGCCAGCGCCTGGATCGGGAGTTTGATCCTCAGCGGAAAGAAAAGGCGATGGAGAATCCCCTGCTTCCTGGAGGCCTCTTCCCGGACTCGGGACATGATCTTCTGTTCGAAAAACGGGGGCGGCTCCACCTCTTCGAGACCGCGAACGAGCTGTTCCGCCCTCTTCATATCCGACAGGGAACGGCTGCACCGGGGGCACGAGGCCACGTGTTTCACGATTCCGTTTTCCTCCTCGCCGGAGAGAAGACCCTCCAGGTAGGCCGGCAGCAGCTTTTCGACATCATTGCACATCATCTCAAGTCACCCAGCGTCCGGATCAGGCCATCCTTCAACGCGGTTCTGGCCCGGTAAAGCCTGGATTTGACGGTTCCCTCCGGCAGCTTCAGCAGGCCGCCGATCTCCTCGTAGGAGAAGCCCTGAATATCCCGGAGAACCAGAACTTCCCGCTGTTCCGCATCGAGCCGGCCGATGCATTCCTGAACCTTGGCCTCCAGCTCTTGTTTCTCGAGCCGTTCGACGACGGACATCCCCCCGGAATCCGGTTCGTTGACCGTGCTTCCGTCCGCCGCTTCCGCGGAATCACCGGGGAATCCCGTCTCGATGCGCAAGCGGGCGGCTCTCCTTCTGATATGGCTTCGCGAATGGTTCAGAACGATGCTGCAGAGCCAGGTGGAAAATCGGGCCTCTCCGCGGAATTGTCCGATCGCGCGGTAGGCATGGAGGAATGCCTCTTGAACCGCGTCGCAGGCTTCCTCGTAATCGCCGATGATCCGGAAGGAAATATTGAGCATCTTCTTCTGGTGCCTTCTGACCAGAACCGCAAAGGCTTCGGCATCCCCCCTCTGGCAGCGTTTCACATAACCGGCATCCCCGCCCGCATCGGTCCGGTTTTTCGTATCCGCTGGATCAAGGTTAATCGGCAATCCGTCACCTTCCTGATAAGGATTCGGGGGGTCGGTTCCGATCCCGACGGTCTTCCGGAAAGGATCCCCCGATACATCTCTGCCCGGAAGTGCACCGGCGATATCGGGAACCCCTCATCCCTCCGTTGCCATGACGGTCAACGCACCCGGATCACTCCTTTAGGACCTCAAGGTGCGATGCGGCGCATGCTCATCGGAGGCGGAGGGGCGTAGCCGCCGCTGTCCCAAAATCGGTTGGGAGGACGCCGTGACTGCCTTACGCATTCGATGACACCCAGTTTGCAGAGGGTCGAACGCCATTCGTATTTCAGGTAGATGGTCTCCAGCGCTTTTTTCTCCGGCCGAAACGCCACCCTCCGCGAGGGAGAGTACTCGTCGCGGCCGTAGCCTGTGCACGCGCTCTCCAGGGCCTGCTCCGGAAGGGATTCCCGATCCTTCATCTTCTGACCGGCGGCTTCAGGCCGGTCGGATGAGCCTTCCGCTTTTCCTCTCTGATCTTCCGGAATGGAGGGGGCGATTCGGGAATGGGGCATCGGTCGCCTGCACCGGTCCGCCTCGGGATAGACGCTCACGGCGATCACACCCATTGCGCTTTCGTCGCCGAACGCCGCAGCATAGGAGTCGGGAACGTCCGTGAAATAGAAGCGGTTGATGCGGTCCCGGTCCGTTCGCCAGCCTGCAAATTCGCCCCAGCCATAAGGCTCCAGGATGTACATGCGCTCATGGTTCCTCAACCAGGATTTGCCGCCGCTGATGATGTTGCGGCCGTCCACGGCAATGACCAGTCCGATTCGACGGTTCAGGCGGTTTTTGACTTCGATTCGGTAGAGATCTCCCTTTTTCGCCTCGGCGTACACCTTGCAGACCCCTTGGCGCATAAGCACCGGATAGGTCGGCAATGTCCGGCCGTCGTCTGTTGCGATCCGCACTTCCACGCTGTTTCCGACACCCCCTGCCCAGACGTTTGTCGCGCACAGAAGGACAGCTAAAAGAAAAAATGTGACGGTTTTCATGACAGGTTCCTCCTCGTCAGTTTGATTTTGTCATATTAGACGGGAGGATGAAGGGAAAAGTTCCCGGAAAGTTTTTCCATGACGGATTTTCTCCGTCCGGGCAAACACATGAATCGCTGAATTTCAATTCATATCCGCATCATCCGGTTTTTTCTTAAAGTATTTGATTATAATATGTGCCCCTATCAGGATCAGCAGAAGCGGCAGTAGAATGTTTACGATCTTCCAGATCTCCATCTCGACATTCTCCGCGAGAAAGAAAACGACGCCGACGCAGCCGATGATCCAGCCTCCGATATCCTTCACGCGTTGAATGATGGTCCCTGCCGCGATCACGATGAGCAACAGCGGCCAACTGTGCGAGAATTCCCACAATCCTATTTTGTGCAGGATGATCAGGATCCCGATCGTGATCAAGATCATGCCGCCTGTCAGGACATTTCTTCTGTTTCGTCTCGTCATCACCACACGATCCCCTTCTTGCCTTTCGGGGACATTCTCCATTCGCGACCGGATTTGATTTGAAACGCGCGGGAAAGTCGAAGGTCCGCATCCTTCCCGCGCGCCGGTTTATCCCTTATCCGCCGGTTTCAGGAACGGCTTGAGCAGATCGATCGGGATCGGGAAAACCGTCGTGGAATTGTTCTCCGAGGCAATCTGGTTGAGGGTCTGCAGATACCGGAGCTGCAGCGACATGGGCTGAGTTTCCATGAGGGCCGCCGCCTCGATCAGTTTCTGGGCCGCCTGGAACTCGCC
This sequence comes from Syntrophales bacterium, assembly GCA_034677965.1. Classification (GTDB taxonomy): domain Bacteria; phylum Desulfobacterota; class Syntrophia; order Syntrophales; family UBA5619; genus UBA5619. The sequence continues at coordinate 21,689 of JAXDCM010000133.1, forward strand.
CTCGGCATTGATCACCTTTGCCCGTCTTTCCCGCTCCGCCTCGGCCTGCTTTGCCATCGCCCGCTTCATCTCCTCCGGCAGATCGATGTGCTTGACCTCGACGAGCGAAACCTTGATTCCCCATGGATCGGTGCTCCGGTCGAGGATCTCCTGGAGATGGAGGTTGATCTTCTCCCTTTCGGAGAGCAGTTCGTCCAGTTCCACCTGGCCGCAGACGCTTCGGAGGGTGGTCTGGGCAAGCTGGGATGTCGCATAGAGGTAATTCTCGACATCCACCACCGCATGGTTTGCGTCCAGGACGCGGAAATAGACGACCGCATTCACCTTGATCGATACGTTGTCCCGGGTGATGACGTCCTGTGGCGGAACGTCCATCGTAATGGTCCGCATGTCGATCTTGACCATCTTATCGACGATGGGGATCAAAATGATCAGCCCCGGGCCTTTCGTGGCGATGATCCTTCCCAGGCGGAAAATAACGCCCCTCTCATACTCGTTGAGGATCCGGATCGCCGCCGCAAGAAACATGACGACCAGAACAATCACAACAATCATTGGGTACATGCCTAACATGACGGACCTCCCTTTTTTTATGATTCGATGGGTTCCACCTTGACGATCAGACGATCCACCTCGACCACCCGGACCCGCGAGCCCTTTGCGATCGGCCTGTCGCTGATCGCGTTCCAGTACTCTCCAAGCATCAGAACCTTTCCATCCTTGAGGATATCGGTCACCGCGCTTCCCTCCTGGCCGATCAGCCCCTCTTTTCCCCCTTGAGGCTTCCGAAGCTGCGCCTTCAAGGCGATTACGATGACGGCGATGAAGAAGAGAGAGGTTAAGGTCACGGCCGGGATCAGGACGCTCAACGAGATCCCGATCGACGCATCGGGCGTCTGAAACATCATCAGGGAACCGATGACGAGCGAAACAATCCCGCCGACCGTGAGGATGCCGTGGCTGACCACCTTGATCTCGGCAATGAACAGGATGATCGCAAACAAAATCAACGCGATCCCCGCGTAGTTGACCGGCAGCGTCTGCATGGCGAAGAAGGCCATGATCAGGGAGATCCCTCCGATGACCCCGGGAAGGATACTCCCGGGATTGGAAAACTCGAAGTAAAGGCCGGCCAGGCCGATCAGCAGCAGAATGTAGGCGATGTTCGGATCGCTCAACGCGGAGAGGACCTTCTGCCGTGTGCCCATCGCTTTTTCGTTGATCACGGCGTTTTTCGTATTCAGGTTTTTCTTCCCCGCAGTCAGGGTCACCTCCCGGCCGTCCATCTGCTCCATCAGGCGGTTGAGATCGGTGGCCACGAAATCGATCACCTTCAGGCGGAGCGCCTCCTCGGCGGTGATCGATTCGCTCTTCCGCACCGCCTTCTCCACCCACTCCTCGTTTCTGCCCCGCTTCTTGGCGATTCCCTTGACGTAGGCAACCGCGTCGTTCTCCACCTTCTGGCTCATCGTCTTGTCCATCCCGCCGCCGATCCCGATGCCGACGGGGTGTGCGGCGCCGATGTTCGTTCCGGGCGCCATCGCTGCGATGTGCGCGGCCGCGGTAATGATCACCCCGGCCGACGCCGCCCTCGCGCCGGCGGGCGCCACATAGACGATGACGGGCACGGAGGCATTCAAAATGCCCTTCGCAATATCCCGCATCGCCAGGTCCAGACCGCCCGGCGTGTCGAGCCGGAGGATCATTCCCTCCGCGCCGCTCTTCGCCGATTCTTCGATGCTTTGCAGAACATACTCCGCAATCGGCGGCGTAATCGCCGAGTTGACCGTAATGACATCAAACACGGGGGCCTTGCCCGCCGCTTCCAGATTCCCTGCGGACAGGACGACGGCAGCCGACAGCATCACCATCACCGCGGCAACGAGGATGAATTTCCGCATCATGGATCGCCACATATTCCCTCTCTTCCAAATCCGGCCCGACGCAATCCGGAAGCCTGACTTTCTGAAAACCATCACGGAATCGTTCCTCATCGTTGAAAAAAGGCGGCTACTGGTCTTTCCGTTCGCCCAGCCTCTTCATGATCCCTTGGACATCCTCCCAGACCTGTTTCTTTGCTCCGGGGTTCCGCAGCAGGTAGGCCGGGTGGTAGGTCGGCATCAGAGGGATGCCCTGATAGCTGTGAAACCGACCTCGCAGGACACTGATCGGCGCCTCCGATTTCAGCAATGCATGAGCCGCAATGCCTCCCATCGCACAGATCACCCTCGGTCGGATCACCCCGAGCTGCCGGATCAGAAAGGGTTCGCAGGCGGCAATCTCGTCCGGAAGGGGATTCCGATTCTCCGGGGGCCGGCATTTCAAAATATTGCAGATATAGACCTCTTCCCGTTTCAGACCCATCGCGGCAATGATCTTGGTGAGCAGTTGCCCGGCCCGGCCGACGAACGGCCTGCCCTGTGCATCCTCATCCGCTCCGGGCGCCTCGCCGACGAAAACCAGTTCGGCGCTTGGGTTGCCTTCACCAAAAACCAGATGATGGCGTCGATCTCCCAAGGGACATCGCCGGCAATCGCCCAGCTCCGTCCGGACGGCCTCCAGGTCATGCTCATCCCCGCCTGTGAAAGCCGGCTGCCGAACAAGAGGCTCATTGTCCGCGGTCAAGTAGGAGAGTGGCTTTCGCAGCTCACAATCGATCCGCACCCGCTCCAGCAGCGATTGGACCAGCCCATGGAGCTCCTCCCGCTGTTTTGCCTCAATGTCCATCGGGGTCCCTTTTTTCTTCGCGGATCCTCTTCACCCGGTCGAGAATGACTCCTGCAACGTCCCTTTTGTCCATTCGAGGAAAGGACTCCACACCGTTTCGATCCAGAATATGGACCACGTTCGTATCGCTCTGGAAGCCCGCCCCGGGTTCGGTCACGTCGTTGGCCACGATAAAGTCCATTCCTTTTTTCAGGAGCTTTTCCCGGGCGTTTTCGATCAGGTGATCCGATTCCATGGAAAATCCGACCAAAATCCGTCCCTCCTTCCGCCGGGCCACCTCGGAAAGGATGTCCGGATTCCGCTCCAGCCGGAGGGTCATGGTTCCCTCCTTCTTCTTGATCTTTGACGGCTCACATACGGCGGGCCGGTAGTCGGCAACCGCAGCGGCCTTGATCACCACCGTGGCCTTTTCGAGACGTTCCAACACCGCGTCCCTCATTTCGATGGCCGTCGCAACCGGTACGAGCTCTACGCCTCGCGGCGCGGCAAGCGCCGTAGGACCGCTGATCAGCGTCACGGTTGCACCCCGCCGTTTGGCCATCAGGGCCAGGGCGTACCCCATCTTCCCCGAAGAATGGTTGCTGATGAACCTGACCGGATCCAGAGCTTCCCGGGTCGGACCGGCCGTTACGAGAATCCGTTCTTCCCGAAGATCCTTCACGGTCAGGATCGATTCGACCTCATCCGCGATGTCGGCCGGCTCGGCGAGCCGCCCCTGTCCTTCCGTGCGGCAGGCCAGTTCTCCGTATCCCGGCTCCAGGACCGAATGGCCCCGGGAAACAAGTTTTGCGAGGTTCTCGCGCACCGCGACATTCGCGTACATCTTCTCGTTCATGGCCGGGCAGATCAGAATCGGCGCCTGCACGGCCAGGATAACGGTCGTCAGCAGGTCATCGGCGATGCCTGCGGCCATCTTGCCGATGAGGTTGGCCGTCGCCGGGGCGATCACAAGGGTTTCTGCGAATTCGGCAAGGGAAATATGGCCGATTTCGAAGGGTCCCGGCGACCGGAAGAGATCCGTGGCCGCCGGATTTCCGGACAGGGTCTCGAACGTGAGCGGCGCGACAAACCGGCAGGCATGTTCCGTCATGATCACCCGGACCTGCGATCCTCGTCGGACCAGTTCACGGACCAGCTCCGCGGCCTTGTACGCGGCGATCCCTCCGGTGACGCCCAGAACGATTCTTCTGCCCTTCAGCATTTCCGCCATTCCCCTTCCGAAGACGGTTCTGTTTATAGCAAGAAAGGGCCGTAAGAGCAAGAAATTCATGGATTCGCACCGATGGCGATTTTTCGCCTTGCAATGCGCCTGCAAACTGGTTATACGCAACGCAATTCATCGAGGGGGAAGGCGGAACATGCAAAAGAAATTCTGGTATATCATCGGCTGTCTCGTTGTGCTGATCGCGGGCGCATGGCTGTTTCTGACCGTTGCAGAGAGAACCAAACCCTCCATCGATGCGGGTCCAGACGCGACCGTCATCGGCCGTCAAAAGACCCTCCAAGTGACCTTTTCCGATTCCGGACGGGGGCTCCGTCACACGGAGATCGCCATTTCCCAAAATAAAACAGATCGGGTCCTGTCCGCCGTCGACTATCCGGAAACCGGCGTTCACCAAAAGACGGTCTCAGCAGCCGTTGACGCGGTCGTCCTGAAGCTGAACGACGGACCGGCCGACCTGATCCTCACGGCCGTCGATCATTCTCTGTGGAAGAACCGGACCACACGGAAGCTCCCGGTCTCCGTCGACCTGCTGCCGCCGCAGATCTTCCAGCTGAACACGCAAAATCATATCCATCCCGGAGGCGCCTGCGTCGTCGCCTATCACCTTTCGGAGGCGGTTCCGACGACCGGTGTCCGGGTCGGCGATCTTTTCTATCCGGGCTATCCGACCACACCGGCCGGGAAGTCCGCTTACGCGGCCTATTTCGCGCTGCCCATGGACGCTTCACCGGGCGCCCCGCAAGTCCGGATCACGGCCCGGGACCAAGCCGGAAACGAAACGGCCGGCGGCATCCCTTCCCTGATCCTGAAGCGGACGTTCCGCGCCGACACCATGAACCTCTCGCAAGGCTTCCTCGATCAGAAGATGCCGGAATTCCAAGCGCTGTTCCCGGAGTTGCGGGGGAAATCGGTCCTCGATACCTTCATCCATGTGAATACCGTGATGCGCACCGACAATCTCAAAACGATCCGGTCGGTCTGTCAGAAGTCTGAGCCGCGACCTTTGTGGCAAGACGTGTTTCTGCGGATGAAAAACGCCGCGCCCATGGCCCTTTTCGGCGACCGCCGGACCTATCTCTTCGACGGAAAGCCGGTAGGCCAAAGCATCCACAACGGCATCGATCTCGCGTCTCTTGTTCATGCGCCGATCGAGGCCGCCAACAGCGGCATCGTCCGCTTCACCGGGATGCTCGGCATCTACGGCAACACGGTGATTATCGACCATGGGATGGGTCTCTCGACCTTGTATGCCCACTTGAGCGGCATCCAGGTCAAGGCGGATCAGAGCGTGAAGCGGGGAGAGGTGATCGGCTTGTCCGGAATGACGGGCCTTGCCGGCGGGGACCACCTGCATTTCGGGGTGGCGGTGCACGGGCAGTTCGTCGACCCCCGGGAATGGTGGGATGCGCACTGGATCGCCGACAATGTGACGAAGAAGCTGGAAGTGTCTTTTTAGGTTTTCAGGATTTGGCGATGTCCCGATGCGCGATGTTCACAAAATAGCCCTTGTCCGTAAAGTGCCCCCCCAGAAAATTGGCCATGACCACGGAGCGGTGATGGCCGCCGGTGCAGCCCAGGGCGATATTGAAACGCGACTTTCCCTCCTTCTCGTAGAGCGGAACCAGGAAAGCCATCAGGTCCAATAATTTTGCGACAAAGATCCGTCCCCCCTCCGATTCGAGGACATAATCGCGGACCCGTTCGTCATGGCCGTTGAAGCAACGCAACTTCTCAACGAAATGAGGATTGGGGAGAAAACGGACATCCAGAACCATATCGGCGTCCACCGGCAGCCCGTAGCGGTATCCGAACGATGTCACATGGATCACCAGATTCTTGCCTGAAGCCGAACCGAGAAAATACCGCTGAACGACATCTTTCAGCTGATGGACATTGCAGGAGGTCGTATCGAATACCTTGTCCGCCATCTCCTTCAACGGGGCGAGCTTTTCCCTCTCCAGGCGGATGCCCTGCATCAGGGAGCCGCGCGGCGCAAGGGGGTGGGTTCTCCTGGTCTCGCTGAAGCGGTGCAGGATCGCATCGTCGGCGGCGTCGAAAAACAGCACCTCGATCCGATAACCCTTTTCCCGGAGCTGTTTGAAGACACGGGGATATTTGTCCAGGAATCCCCTTTCCCGCAGATCCATCACCATCGCAACCTGCGCGATGTCCTTGGCGGGATCCGACTGAATCTGCAGGAACTTCGGGAGCAGCGCCACCGGCAGATTGTCCACGCAGAAAAAACCGATATCCTCCAGCGCCCGCACGGCGGTGCTTTTTCCGGAACCTGAAAGTCCGGTGATAATCACCACGCGCAATTGCTTCATCGCACTCCTCCCGACGCCGTTCAGGTCTTTTGTTCCTGCTCCTCAATGATGCGCCAAATTCTCTCTTTGCTCTTTGCCCGCAGCAGGTTATCTCGCAAAGCCGGGTCTTTCAGCATCCGGGAAATCTTTGCGAGAATCTTGAGATGCAATCCCGCCGAATTTTCAGGCGCCATCAGCAGAAAAAACAGATGAACGGGTTTCCCGTCCATTGCATCGAAGGAGATCCCCTCCGAGCTCCGGCCGAAGGACAGCAAGATCTCGTCCAGCCCCTGGAGTTTGCCGTGAGGGATCGCGATCCCATCCCCTATCCCGGTGCTGCCCAGCCTCTCCCTTTCCAGGAGCACCTGCAGCATCGCCTCGGGATCGAAACGGACCCCTCCCATCGCAAAGACCCTCACCAATTCGTCAAGAACCTCGTGTTGGTTCCGGGCTTCCAGTTCCTCGAGGATAAAGTCCCTCTTCAGTATCTCCGTAAGATTCATGCCCTGTCCTCAAGCCTCAACTGTTGATCTCCAGCAGGGCAAACTTTCCGTCCTCCCGCCGATAGATGACGTTGACATTTTCGGTGAAAGAATCCCGATAAATCACAAAGCGATTCTTCGTGGTCTCCATTTCCAGAACCGCGTCATCGATCGACATCGGCGTCAAGACGATTTTCCGCGACTCGACCACTTTGGAATCGCTCAAATCCTCCCCCTCTTCGGCCGCGGCTTCATCGCCGAATTCTCCGCTCCGCTCAGGATTGGTTTTGAAACCGCGAACCTTCTCTTTTTTCTTCTTGAGCTGGCGTTCGATTTTTTCAATGGCATTGTCGATCGCCAGATGCATGTCCTTTTCTTCCCCTTTTCCGTTGATGTTCAACCCATTCGCCGTCAGGTTGATATCGGACGTATTCCGGAATTTTTCCACCGAGAGGATGACGCGGGCATCCACCGGATGATCGATATATTTCTTCAGTTTCATCAGTCGCTCTTCGACATATTCCTTTTGCCATTCTTCACCTTCCGCATTCCTGAATGTCACGGAAATTTTCATGTTCGGTTCCTCCCTTTGCTGGTTTCGATCTCCCGGTGACCGGAAACGGTCGATTTGCCGGAATCACAACGATACGATCCGTGCGGATCGCTTCCCGATCCGTCGACGTTTATCGATGATATTTCTTCCGCCTTGACGACGGCAGAACCCCCATCATATCCCTGTATTTGGCAACGGTGCGCCTGGCAATGTCTATCCCGGAAGCCCCGAGACGCCGGACGATTTCCTGATCGCTCAGAGGCTTACGGGGATCTTCCTGATGGATGAGTTTTCGAATGTCCTCCTGCACGCTCTTCGAGGAAACGTTCTCCCCGCCCGTTTTGTGAATCCCGCTGCCGAAAAAATACTTCAGTTCGAAAAGACCCCGCGGCGTATGCATATATTTGTTTGTCACCACCCGGCTGATCGTGGATTCATGCATCTCCACGTCGTCGGCAATGTCTCTGAGGATCAACGGCTTGAGAGACCCGATCCCGTGATCAAAAAATTCCTTCTGAAACCGGACAATGCTCTCGGAAACCCGGAAGATCGTCTTCTGCCTCTGTTGAATGCTCTTGATCAGCCAGGTCGCGGACTGGACCCGCTCCTTGATGTATTTCTTCCCGTTTTCCTCTTTCCGACACCCGGTGATTTCGCCCATAATCTCGCGATAGAAATTACTGATCCTGAGCCTGGGAAGCCCGTCGTCGTTGAGAACAATTTTGTAATCGTCACCGCTTTTGAAGACATAGACATCCGGTACGATCGTCTGGATGCGTTCCTCGTTGTATCCGCTTCCGGGACGAGGATCCATGTGGCTGATGATCAGAACGGCAGCCAGAACATCCTCGATGGGCACCTTCAATTTGCGGGCGATGCCGGCGTAATTCTTCGTTTCCAGATCTTTGAGATGATCGAGGATGATCCGCTCCACAAGGCCTCTGTGACTCCCGGCCAGGGTCGCCTGAATCAGCAGACACTCGCGGAGGTCTCGGCCCGCAACGCCCAGAGGGTCGAATTCCTGGATTTTCCGAATCACCTGTTCCACGAAGGACGGCGGAACCTTTTCCTGAACGGCAATCTCTTCCGCAGTCGCGGTCAGATATCCGTTCTGGTCCAGGTTGCCGATGACCTGTTCGCCGATCCGGGATTCATCCTCCGTAAAGCGGGACAAACGGAGCTGCCACATCAGGTGATCCGTGAGCGACGACTTTGCCACGAGGAGATTGTCCCATGACGGCGCCGTCCCTTCTTTTCGCTCATAGGTGACCCCCATCGGACCATAATCTTCCAGATAATTTCCCCAGTCAAACTCCTCCCGGCCATCCCCCTCGCCCGTCAACTCCTCCGTGCGCTCAATGATTTTCGGCCCTTCCCGATCCTCTTCCGCGGTTTCGGCGGGTTCGATTTTCTTTTCGGCTTCGGGGTCATCGTCCGAGGTCACTTCCTCCAGAAGCGGATTCTCCTCCATTTCCCGGTTGACCATGTCGACCAGCTCGAGCCGCGACATCTGCAGGAGCTTGATGGCCTGCTGGAGCTGCGGCGTCATGATCAACTGTTGGGTCAGTTTCAGGCTCTGTCTGAGTTCAAATGCCATGTTCGGTCGGCCGTCTCTTTTTAAAATTTGAAGTCATCGCCCAAATAAATCTTTCTCGCTATCTCGGACTGGGCGATGAATTCGGGCGTACCCTCCACGAGAATCTTCCCCTCGTTGACGATGTAGGCCCGATCGCAAACGGAAAGGGTTTCCCGGACATTGTGGTCGGAGATGATCACCCCGATCCCCTTCGTCCGGAGCCGGGCGATGATCCTCCCGATATCGGCCACGGCCAGCGGATCGATTCCCGCGAAGGGCTCGTCCAGCAGGATGTACTTCGGCGAGGTGACCAGCGCCCGCGTGATTTCCACGCGCCTCCTTTCACCCCCCGATAACGAGTATGCCTTGTTGTCCGCAAGTTGGGTCAGATCGAGTTCGGCCAGGAGCTGCCACAGCCGCTCCTCTCTTTCTTCACGGCTCAGGGCAAGCGTTTCGAGGATGGCCATGATGTTTTCCCTCACCGTCAATTTTCGAAAAATCGACGGCTCTTGCGGGAGGTAATTCAACCCCTTGCGAGCCCGGATGTACATGGGGCATCGGCTCAGGTCTTCGCCGTTGAGAACGATTTCTCCCCCATCCGGCTTGATCAGTCCGACGATCATATAAAATGTGGTCGTCTTTCCCGCGCCGTTGGGGCCGAGAAGACCCACCACTTCGCCGGGGTTGATCTCCAAATGAACCTGATCGACCACCCGTCTGCCGCTATAGATCTTGACGAGGTTCGTCGCCGTCAGTTTTCCCATGACGACATCCAAAGATATCCGGTGCGGACCCTAAATGCGACGGTCACTTCTTTTTCCCCTCGTCCTCCTTGGGATAGATGGTCGCCGTCACCCGCCGGTTCTCCAGGCTTTCCACCACACCCCGGTTCTCATCGAGAAATACGACGACCCGATCTCCCCGAACCACATTGGTGCCCTCGCGGAGCACGGCGTTGCCCGTTACGGTGATCTTCTGCGTATCCTGCAGGAAAACGGCCTCCTCTCCGGTCGCAGTCCGGTCGCCCTCCGTGATCGATACCTTGCCCGTGGCCACCACCTTTTCCAGATTCCCCGTCGACTCGATCCCCGCAGTCGACCCGCCGGCCGTGTTCGTGTCCTGCTTGTAGTAGAGCGTCAGACGATCCGCCCGGATCGTCCGGGCGCCCTGTGTCGCCACGGCATTCCCGTAAAAGACGACGACCCGTTCCTCGTTGTATGCATCCATGCGGTCGGAAACGATATGAATCGGCTGTTTTGTATCGGCCTTCGGTTTCTGTTTCGGCGCGGCCGTCAGTCCTTCCGTTGAATAGAAGACCGCAACGATCATAAGAGATGCGAATATGACGATCCTTCGGAGCTTCTCCGGCATTTTTTCTGTCCCCTCTCAGTTCCCCCAGGAGCTCGCCCGAACGTTCGATAGAAGCGAAACTTTCTTCTCGTCCAGACTCAATACCATTCCCACCCCGCTGATCCGGGCGCTCTGGTTTTCCATCACCACGGGTCCGTCTGTTTCGATCCGTTTACCGGCATCAAGATATTGGAGCCGATCCGTTGTAAAGCGCTCGCCTTTTTCGGAGACGATGCTGACCTTTCCTTCGATGTTCATATCGCGAGACTTTGTGTTGAATTGTCCCCGATCGCCTTTCATCACGAATACGCGTCCGTCTTTCATGACCAACCGAATCTTGACCTGCTCGAGAAGCGCCAGGTTTTCATTCTTCAGGTATCGAGCCGTGTCGGCCGTCACCTCCCAGGTCATGCCGGAACTTGCGACATCGGTAAATCGAACGTCCTTGACCTGCAGATCGACACGGTCCGACAGCACCTTCAGCATCGTCTTCTCCGGCGTCTGTCGGACACCGATGACGAGGAAGGCCGCCACGAACAGGGCCGCAAACAGCCCCCCCGCGATGAACCACGTCCTCTTTTTGATCTTCGTCATCTCCGCCCCGTCGTGACCCTTCCCGTCCGCGACCTTACCGGCCTCATTCGGGTTCATCCATATCATCAGAGGCCGGGGATGTAAAGTTGAAACGCCCCCTCGGATGCCGCCGGGCTATGGAAATTCGTAGCGCTCGGCCACATCCGGCCAATGATTCTTGGCCTTGAGAATGACTTCGCAAATTTCCCGGACAGCCCCCCGTCCCCCCTTCAGGACCGTCACATAATCCGCGATCTGCCTGGCCTCCGGGACCGCATCGGCGACGGCGACGGAAAATCCGGCACGCCGGAGGATCGGAATATCGGGAAAATCGTCACCGATACAGGCGGTTTCTTCCGGCGTGACGTCCCGCCGCTTCAGGATTTCCGTGAAAACCTCGGCCTTGTTCCGGGCCCCCTGATGAACTTCGGTGATCCCCAGGTCGGCCGCGCGGTGTTCGACAACCCGGGATCTTCTTCCCGTCAGTAAAACGACATCGATGCCGTACCTCATCAGCATTTTCAGGCCATGGCCGTCCCTCACGTCGAACTGTTTGGTCTCCAAACCCGCGTCGTCCACAATGATGCGACCGTCGGTCATGACCCCGTCCACGTCGAGGACCAGGAGCCTCACTTTCCTGATTTTGTCCAGAAGCCGTTCCTCGATTCCCTCGTCCATTTTCATTCCTCATTTCAGTCGGCTTGAACGGATCCCGTCCGATCCTCACGCACCGTCGCATCGATTTTCATCAGGGTCGCCAGAAGTCCGGGAAGGCTGTCCAGCACAAGCGAATTGGGTCCGTCACACAGGGCCCGGTCCGGATCGGGATGGACTTCGAAAAACAGTGCGTCGATTCCGGCTGCGACCGCCGCCCGGGCAAGGCAAGGCACCATGTTCCGGTCCCCGCCCGACGCCTTCCCGGCCGCTCCGGGAAGCTGCACACTGTGCGTGGCGTCGAAGACAACCGGATATCCCGTTCCCCGGAGAATCGGGAAACTGCGGAAATCCACGACCAGGTTGTTGTATCCGAAACTCACCCCCCGTTCGGTCAACAGGATGTTTTTATTTCCCGCCTGCTCCAGCTTTGACAGGATGTGGACGATATCCCAGGGGGCGAGAAATTGCCCTTTTTTGATGTTCACGGCCTTCGCATGCCGCGCGATCTCGATCACGAAGTCGGTCTGGCGGCAGAGAAAAGCCGGCACTTGCAGAACATCCAGAACGTCGGCGGCCGGCGCGATTTCCTCAAATCGATGAACATCGGAAAGAACGGGGATGGAAAATGTCCGCCGCACCTTCTGCAAGACTTCGAGTCCCCGGGTCAGCCCCGGTCCTCGATAGGAATCCACGGACGTCCGGTTGGCCTTGTCATAAGAAGCCTTGAAAATCAAGGGAATCCCCAGTTTCTCCGTGATCGCCTGTAAGTCGGCGGCAATCGTCATGGTCAATGCCTCCTCCTCGATCACGCAAGGACCGGCAATCAATGCCAGCGGCGCACCCCCGCCGATCTCCACTCCACCGACAATGATCTTCTTCATCCTGGTCTCCCTCCCACCTGTTTTCTTATCAGGGCTTCAACGCTAAGCGGATGCATGGCCCCGATATCCGATGCTCTGAACCGGCTGCGAACCGATGCCGCGATCCGTCGCACGCCGGGCTGAATCGTTTTTTTCGACGGCTGTCCGTTATTTTTGCTGCAGGATCCGGATCTTCATCTGCGGAATCCGCCGCGCCACCTTCGTCGCATCGGGGTTCAGTTCGTAGGCCGTCGTGTATTCCTGGAGGGCTTCCCTGAAGAGACCCTTCTTCTCGTAGGCCTCGCCGAGACTTGCGTGCAGCTCGTCGTCTTCCGGATCCAGTTTGACCGCCATCCGGTAATGCTCAATCTGCCGGTCCAGATCGCCCTTGAGTCCGTATGCATAGGCGATGCTCGCATAGCTGGCGGCTTTCTTCGGGTTCAGATCGATCAGTTTTTTATAGACTCCGATCGCCCTGTCGTATTGTTTTTCCTTCATGTAGGCATCCGCCAGCGTGTTCAAAACCGGGATCGTGGGCTTCTCCGAGGCGAGCTTCTCGTACAGCGCGATCGATTCCCTGGTCTTGCCCGTTTTCGAGTAGGCAACGGCCAGTTGCTGCCGGATCTGCGGATCCTTGGCGCCGAATTTCAGCGCCTTTTCGTAATTCGCCGTAGACTGGGTCGGCTTCCTGATCTCCCCATACGCAAAACCGAGACGCGTGTAATACAGAGGATTCCTGGGGTTGATTTTGACCAGCTTTTCATAGAGGGAAATCGCCTCCGCAAAACGCCGGCCCTGGAAATGGAGCGAGGCCAGTCTCTCCATGGCGTCCGCGTCATTGGGCTTCAACTCAAGGACCTTCCCGTATTCGCGAATCGCCTCCTGTTCCTTTTTTGCCTTTTCGAGCGCCGCCGCCAGGTTGAACCGGACCACCGGATCTTTCGGATTCAGTTCGATGGCTTTTCGGTAGCTTTCCATCTCCTCCTTGACGAGTCCCTTGCCCCCATACGCCACGCCAAGATTGCCATAGACGGCCGCGTTCTTCGGCTGTCTTTTGAGGACCTCGAGATGCCATCGGATCGCCTCGTCGAACTTTCCCATTCTCAACGAAACACTCGCAAGCGCGGCCGCCACATGGTCCGCCTTCGGCACCTTTTCCAGGACCCGCCGGTATTGCTCGGTCGCCTCCGGCAGCCGGCCCGTCTTCTCGTAGGCTTCTCCCAGCTTGAACAGGGCCACCGGGTTGTCGGGTCTCAACTTCAGGGAGGCCAGATAATAGTGGATGGCCTTTTCCCAGTTTCCAAGCTGCCCCCAGGCGGAGGCCAGATCCGCCAACACGGAATCGTCCCTCGGATTTGCTTTTGCGGAGCGCTCCGCATAACGGATCGCCTCTTCGTACCTTTCGATTTTCAGATAGCACCTGGCCAATTCCGCCAGGATGGCCGGATCATTCGGCTTCTGAGAAAGAATCGCCCTGTATTGCGCAATCGCCTCGCCCGTCATGCCGGTGCGGAAATAGAGGGAGGCGAGCATCCGGCGCACATTGGCATCCTCCGGGTTCATCGCGATCGCCCGCTTGAGGTATTCGATCTGAACCTTCTGGTTCCCGGAACTCCGGGCGTATCGCAGCCAATCCTGCGGGGTGATCTGTATCCGGATCGGAATGGACGCAATCGGATCGCCCTGATAGACGACTTTTATGAAGAAGCCGCCGGGCGTTTTCTCCGCGGTTCTCTTGCGGCTGCTCAGAACCGCCTTGTCCACAAGATCGATCCCCTTGAGCAGTTTTCCGAGATCGTCCTGCTCGCCGAGTCCTTCGACATCCACGGCAATCCCGCCGCCGAAGAGGACGTCGGTTGACACGTCCTTGACGATGAATTCATCCCGGTAGGAGACATCCAGGGTGTCGTATGGAGTTAGCCGGTAGTCCTTTCCGTTTTTCTCCAGGACGAGCGAATAGAAATGGGGGGGGCGGTTCAGAACGACAAAGGCGAATGCATTGCGGATCCGGGTCAACCCCTCGGAGAGTCCCCTCCCCTTTTCCGGAAAGAAAAATCCAACCGAAAGGCCGGCCGCCAACACGATCACAAGGATCATCGCGACGATCCAAACGGTTGTCGATCTCCGTCCCCTCTTCGCAGTCATCCTTTTTTTGCCGGATTGATATTCCATGTTTTTATCCCTCTGCCAACACTGCTTTCTTCCTCCCCAACGCCAGAAAGTGCTTCAGCCCCGGGGATGGTATTTTCGGTGAACTTCCTTGAGGCGATCCCGCGTCACATGGGTGTAAACCTGTGTCGTGGAGATGTCGGCATGACCCAGCATGATCTGCACGGAACGCAGATCGGCGCCCCCCTCCAGCAGGTGCGTCGCAAAGGAATGCCTGAAGATGTGCGGATGGACCCTCTTTCCCAGACCGGCCCTCCCGGCATACTTTTTCATGATTTTCCAGAACCCCTGCCGGGTCATTCCCCGGCCGGAACGGTTCAAAAACAGCAGGTCGCTATCCCCGCCCTTGAGCAGCAGAGGCCTGGCCCCCTCCACATACCGCTTGACCCGATCATATGCCGTTCGTCCGATCGGAACGATCCTCTCCTTTTCTCTTTTGCCCATGGCCACCAGATACCCTATCTGCCAGTTGATGCTGTTGACGGTCAAGCCGATCAGCTCCGACACCCTGATCCCGGTCGCATAGCAAAGCTCCAGCATGGCGCCGTCTCTGCATTCCGCCGGGGTTCCCTCTCCGGGCTTCGCCAGCAGCACAGACATCTCCTCCCGGCTCAGCACATCCGGGAGGCGCATCCAAACCCTGCCCGGCGCAATTTGAGCGACCGGGGTATGATCCACCTTCTTTTCCCTGAGGAGATATTTGTAAAACCCCCGAATGGCCGCCAGCGCGCGATTCACCGAATTGGACGCCAGCCCCTCCTTCTGCAGCGACGCCAGAAAGGAAATCAGCCCTTCCGTATCGATGCCGTCGCCCCCCTCCCCGGCGACAAATTCCGCATACCGGCCCAGATCGCGGCTGTACCCTTCGATGGTGTTGCGGGAGGCCCCCTTTTCGACCGCCAGGTAATTGAGATAGTCATCGATCAGATGATGCATGGTTTTTTTTAACGTAAATGGCACCGATAAGCAAAGATTATTTGACAAAACAGTCGGACGCGGATGAGACGGTATCGCCGTGCAAAGCATAGGCTTGCCGAACCCGGATCGGGAGACAAGGCGATTTGTCTAAAAATATTGACACCCGTTTACCGGTGTGATAGTCAACCGCATCCTGTTTGTATTGCAGGGATTTTCGTTGGTTGTTGGGAATGAACCGAAAAATCATCGGACGTAGGATCAAAATGCCGTCGATCGATCCAAAGCGGGAAGGTTTTACCGGCACCGCACAGGGCATCCTGGCAAGAGCGCCTTCCGTGCCCGGGCGCCAATGGATGGGAAGGTGAACCTTGCTCCTCCATGAGGTGCAAAAAATCCTGGATGCCGAGGTGCTGGTCGATGCCGGCAAGCTCGACATGGAGGTCCACACGGCTTTCGCCGCCGACCTGATGAGCGATGTCCTGGCTTTCGCCGACGCCGGCTGTCTTCTGCTGACGGGCTTGACCAATCCCCAGGTCATCCGTACGGCCGATGTTTTGGACATTGCGGCCATCATCCTCGTCCGGGGGAAGAAACCGCCGCCGGAGACCCTCCGCGCGGCGGAAGAAAAGCACATCCCCGTTCTTTCCACCAAATTCATCCTTTTTGAATCGGCGGGTCGGCTGTACGGCAGAGGGATCGTCGGTTCCAAGCAGAAAGTGGATGGCCGCGGTGTCCACCTGTGAAAATCGGTCGCATGAAGACAGCTTCCCCGTCGACGGGGGAAATTTTGACAAGGCGGGCGGGGTTTCCGGAAAGATCAAGTCAACCCTCCGGGAGATGGGGATCGGGAACGATGTGGTCCGCAGGGCGGCCATCATCACCTACGAGTCCGAGATCAACATCGTTTCCTATGCCCGGCACGGAACCATCCGGCTCCATGTGTTTCCGAGACATGTCCAGATCGAAGCCGTCGACGAGGGGCCCGGCATTTCCGATATCCGCTTGGCGATTCAGCAGGGCTGGTCTACCGCCACCGACAAGATCCGGGAAATGGGTTTCGGCGCCGGAATGGGTTTGAACAACATCCGCAATTTTTCGGATATCTTTCACATTTCGTCCGATGTGGGCATCGGAACCCGTCTGAAGATGATCATCCATACCCCACAGGGACAGGGATCCTGACACCGGAGAATCATCATGAATCTTGAAACCATTGCAAAGACATTGCAGCTCCGCATCCACACGGGAGGCGACAGACTGGGGGCTGAGGTCCGGGGAGGGTATGTCGGCGACCTGCTGAGCGATGTGATGGCCAACAGCCGCGAAGGGGAGCTTTGGATCACCCGCCAGACCCACCAGAACGTCGTTGCGGTGGCCAGCCTCAAGGAGCTGGCCGGGGTCATTCTGGTGAAGGGCGCCGAGCCTGCCGCGGATACGCTGGAAAAGGCCGCCCGGGAAAATATCCCGCTATTCACGACGGAGCTGTCGGCCTTCGAAACGGCGGGCAGGGTCCATCGTATGATCTTCCCGCGGGAGGAATAGCCGTCGCAACGAGGAAAGGGGCGTCCTCCCGAAGATGATCAGGACATTTCGCTGCGATCTCCACATTCATACCTGCCTTTCACCGTGCGCGGGTCTGGAGATGTATCCGACCGCCATCGTCCAGCGGGCCGTTGCCGAGAAACTGGACGTCATCGCCGTCTGCGATCACAATGCGTCGGAAAACGTCCCTTACGTGATCCGGGCGGCGGCAGGGCGCGCGCTGACGGTCTTGCCCGGCATGGAGGTGACAAGCCGGGAAGAAGTTCATCTTCTTGCCCTCTTTGACAAGACGGACGGCCTGCAGAGACTCCAGAACATCGTGAATGCCCATATGACGGGAACGAACGACGAGGAACGGTTCGGCTGCCAGGCGATCGTGAACGAGGCCGATGAGGTGGAGGGGTTCAGCGAAAGGCTTCTGATCGGGGCGACGGAATTGGCTCTGTCGGACCTGGTTCGGCAGATCCATGATTTTGGCGGTTTGGCGGTCGCTTCTCATATTGACCGGGAGAGCTTTAGTGTGATAAGTCAGCTCGGTTTTATCGATCCGGAGATCCCTTTTGACGCGCTGGAGATCTCCAGGAGAACGGGGGCGGCGAACGCGCGAAGGCAGTATCCCGAGCTTTCCGGATATGCCTTTCTGACGTCTTCCGACGCGCATCGCTTGGAAGATATTGGAAAGGCACGCACGGCGTTTTTGATGGAGGAGCCGACCGTCCGCGAACTGAAAATGGCTTTTTCCGGACAGAGCGGCCGACGCATAGCGAGTTTCTGATGCTGGAACTGGCTTTGCATATTCTGGACATTGCGGAAAACTCCGTCAGGGCCGGCGCAAAAACGGTATGGATCGACATTACCGAAAACCGGAGGGAGGATCGGCTGCGGATCAAGATCCGGGATGACGGTTCGGGAATGGGTCCGGAAACCCTCAAAAGGGCCATGGATCCCTTTTACACCTCCAAGAAGGTGCGAAAGGTCGGGCTGGGGCTGCCGATGCTGGCGGAAGCCGCGGAGAGGGCCGGCGGCGGATTCACGATCGAGTCGACCGAAGGGGCGGGAACCCGTGTGGAGGTGAGCTTCCGGCTCGGCCACATCGATCGGCAGCCGCTTGGCGATCTGGCGGGCGCCCTGATTGCGCTGATCGTCGGCAACGCAGGCGTCGATTTTATCTGCCGGCACGATTGCGACGGGGAGGTCTTTACACTGGACACGCGGGAGATCCGAAACGAAATAGACGACATCCCGATGAATCACCCGGAGGTGTTGAAATTTATCCGGCAACATATTATGGAGGGTCTGAGCGGAATCGGAACCGAGGCGAACAGATCTCATCATCTTGAAGGAGGATACGGTACATGAATGCGGAAAACAGTGAACTCTTGAAGGAATTTACCGAGGAACAGGTCGAAAAGCTGGAGGCCATCATCGACAGGCACAAGGGAAAGCCGGGTGGCTTGATCCCCGTCCTGGAAGAGGCGCAGGTCGCCCTGGAATACCTGCCGGTATCCGTTCAGAAGAAAGTCGCCAAGGGATTGAATCTTCCGTTCAGCCGGGTGTACGGCGTCGTGACCTTCTACTCTTTTTTCACGATGAAGCCGCGCGGGCGGCATACGGTCCGCGTCTGTCTCGGGACGGCCTGTTACGTGCGCGGCGGCAAGGCAATCGCGGAGGCGCTCCAGCGGGAATTCAACGTCAGTGAGGGGGAAACCACCCCGGACCGGCGGTTCACCTACGAAACGGTCCGCTGTCTGGGCGCCTGCGGCCTGGGACCGGTGGTCGTCATCGATGAGGATGTCCACGGCCGGATGAAACCCTCGAAACTCAAAGACGTACTCAGCCAATACACTTAGTGAGGTAAGGACTATGGCCAAGCTGAAGATCGAAGATCTAAAAAAGATTAAAGAAAGGGTCCATGCCGAAACCGCCCTGCGCGACGGGTTCAAAAGGGCGAAGGTCACCGTTCACATGGGCACCTGCGGAATCGCATCCGGGGCCAAGGAGGTCATGGATTCGCTGATGAACGAAATCGAAGAGGCGGGCGTATCGGACGTCATCGTGACCACCTCCGGTTGCATGGGGCTCTGCAGCCGCGAACCCCTGGTTACCGTCGAAATCATCGGCCAGGAACCGATCAAGTATGAATATGTCAATCCGAACAAGATGCGTCAGATTTTCAAGCGACATATCCTGGAGGGTGAAATCCAGACCCCGTTTGTTCTGGCGCGCGGTGCGGAGGTTTTGAAGTAGCAAAGGTTTCGATGTGTCGCGGTTTCCCGAGACGGGAACCCCGGCTGATCATACAATCAACATGTGAAGGAGGATGAAATCCACATGAAAGTTTTTCGCTCGCATCTGTTGCTCTGTGGAGGAACAGGATGTCATGCATCGGGAAGCCTCGCGGTGAAAAAAGAACTGGTCACCGAGTTGGAGAGGCGGGGGTTGGTCGATGAAATCAGGGTCGTGGAAACCGGCTGCAACGGTTTCTGTGCGATGGGGCCGATCATGGTCGTCTATCCGGAGGGCATCATCTACATGATGATCAAACCCACCGATATCGCCGAGCTTGTCGAGGAGCATTTCGTCAAGGGTCGTGTGCTGGAGAGGCTGCTCTATCGCGAACCGGTCACCGCCGGAATCATTCCGACGATGCAGGACATCCCCTTTTTCGCCCTTCAAAATCTTCGTGTTCTCCGCAACCGCGGACTCATTGACCCCGAGAAAATCGATGAGTATATCGCCCGGGACGGCTATGCCGGCATGGTCAAGGCCCTGACCGAAATGACGCCGGATCAGATCGTTCAGGAGGTCCTGGTCTCGGGTCTGCGCGGCCGCGGCGGCGCGGGGTTCCCCACGGGCATGAAATGGAAATTTGCCGCCGCTTCGCCGGGAGACGTGAAGTATGTTCTCTGCAACGCCGACGAAGGGGATCCGGGCGCCTTCATGGACCGCAGCGTCTTGGAAGCGGACCCCCACGCGGTTCTGGAAGGGATGGTCATCGCCGCCAAGGCGATCGGCGCCCATCAGGGCTACATCTATTGCCGGGCGGAATATCCGCTGGCGATCCACCGCCTGAACATCGCCATTGCCCAGGCCAAGGAATACGGGCTCCTGGGGAAGGATATCCTGGGGACCGGCTTCGACTTCGATCTGGAGATCTACCAGGGCGCGGGCGCGTTCGTCTGCGGCGAGGAAACGGCGCTGATGACCTCCATCGAGGGAAAGCGCGGCATGCCGCGACCGAGACCCCCCTTCCCCGCCATTGCCGGCCTCTGGCAAAAACCGAGCATCCTGAACAACGTGGAGACGCTCGCCAACATCGGACAGATCATGTTCCGGGGCGGGGCCTGGCACGCCAGCGTCGGAACGGAAAAGAGCAAGGGAACGAAGGTCTTCGCCCTCACCGGCGACGTGAACAACGTCGGCCTGGTCGAAGTCCCGATGGGAACGCCCCTCGGCACCATCGTCTTCGACATCGGCGGAGGCATTCCCAAGGGAAAGCGTTTCAAGGCCGCCCAGCTCGGCGGACCCTCGGGCGGCATGATTCCCACGCAGCATCTCAACGCCCCGATCGATTATGAAAAAGTCGCCGAACTGGGGGCAATCATGGGTTCCGGCGGTCTGATCGTCATGAACGAGGACTCCTGCGCCGTCGACATGGCCCGCTTCTTCATGGACTTCTGCCAGGACGAATCCTGCGGGAAATGCACCCCCTGCCGCGAGGGAACCAAAAGGATGCTCGAAATTTTGACAAACATCACCCAGGGCAAGGGCAAGGAGGGCGATATCGAGCTTCTCGAGGAAATGGCGTCCATCATCAAAGACGCCTCCCTCTGCGGGCTGGGCCAGACGGCCCCGAACCCCATTCTGAGCACCCTGCGTTATTTCCGCAAGGAATACGAGGACCACATCTACAACCACCGCTGCACGGCAGGCGTCTGCGCGGCCCTTTTCAAATCCCCCTGCCAGAACGCGTGCCCCGTCGAGATGGACATCCCCTCCTACATCGCCCTGATCCGCGAGGGTCGATTGGATGACGCCTACAAGGTGATGCTTCGGACAAACCCCTTCCCGTCGGTCTGCGGACGCGTCTGCGACCACAAATGTCAGTTCAAGTGCCGCCGCGGGAAGATGGACGAGCCGATCGCCATCAAGTTCCTTAAGCGTTTCATCAGCGACAACGCGGCGCGGCCCAAGGTGGAGGCGGTTCCGGTCACCCGCAACGAAAAAATCGCCGTGGTCGGCGCAGGCCCGGCCGGCTTGACGGCAGCGAGGGATCTGGCCATCCGCGGTTACAAGGTTACGGTGTTCGAGGAGCTTTCCGAACCGGGCGGCATGCTCCGCTGGGCAATCCCCTCCTATCGTCTGCCCCGCGACATCCTCGCCGGGGAGATCGACGATGTCCGCGCCCTCGGCGTGGAGATCAAATGCAAAAAGAGGATCGGCAGGGATATCCCCTTCGCAAAACTGGAAAAAGAGTTCGATTATATCTACCTGGCCCCCGGCGCCCACAAGAGCCAGAAGATGGGCGTCCCCGGCGAGGAGCTGAAGGGCGTTTACGGCGGCGTGGAATTCCTCCGGGATTTCAACGCCCATGAAGTCGCCTGGACGACGGGCAAGAAAAATCTCGGTTCGAAAGTGGCGGTCATCGGCGGCGGCAATTCCGCGATCGACGCGGCCCGCTGTGCAGTCCGCCTCGGCGCGGATGTGACCATCCTCTACCGCCGCGAGCGCAAGGACATGCCGGCGGCTGTCGAGGAGATCCAGGCGGCGGAAGAGGAAGGGATCAAGATCGAATTCCTCGTCGCCCCGCTCAACATCGTGGAAAAGAACGGGAAGGTCAGCGGAATCGCCTGCCAACGCATGAAGCTCGGGGAGTTCGACCGGAGCGGCCGGAAGAAACCGGTG
This sequence comes from Syntrophales bacterium, assembly GCA_034677965.1. Taxonomy (GTDB): domain Bacteria; phylum Desulfobacterota; class Syntrophia; order Syntrophales; family UBA5619; genus UBA5619. The sequence continues at coordinate 43,532 of JAXDCM010000133.1, forward strand.
CCGATCGAGGGTTCCGAGTTCACGCTCGGTGTGGATGCCGTCATCGCCGCCATCGGCCAGGTTCCCGACGTATCGTTTGTCCCGACGGAAAGCGGCATTGCGGTCAACAAGTGGAGCACCTTCGATCTGGCCAAGGGAAGCGCTTCCCAGACGACGAACCCCAAGTTCTATGCGGGCGGCGACGCGCTGACCGGTCCCGATACGGTCATCGGTGCCATTGCCGCCGGACATCAGGCCGCCAGGGACATCGACGGCGACATCCGCAAGCAGAACGGCGAACCCGCCTATGAGGAGCCGGCAGAAGAGAAAATCGTCATTCCGTTTGTCCTCGACGAGGACAACCCCGAGGCTCCGCAGACGAAGATGCCGGAGCTTCACGGCCCGGACCGCAAGAAGAGCTTCATCGAGGTGGAGTTGGGATTCACGCTGGAAGACGCGATCAAGGAATCGAAACGATGCCTGCGCTGTGACGTGGAGGTGTAACCCGGCCGTTTCAGGGGGGGATATCCCCCCCTGCGGGTAAAAAAAAGACCATGCGTATGTCATAGTTGACATACAAGATGGTCGCGCACCGATATGAAAGGAGCAAGGCATGAACAATCCAATTTCGATCACCATTGACGGAAGAACTGTCGAAGCGGCGCCCGGCCGGACGATTCTGGAGGTGGCCCGGGAGCAGGGCATTTACATTCCGACACTCTGCCACTACACCAAAACGACGAACGTCGGCGCCTGCCGTGTCTGCGTCGTCGAAGTCGAAAAGGCCAGGTCTCTGGTCGCCTCCTGCTGCATGCCGGTCAGCCCCGGCATGGTCATCAAGACCGACACCCCCAAGGTGCGCGCCGCGCAGCGGCTGGTCGTCGAGCTGCTCTGGGCCTCGGGAGACCACAACTGCCTGATGTGCGAGCAGAACGGCGCCTGTGAACTGCAGAACCTGGTCTATTGGCTCGGGATCGAGAAGCCCCGTTTCAACATCGACCCCCCCGGCTATGGGATCGAAAGCACCAACACGATGATCCAGCGGGACCTCAACAAGTGCGTCCTGTGCGGCCGCTGCATCCGGGTCTGCAACGAGATCCAGGTCAACGAGATCCTCGACTTCTCGCGCCGCGGCCACCGCGCCAAGGTCGGTCCGGCGTTTGACACCGACTATATCGACTCCGACTGCTATTTCTGCGGGGAGTGCGTGGACGCATGTCCGGTCGGCGCGATCACCTTCAGACAAGCCCGCTTTGCCGGACGCCCCTGGGAAATGCAGAAGGTCAAAACGACCTGCACCTATTGCGGCGTCGGCTGCCAGATGGACCTGAACGTCCTCAACGGCCGGATCATCAAGGTGACCGGCAACCGGTCCTACACGCAGCCCAACGGGGGCAGCCTCTGCGTCAAGGGCAGATTCGGCCTGGATTTTGTCAATCATCCCGACCGCCTCAAAACTCCCCTGATCCGGAAGAAGAAGGGCGAGCCGCTGACGGAAGCCACCTGGGAAGAGGCCGTCGATTTTGTCGCCAAAAAACTGGCCGCCATCGCTAAAAAACACGGGCCCGACAGCGTCGCGGGGTTCTCCTCCGCGCGCTGCACGAACGAGGAAAATTATCTCTTCCAGAAATTCATGCGCGCGGTGATCGGCACCAACCATGTCGACCATTGCGCGCGTCTCTGACACTCCGTGACGGTGGCCGGTCTGGCCGCCGCATTCGGAAGTGGCGCAATGACGAATTCCATCGAAGAGATCGAATTTACCGACGTGATCCTGGCGACGGGGACCAACACGACGGAAAACCACCCCGTCATCTCCTCGAGGGTCAAGCGGGCGGTCCGCCAGCGCGGCGCCAAGCTGATCGTCATCGACCCCCGGGAAATCGATTTGGTGAAGTATGCGACGCTTTGGCTCCGCCAGAAACCGGGAACCGATGTCGCCGTCTTCAACGGAATGATGAACGTCATCATTTCCGAAGGCCTGCCGGCAAAGGAGTACGTCGAGAACCGCACCGAGGGGTATGAGGCGCTGAAGGCCGTCGTGGCCAAGTATACCCCCGAATACGTGGAGAAGATCTCCGGGGTGCCGGCCGAGGACCTCCGCAAGGCGGCGCGTATTTACGCAACGGCCAAGGCGGCTTCCATCCTGTACTGCATGGGGATCACCCAGCACTCGACGGGAACGGACAACGTCAAATCCGTCGCCAACCTCGCGATGCTCTGCGGGATGGTCGGGATCGAGGGCGGCGGGGTCAATCCGCTCCGCGGCCAGAACAACGTTCAGGGCGCCTGCGACATGGGCGCGCTGCCCAACGTCTTCCCCGCCTATCAGCCGGTGGCGAACGACGAAGCGCGGGCCAAATTCGAAAAGGCATGGAACGCGACGCTCCCGGCCAAACCCGGGAAAACCATCGTGGAGCTCATGGACGCCGCCCACAAGGGAGAGATCAAGGCCCTGTATGTCATGGGCGAAAACCCGATGATCTCCGATCCGGACATCACCCATGTGGAAGCCTCGCTGAAACACCTCGACCTGCTGATCGTCCAGGACATCCTGCTGACGGAGACGGCCAAACTGGCCGATGTGGTTCTCCCCTCCGCCTGCTTCGCCGAGAAAGACGGCACCTTCAGCAACACGGAAAGAAGGGTTCAGCGGGTTCGAAAGGCCGTCGCGCCTCCCGGTCAGGCCAAGGCCGACTGGGAGATCCTCTCCGCCATCGCGACCAAGATGGGCTATCCGATGGAATACGCCTCCGCGGAGGCGATCATGGAGGAGATCCGAACAGTCACCCCGAGTTACGCGGGAATCACCTATGAAAGGATCGAAAAGGAGGGGATCCAGTGGCCCTGCCCCAACACGGACCACCCGGGGACCCGCTTCCTCCATAAGGACCGCTTCAGCCGCGGGCGCGGTCTCTTCCATGCCATCGAGTATATTCCGCCCGCGGAGCTGCCGGACGATGAGTATCCGATGCTTCTCTCCACCGGGCGTGTGCTGTACCAATACCACACCGGCACGATGACGCGGCTCGGCAAGGGGACCACGGAGCGTTACCCCGAGTCCCTCGCGGAGATCCACCCGTCCGACGCGGCAAAGCTCGGCATCGAAGACGGCCAGCGGGTCCGGGTGACCTCCCGACGCGGCACGGTGGAGGCCAAGGCCAAAATCACCGGGCGTTCGGACCAGGGGATGGTCTTCATGAATTTCCACTTCCATGAGGCGGCCGTCAACCTGCTGACGAATCCCGCGCTGGATCCGGTGGCCAAGATCCCGGAATACAAGGTGTGCGCCGTCCGGGTGGAGGCGGCCTGAAAAACGTTTCATCCGCTGATATTCCCCGGCGTTGACGGGGTTGAATTGAAATGATTTTATGAACGGAGGATACAATATGGCAGAAGAAAAACTGGAGAGCAAACGCTGGGGGATCGCGATAGCCGCCGTCATCATGCAGTTGAGCCTGGGGACGGTTTACGCGTGGTCGGTGTTTAAAAAGCCTTTGATGGCCACACACGGCTGGGGAGAAACGCAGACGCAGATCACATTCATGATCTGCATCGGCATGATCGGCATTGCCGCCGCGTTCGGCGGAGCGCTGGTCGACAAAAAGGGCCCCAAGTTCGTGGCGACGCTGGGCGGGATCCTGTTCGGAATCGGCACGCTGCTTGCCGGATTGGCCGACGCGACGGGAAGCCTGTTTCTGCTCTACCTGGGCTTCGGCATCATCGGCGGCCTCGGAAACGGCTTCGGATACGTGACGCCGATCGCGACATTGATCCGCTGGTTCCCCGACAAGCGGGGTCTCGTCACGGGCCTGGCGGTGATGGGATTCGGGTTCGGCGCCTTCTTCATGGGCAAGATCGCACCGGCATTGGTCAACAGCATGGGCGTGGCCAGCACCTTTTATATCTTTGGCGTGATTTTCCTGATCCTGGTGACGGGCGCGGCGCAGCTCTACAAGAACCCTCCGAAGGGATGGCTCCCGGCAGGATTTACGCCGCCGAAGACCACGGCCTCCGCGGCCCAGTCTTTCACCTTCGACGAGGCCAAGAAGACCCCGCAATGGTGGATGCTGTGGGCGATGCTCTGCCTGAACATCTCGGCGGGCCTGGGCCTGCTTTCCCAGCTTTCGCCGCTGGCGCAGGACATTGTCGGTAAAACGCAAGGGATCACGGATCCGAAGGCGCTGGCGCTGGCCGGAGGCACAATCCTGGCCATCGCGTCGATCTTCAACGGCCTGGGACGCCTTTTCTGGGCCTGGCTGTCCGACGCGATCGGACGGAAGAACGTCTTCATCACGATGTTCATCACGCAGGCGATTCTCTACATCCTGCTGCCCCAGATCAGCAGCCAGTTGATCTTCACGGTCATCGCGTGCTATTTGCTGGCCTGCTACGGCGGAGGCTTCGCGACAATGCCGGCCTTCGCCGCGGACTCGTTCGGCCCGGCCTACATCGGACGGGTGTACGGGATCATGCTGACGGCCTGGTCGGTGGCGGGGGTGGTCGGTCCGCTGGTGTTCGCGGAACTGAAGGGGATCGCCCTTTACGTGGCGGCAGCGCTTCTGATCGTGGGCTTCCTGATTGCTCTCGTGTACAAGCGTCCTGAGCCCAAAAAGGCGTAACCGACAGCGAGGCTGACAGTCACCAAGACCTGGCGACGGATCAAACAGAGGCGCCCGCCGGTTCTCCCGACGGGCGCTTTTTTGCGTTCCTGACCGCCCTGTGTTGTTCGCGGGCCGCAGAAGGATCGATCAGGGTGAAGGATTCTTTTCCGTGGGCGCGGAGAGCACCAGCTTTCGGCCGATGTAAAGGGGGTTCGCGCGTTTCAGTCCGTTTAGCTCCATCAGAACGCGGGTCGTCGTCCCGTGCCTTGCGGCGATTCCGCTGAGCGTATCCCCCCTTTTGACACGATAGACGGTCTTCCCGGAGGCCGCGGTGGGTGGGCTTTTCCGCTCCGCCATCTTCTGCTTTTCTCCCCTCTCCTGCGCTGTTGACACTCCGGGGATTTTCAGCAGGCGGCCCGCGAGGAGCCTGTCCGAGAGCTTCATCTTGTTCAGCCGGAGCAAAACCGCGATGGTTGTGTTATGGCGGTAGGCGATCTTACCCAGCGTATCGCCCCTTCGAACTCGGTACGTGAGAATCTCCTCCCGGGCGGGGGCCTCTTTCAACCCGGGCGACTCTATTGAAGTCGGAGGTTCCTTTTGCTTTTCCGGCGGTTTCACTGCCTCTTTTGATGTCTTCGCGACAGTGGCCCCATCCGCCGCGGCAAGCGATTCTTTTATACCGGTCGGTTCTTTTGCAACGGACGGCTCCTTTTGCTTGTCCGGCGTTTTCTCTGTTTCCTTGGGGTCCGATACTACCTCCGCCACCAGCGGCAGTGGCGGCAGAAACTCAAAGACCGATTTGGCCATCGCAGACGCAACCTGTGCGCGGAACTGATCGCTCCGCAGCAGCTTTTCCTCTTTCTCGTTGGAAATGTAGGCGGTCTCGATCAGGACCGACGGAATCTCGGGGAGCTTCAGGACGCGAAAGGGAGCCTCCTGAACCGACGTGAATTTGATTTCATTTACGTCTCCCAGATGTTTCAGGACCGTATTGCCGAAGATTTTGGATTGGTTGATGGTATGGTTCTGGAACATGTCCAAGATGATCGGAGACGAATCATCGATCCCTTCCGACTCGGGAACGCCCCCGACGACATCGGCCAGGTTTTCATACTGCGCCAGGATTCGCGCCGCCTCGCTGCTCGCCCCGCTCGTGGAAAGGCAATAGACCGAACCTCCCCGGACATTCCGGTTCCTTACGGCGTCCGCGTGGATGCTCACGAAAAGATTCGCGCCATATTCCCGGGCAATCTGAAGCCTCTTTTGAAAGGAGACGTAATAATCATCGATGCGGGTCAGAAACGCCCTGTACCCCTCCTTCGCATTCAGGATGCCCTGCAGCTTCTTGGCAATCGCGAGCACCACATCCTTTTCGAGGGTCCCCCGCTTTCCGACCGCGCCCGGCGCGTCTCCCCCATGGCCCGGATCGATCACGACGATCCGGTCTTTCCGGGTAATCTTGATCCTCTGGCGCGCCTCGCTCTCCTTCCGCGCAATCTCCGGAAGGACGATGTCGATGACGATCCTGAACGGCTTGTCTTCGACCTTGTTCAATTTGAAAACGGTTGCCTGCGCATGCTCCGGCATGGACAGCGATACCCGCAACCCGGTGGGCGGAAGCGCCACAATCATGACGCGGTCCACCCCCGGTTTGTTCAGCAGCATGACCGCCGGAACGTGGGGAGGAAGAACCGTTTCATCGAGATCGATGGAAAGTCCACGTCGTTCCTTCTCCACGGTGAACTCGCAGTCCTCGCGGGTATCGATGACCACGCGGGTGTGGTCCGGTGCGACCCAGTGGCGAACGTTCAGGATCTCGTTCGAGGCCAGTACGGAGGCCGCCCCGCCCAATCCGAAGACCCAGACGACCAGCATGCAGAAGATTTTTTTGATATGCGACATATCCGGATTCCGACGATCCCGTCAAATTCTTCGGTACTGTAACAGCTCGGGGCGATAAATTCAATCCCGTTTGCGAAAAGGGATTGACAATGCCCATCTTACATGGCATGGATACCGCCGCCGTGCAATCCTTCGAACGGCTGTCCGGATAAAGGTTGAATAATCGCCGGACCCATAGTATGACCTTCCTGCAGGGGGCGATTAGCTCAGTTGGATAGAGCGCTGGTCTCCGGAACCAGAGGCCATGGGTTCAAGTCCCATATCGCCTACCATAATCATCAAGGGGTTAGAGGAGATTTCTAACCCCTTAGCGATGAAGCCTTTCAAACAGAATGTAATTTTTCAACTTTCTTCCTGAAAATCTCATTTTTCATTTTATACTTTTATGCTACGTTCCGAAATGCAAGGATGAAGAGAATGAAGTAAAAAAGTTCGCTGCGCGATAATGATGAATACCGCACTCTGGATAGTTGCCGTTTTGCTGATCCTGGCTGGAGTCGCCGGAGCTGTGCTGCCGGCATTGCCTGGCGTGCCGCTGATCTTCGTGGGAATGCTGCTCGCGGCATGGATCAATGGTTTTCAGTTCATCAGTGTGTTTACCGTCGTTGTGATGGGGATCCTAACCGTCTTCGCCATCGTCATCGACTATGTTGCCGCGACCTTGTCCGCCAAACGAGCGGGTGCAAGCAAGCAAGGCATGATCGGCGCAGTCGGCGGCACCATCGCGGGCATATTTACCGGTTTCTGGGGGCTTGTGTTCATGCCGCTTGTAGGCGCTGTAATCGGTGAGTTGATAGCGCACAAAGGCATGTTCCGCGCGGGCAAAGTCGGTGCAGCAACATGGTTTGGACTGATCATCGCTATCGCAGTGAAACTGGCGGTTACATTTACGATGGTCGGCATTTTCATCGCGGCGCTGTTGATCTGAGCCGAAGAAGATGCTTTCACTTCGCGTAAGGAAGGATCCGGTCATCAAGACCCATACGCACCTTTTCAAGTGCATCAATGCGGCGGCGGACCTTGCCTCAGGCCTGCCCGGCAAAGTCCACCGGCAGGCGAGTCGGCCTCAGGGCTTCTTCCTGAGCTGGACCCGTGCCACCCACCCCTGGTTGACCTTGACGACCCATTCCAGAGCAACGACGGAGGGATTCCGGGGCGTGAGCGTGCCGCTGCCAGCCGCGGCGTCGAGCCGAAAAGAGAAATCCTCCTTCCCGTCACCCGTAAAGTCGACGGCATCTTCGATCAGCGGCGGGAGCGCCGTGACGGGTTGCCACTCAACCTGGATGAAACCGTCCCTCCGCTCGCCGATCAGTCCGTCGAAAACGGGACGGTGAAGAATCGTTTTGTACGTCCCATGATCGATGCTGCGGATGACTTCACCGCCCGAGTAGCGGGGTGAAACCGTAATTCCCGTTGCCGAGGCGAGTTTACCGCTGAGGTATTCACTCCCGGCGAACATGACCAGCACGACAACCAGGCAGGCGCCGGCCCACGCATATCCGGCGATCTTCAATAGGTTCTTCATCGTTCGATCCTCACCGTTCAGATCATGCTTCCCGTTGTGATCAAGCGGACGATCCTCGCCAGGCCTTCCTGGATCTCGCTTGCGGCGAATATTGCCAGAAAGAGGAAGGCGACATACAGAAAGAGCAGCCGTTTCCCGTTCAGGCCTTCCCCGACCGGCGTCCCGCGAATATGGAAGGCAGCCGCGCCCGTGGGGCAGACATCCACGCAGGTTCCGCATTTCATGCAGGACAGGAGCGAGCGCCCCGCCCGGATACTCTCCTCGGTGATGGAGAGCGTGGGGCAGGCCTTCATGCACCGCTTGCAGTTCAGGCACTTATCCCGATCGATCCGGATGTCGAAGGCATTGATCTTGTTCGTCAGGGACTGCATCGCGCCGAAGGGGCAAAAGAGGCTGCACTGGGTCCTGCGCTTTGTCAGCAGCGGCAAGACGACCACCAGTCCGATGAAAAGAGAGACGAAGATGATCGTCTGCACAAGGATCGTGAACGAGGTGACCTCGTTGAATTCCGTCACCGCTTTGTACGGACAGAGCCACGAGCAGTAGGTGGGGCTCAGGAAAGCGGCGGCGGTCAGCACGACCGCCAGAAGGACTGCCCAGGGCAGGTAGGTCCACCGGCGGTCGATCCTCGGAAGAACGGGTTTTTTCAGGAGCCGCGAGAAGGCGTCGTCCAGGCCGCCGAAGAAACAGCCCCAACTGCACCAGCCCCGCCCCAGCGCCAGCGATGCCCCGATCCAGATGACGAACATACTGGCAATCGACGCATACCCCCCCGTGATCATTCCCGGGAAGATGATCGTCTTGGTGAGGGCCGCCGGAATCAGGGTCATCGGAATCACCAGATGGCAGAACGGCACCTCGCACAGGATGATCTTCTCGTGGCTGAGGGACATGCTACCACGCGCCTCGAACATGTGAGTGATGAAGGAGACGACGAAGAGCAGGGAAAAGGCGATGAACGCGACCGCCCGGTATCGGTCGGTCTTTCCCGTATGGATCATCAAAAAGAACAGGACGTTGAAGAACAGATAGGTGACGCCGAAGATAAAGATCCGCTGCGGATCGGAAGGGATCCGGCCCCCCGACAGCATGATGAACGTCAGCACCATCATCGGGAGGGTCAGCAGGATCGATTTCCCCGGCGATGGCCGGGACTGGACTTTTTTGACCTTCGTTGTTCGTTCGGGGATCATGAGTAATTACCTCCCACCAACAGGGTAAGGCCAAGATAGAAATAATAAGCGCCGATCAGTCCGGCCGCCATTTTCCCGATGATAGGCAAAGCGGAAACACCTCGCAGCAGACCCAGAAAGGGTGTCGGGATGAGAAATACGGACGTTCCCAGAAAGAAGGTCAGGAAGAACAGGACGCTCTGTGCAAGACTCGCCTGTTCCGCCGCGGTTGTGACGGCCAGAAGAAAGGGCGGGCAGAAATTCAACCCGGTGGCAAGCCCCGCAACGAAAAGGACAAGCGCCGGCCAGGTTCCCCGCAGCCGGTTGGCGACTCCCCGATCCCCCGCCGCCCGGCAGGCGCGCCCCGTCCGGAACAGGCTGTATAGGATCAACGCAACCGAAAGGACGACGTAGGCCGATCCGATGAGCAAGGTTCGCTGTCCGGTGTCACGGAGGATGGATTGGTTGAGGCCCCAGGCCAGGAAGGCGAAGGCGAGATAACCCAGGAGCCTGCCCAGCAGAAACTGCGCGAGCGCAGAGAAATTTCGCAGTACGCCCCTGCCCTCGCCCAGCAGGTACGGGACGAGGACCGGCGCGCAATAGGCGGCGCAGACCGCCCCGCTGCTGAGACCCAAAACAAACCCCTGCATCGCCCTCCTCCCCGCCGGTTGTTGCAAAACCCGGTGAAAGTCACCGTAACGAGAGGGGCCTCACGAGGTGAAATTTTATCACGGAATCCCCGTTTTGAAAACCCCTTTCCACCTCCCTGAAATCATCCCACCCGTCGATATGCCGCAGCCGGGATCAATGTGCAGCAACGTTTCGGAATGAGCGTCCGGCAATTCCGGTAGAGATCCACCCTTTCGGACGGCTATCCATCATGGAAGCATAGGCAATTCCCATTTGGGTAAATTATCCGCTTGACTTGCCATTCGCATAAGAGTATTCGGTTGCCGTCATAATGTTCATTAGCTCAATAAACTCATCAACCTAACCGTTGCGCTTTTCGAGCGGAGAGTTAAAATATACGCCTGATACTCCTCCGGCCACTATTTTCAACATTCGCATCTTCACCGACTTTTTAGATCTCTAAATTTTATTTTTCCTCTCGCTCGGTCATCTTGTCCCGAAATGTTGCATCCTTGATGATTGGAGGACATCATGAAATCAGTCAAATGGCTTCTTGCACTGGCGTTGGCGGTCGGAATCGGTTTTGCGATCAGCGTGTCGTGCAGCAATAACGGAACGGGATCCCACGTTTCCGTCGGCAATCCGGATGTGATGATCCAGAATCTCCGGACGGAAAGCTGCACCGTGAAACAGGGAGGCGCCCAAAACTTCAACGTGATCTCCCGCTGCTGTTTCCCGGCGACAAATCCCAAAATACCTTCCTGCTGGGGATTCAACCCGGATGCTCCATACGTGGCCCCCTACCTGCCCGATGCGGACGGTCAGGAACAGCATAACGCGAGTGGGCTCTACGATTCGAATATGACGGTCAGCCTGGCCTATCGCCTGGCCGAGAACGAGGCAGTTGTCCTCGTGGGCAAAACGCCTCCTCCCGTGACCTATTTCAGCTATGTCCCCTATCTGTTCATCCGCTATTCTCAAGAGCTGGGAAGATACGTAAGGATTTTCGCCACGATGACGGACACCATCAACCACCGGAACATCAAAACCACCGGCACCCCTGATGGCAGCGGCGACGATCCCTTCGACAAGGATACGGTGGTCATCGTCACAGCCGACAGGAATACGGATCGACTCGTCAGGCGGGCAGCCGTTCAAGCGGGATACTCCGAATCGATCATCAACACGCTCATTATCCCCTCGGAGATCGCCCGGATGGGACTGGAAGCGGGCAAAGACGAATTCGTGATTTTCAATCGCATGGCCCTGCCTCCCGAGGATGAGGCATCAAAGAAAAAGTTCGACGATTATCTGAGTGCGCCGGGAATCCGCGCTTTCCGAGTAACGCCCAATGAGGGAGGAATGGAAGCGTTTGCGACCCCTGCCGTGACCGCCAGAGCCAGCGGCGCCAACGAAAACAGCATGACGGAATCGTTGGAGTCCCTTCGACGGGCAATTCTGAGTCAATATGCAGCCTACACCGTCAAGGAACACGACACCAAAATCTGGATTCCCGAAGGACGCGATTGCATCGCATCGAACATGGAGTGTATCGGCGAGAATCATGATACGGTGTACCTGCGCATGCCCGGTTCCACGACGGACTATCCGGTATCGGGACCGGAACTTTTCACCCTGTCGGAAAATGCCGACGACTTCGCGATCGTCTATGGAGTGAATCATGTGGCCACGGGAAAGGCCACTTACCACTCCATCAGCGCCTACGGCAACGACCGGCTCAATGGGCTCGTAACCCTGACCCACCGGAGCTTTACAGGCAGCGCCGCAAAATACCTGCCGAATGACCCCAACGCGAACAAGCTCTACGTGGCCAAGGTGGCCCGCCACTGCAGCGCAGACGAAACGGATCCGTGCATGGAGATTCCCGCGGGCGGATGCCCGGTGGACGATCTGACGAACTACGGTTCGCCGGCAGACGCGAAGCTTTTCCTGGTCATTCGCGCCTATGTCGACCCGGCAACCAATGTGGGGCCTTCTCCCGAAGAGATCCTCTTCGACAGGACCATCCATATGACGAGAGGCTGAATCCCCTTGCATGGAAGCCCTTGAAGAGTAAAGTGCATATGGCCTGACACAGGATTCGGGTCGCCTTGCCTGATACAATGGGCGTGTCGAGCCAACACGGATGATTTTCGGAGGATTCTCCCCATAGTGAAATGATCCATCCAAGTGTGAGGGGAGTTTCCAAAATCCAATCCGCTTGCTTGCGTTGTCGAAAATGGAATTGAAACAAGGAGGTCGTCCGTCATGGACCCAACAGGAACCCATTCGTGTCGTTTTCAGTATGCCCCTTTCGCTTTTATACTGCTCGTGGCCGTGTTGGCCGCACTCATTGCGCCCATTGCGGCCATGGCCCAGGCAGGTAAAATGCCGGATCTTCGCGGCGTCTGGAAGACAACCTATGCCACGCCCACGGAGGCGGGGCGACTGGTCCGCGAGAGCAGCTACGAAATCACCCGTCAAGATGGTGAATTGCTCTGGGGCGTCAACGTCTGGCACCCGATTGACCGGACAACCGGCAAAGCGCTTGCCGAATGGATCCGCAATCCTTTCGTGGGTTCTCTCGGCCCGAAGGGCGATCATGGGCTTTTCACCATAGAGGGCGTACAATTTTTGTTTCGTCTTGTGGGACAAGATGAGATGGAACTGGAGATGGCGAGCTTCAAGAGCCTCGGCGGTTTTGCGCCTATAGCCTTCTATGCCGTCCTGAAGCGGGGCGCGGTCGGCTCCGTCCCGCAGGCCAAGTGGCCGGATCTTTCCGGGTCATGGCGCGGTCAATGCCTGGTCGCGCAGCCGGGAGAACTCAAGCCCAGTGGCGTGCGCCTGGATCTCGTCCGACAGGACGGCGAGCTCCTCTGGATGGATGACGTCTGGAGCCCGACCGGCCCCCTCACCGCGAAAACCGATCCCAAGACCATTCTGCGTGAGCGGATGCTGGGTTCCATCAATCCACAGGGGACCAGCGGTGTGCTGACCAAGGAGGGCGTACGCTTGGGCTTTCGGCTTCTGCCTCCCGATCGCATGGCGTTGGAATTCATCCGCATGGGCGGCAAGCATGAGGCGGCCACGGCGTTCTATGCGACGCTCCGCAACGGAGGCAACGAACCCGTGGCTCCGGTGCTGAAGGGTGTCAACCTCGTGGGCACGTGGACCGGCAGCTACCGTTATGCACTCCCCGACCGACCGGTAAACGCGAACTCCAGCCTGGTCATCACTCGACAGGAGGGAAACGCCATCTGGGCGGATGACGTCTGGACCCAGCCGGGTGTGAAGGGCGCAGCTTCCGTGCCGCATCGCGACCCGATGGCCGGCAGCTTGAGCCCGGACCAGACTCATGGAGCGCTTGCCAAACCGGGTGCATGCTTCACATTCCGCGTATTGGATGCGGACCGCATGGAGTTTGCCTTCACCAAAATCGACGATCAGCAGCCGACGGCATTTTTCGGCATCCTCACACGAAAGCCTTAGAGGATCAGGGCGCCCCTTTCACGGAATCGGATGCAATGAAAAAGCTCAAAGCATGCCGTTTATTATTCTTTCCGGTCATGCTGCTGTTGCTTGCCGCCTGCGCGGCGCAGCATCGGACATCTGCGTCAATCGAAAAGGTCGCAAGGGAAAAACTGGAAACGGCGGGCCAGGTCCTGCTGGTGAAAGAAAACCGTTTTTTGTTTTGGACCTCCCCAAGCGTTTGCGCAATGGAAAGGCAAAACGGTGTCTGGACCGAGGTTTTTGACCCGATGCCGGCGGTGATCGGCCGAAACGGTTTCGCGCCTCTCCATGAAAAACGCGAAGGAGACGGGCGGACCCCGTCGGGGCTGTACCGGTTGGGAACAGTTTTCGGATATGCCGAATCCGTCGAAACCCGCATGCCGTATCGTCAAGCGCTGGTCGACGATCTGTGGGTGGATGACCCGGAGGCGCCGGACTACAACCGCTGGGTAAAGCTTCATGAAACAAAGGCGGCTTCTTATGAAAAAATGAAGCGTGACGACGATCAGTACAAATACGGTCTGGTCATCGAATACAACACGCATCCGGTCATCCCCGGTCGGGGCAGCGCAATTTTTCTGCATGTCCGGGAAAAAAGAGGGGCGCCGACCTCCGGCTGCATTGCCCTCTCGGAAGAAGACCTCTTAAAAATCCTGGGCTGGCTCCATCCGGCCGCCGCCCCGGTTATCTGGATCAATCCGGACGAAGATGAAACTGGACTTTATCCACTCGATGTCCTACAGTGCCCGTCACGCCAATGCCAACCGATCGCATCAGAAAGGAATCGGGCATGTTTTTGAAAGCCGTCTTTCCGGGGAAATACATTCAGAGCGAGGGCGACATCGCCGAATTGCCGGCCCTGGTGAAGCTTTTAGGGAAAAGGGGGCTCATCCTGACCTCCGCGACAGGCAGGGACAAGCTCCTGCCTCCCTATGCCGGGCAATGGCGGCAAGAGCCCCTCGACATCGATCTCTTCCAAGGTGAGTGTTGCGAAGAGGAATTGCATCGTCTGGCCGGGGTTGTCCGCCGGGACAATGAACCCCGACAACTGGATCGTCTCTTTTTTATGGATGCGGAGAGATCTTGAGAAGTTTCAGTCTTGAAATGCGCACAAAGCACCGGAAGCTGTACCACGCGATAACATTCCACTCGCTTGTAGAGGGCATGGCGGGCGCAACCTTGCCCATGCAGGTGTTTCGCAACTACATCATCCAAGACTGCCTGTATCTCAAAAGTTATACCGAATATTTACGCGCACTGGCCGCTCGCAGCACCCGTGAGGCAGAGCGGGAAATGCTCCTGCGTCACCTTCGCGGCAGCGCCGCCGCAGAAGTTGCGCTGCATCAAAACTTCTTTCCTTTGCTGGACATCTCCCACACGATGCTTGAAGCAGCCGAACCTTTGCCCGGTTGCGCGCAAAACGCGCTGTTTCTAAAAGAAACATCTCTGTCCGCTCCAATCCACAGCGCGTTGGCTGCAATTGTCCCCTGTTACCGCAGCTATCTGGAAATGGGCAGGAAAGTCGCTTCGCGCAAACCGGATCACATGATTTATTCGAAATGGGCCGCGCTTTATTCCAGCCCCGAATACGAAGCGGACGTGTTGGAAATCGAACGCGCAGTGGATGCCCGGGCTACAGCGGAAACGGAACTCGATATGGAGGCATTTTACGTCCGTGGCTGCCGACTGGAAATCGGGTTTCTGGATGCGGTCTGGGGAGTCGCAGACAATCCTGGAGGAAACGAATAATGACTGAAACAACTGAAGCGACCGTGGTCTATGACGAGCACGCCGAAGCCTACGACAACTGGTTCAAGCTCAACAGCAATGTGCTGCTGAGTGAGTTACTGCTTCTGAAAAAAGCACTCGGCAATCCCGGCCGAACACTTAGCGTGGGGTGTGGCAGCGGGATTTTCGAATCGATGCTCAAAATCCGTTTCGGAATCGAAATAAACGAGGGAATCGAACCTTCGGAAGGCATGGCGGCCATTGCTGAAAAACGCGGCATGAAGGTACTGCGCGTGGGAGCAGATTCCGCCTCAAAGGCAGGCACTGGATTCGATACAGTGCTCTTCAACGGTTCTTCCAGTTATATCGAAAACCCCGGGGCGGCATTTGCAGAAGCACACAAAGTGCTTCGGGACGGCGGCAGACTGTTGGTGCTGGATGTGACCGCCGAAGGCGGGTACGGCACACTCTATGACCTTGCCGCTCAGTTCGGCACCTGGGACCACCCGAAACTTAAAATCCGCGCGCCCAAAAATCCATATCCGGCTGAGTTCCTGTCCTGCGTGCGTTGGAAAAGTGTGCCCGAAAAGACCGCTCTTATCGAAAACGCGGGATTCAGGGTGAAAGAATACTGGCAGACGCTCACCACCCATCCGCTCTATTCCAACGATGCGCCACAGGAGCCCGTTCCCGGCTACACAAAGGGTGACTATGTGGCGGTGATCGCTGTGAAAGAACTGCTCCCGCCGTAATATGGCCATGGGTTGCCCGGAATCGCATGAACCCAATTTAAAACTGTGTTTTGCGTATTGTAAATCCGGCATGGAAACAGAGAACCCCTTCATGGTTTCATTCGAACCAAGTGGGGTTTCCCCGCCAGCCATTCGTGGACGGGCTTGCCCCCTGTTTTGCTTGACATTCTTTTTCATTTGGGGTTAAGGATTATAAAAGAAAAAAGGACAGTAAAGGTTTCGGGAGCGAAAGCTTTGAATTTTGCAACCTTCTTTCGCGTTTCAGAAGATCCGGCCTGTGAGCGTTTCCAGTCTACATTTTCCATTCCCCGTCCATTGATGAATTTTTTCAATCCTAAAACGGAAAGTGATAGTCGAGGCAGCAACCCTATAATCTAAGGAGGTAGAGATCATGAAACGTTTAGCAGTAGTGATTGCCCTGGCGGTCATGGGTTTCTTCTGTCTGTCGGGGGTCGGCTTCTCCCAGGCGATCGAGAATGAGTTCTATCTCATTACCCCGGTTTCCAAGGACGTCCATGACCCGGCCCTGAAGGCCTTCGCGGCCTTCGTGAAGAAGAAATACAACGTGGATC
>JAXDCM010000134.1:0-7641 GCA_034677965.1 Syntrophales bacterium
CTATGGCGGAGTGAACATATAATGTAGACTGCCGAACGGCTTTTTTTACCGTCCTTAATCTCTTCGGCTTCAATTCCCCGTCGCTTGCAACGAAGAACAGAACCATGGTCCATTAGGAAACCCCGCTGTTTGCTGTGTGGGGGGTTATCGCTTTCCGATTGTGCAAGATATTGACATAAGACATGATCTCAGTCAAACAAAAAACCTTGAAGACCCCATTGGATATTCAAATATTGCGGGAGACAACGGAAAGTGAAGATCTTGGATCAGGTCCGTGATGTCCCCTGGAAACGGCGCTATTCCCTCCGGGCAGAGCGAGCCGACGTGGATGGAATCAGGTAGGCATAACGCGGGGGATGACGTGGACGGCGGTGGCCTTGAACGATGCGGTCACGCTTTTCCCTTCCTCCAGCCCAAGCTCTTCGAGGGACTGGCGGGTCACGTAGGCCACAAGGTCAAAACCGCATTCGAGATAAACCCGATGGAAGAGCCCGAACGGCGTGATCTTTCGGATCGTCCCTGCAAACACATTCCGTGCGCTGGACTTCGAAGCCGGGGCGTCCACCGCAAGAGTCACATGCTCCGGCCGGATACAACACAGAACCTCTTCCCCCGTTCGGACACGGCCCACCGCCTGAATCTCGCCGCCGTCCACCGCGGCGGTAAAGACCCCGTCGGACACGTGGACGACCCGCCCCGGCAGAACCGTTTCGACTCCGACGAAACAGGCGACAAACTCGTTCACGGGCCGGTTCATCACCTCAGCCGCCGGGCCGATCTGCTCAATCCTTCCTTCGTTCACCACCGCAAGCCGTTCGCCCAGTCTGAGCGCCTCCGTCTGATCGTGGGTCGAGGCAACGGCCGTGGTGTGCGTTTCGCGGAGGATCCGTTCGAGATCATCCGTCAGCGCCTCCCGGGTCGGCGGATCGAGAGAAGAGAAGGGTTCGTCGAGAAAAACGATCTGAGGTTTTGTGACGAAGGCCCGGGCGAGGCTGGTCCGCTGCGCCTCACCGCCGGAGAGCTTCCGCGCGGAACGTTTTGCCAGATGACCGACGCCGAAGCGCTCCAGGTATTCGGGCACAATCCGTTCGATCTCGCTTCGAACCACCCCGCGGATCTTGAGACCCGCGGCGACGTTTTCGAAGACGGTTGTATCAAACAAAAGCGGCTCCTGGAAAACCATCGCAATGTGCCGGCGGTAGTCAAATCCGCCGTCGGCAATCGGCGCCCCCCGGAACAGGATTTTCCCCTGCCCGAATTTCAGCAAGCCGGCCAGCGTCAGCAGCAGCGTGGATTTCCCCGCGCCGTTCGGTCCGATCAGGACGAGGACCTGTCCCTGAAATACGCTCAAAGCCGGGATGTCGAGGACCGTCGCGCCTCCCCGGCGGACAATGAGATTCTCTGCCTTCAGCAGAACGTTCGGATCGCCGACAGGGTTCATCTGGGCCTCTCCCGCTGCTGGATCTGGGTGAGGATCGCGTTCACGAAAAAGGCGAGGAGCATCAGGATGACCGATAGGGCGATGGCGATATCGAAATTCCCCCGTCCCGTCTCCATGACCGTCGCCGTCGTCAGGACCCGGGAGTAGCCCCTGATGTTTCCGCCGACCATGATCGATGCCCCGACCTCCGAGATGATGCCGCCGAAGCCGGCCATGACCGCCGCCAGTAGCGGCAGGCGAGCTTCCTTCACGAGGATCCAGACCATCTGGACGCGCGTGGCGCCCAGGGCGAGGATCTGGAGACGGAGGTTTGCCGGCAGATTCTGGATGGACGCCAGCGTGATCCCCGTGACGATCGGGGTGGCGATCACGGCCTGGGCCAGGATGATCGCCGTCGGCGTGTAGAGGATCTCCAGGAACCCAAGCGGCCCGTTCCGCCAAAGGAAGATCGTCACGAAGAGCCCCACAACCACCGGCGGCAGACCCATCCCGGTATTGATGATGCTCACCACAAGTTGCCTCCCCGGGAAACGGGTCAGGGCCACAACCGTGCCGACGGTGATGCCGATGAAAAGGCTCATCAGCGTCGCCGTCCCCGACACCCGCAGAGACAGAAGCGTGATCCCCAGGACCTCGCTGTCCAGCGTGAAGATGAGATAAAAGGCCTTTTGGATCCCCTCGAGAATCAGATCCATGGATCGCGCCGCCTGTTTCGATTTTTTTCGGGCATTGCAGGGGTTCCGATGGGTCCCTGCAACACCCGATTTGGGTATCTTAGATCAATAATCAATTATACTCCGGCTTGCCCGCATCGGGGAAGAAGAGGGCGCCGCCGAACTTCTCCACGCCGAACGTCTTGATGATATTCTGGGTTTCCGCAGAGACCATGAAGTCGGAGAAGGCCTTCGCCCCTTCGGTGTTGACCTTCGCGAACTTTGCCGGATTGACGCTGATCACATGATAAACGTTCAACAGGATCGGATCGCCTTCCTTCAGAATGTCCAGTTTCAGGTCCTTTTTCCGGGACAGATAGGTCCCGCGGTCGGCGAGGGTGTATCCCCGCTTTTCGTTGGCCACGTTGAGGGTCTGCCCCATTCCGAGCCCCGTCTCCTGGTACCACTTCAGCCCGGAAGGCTTGACGCCAGCGGCCTTCCAGACATCGAGCTCCTTCGTATGGGTCCCGGACTTGTCCGCGCGCGAAAGGAAGAGAGCGCCGGCATCGGCAATCTTCTTGAAGGCTTCCGGCGTGGTCTTGGCCGACTTGATCCCCGCCGGATCGGCGGGATCGCCGATGACGATGAAGTCGTTGTGCATGACGATCAGCCGATCAATGCCGAATCCGTCCGCGATAAATTTCTTCTCGGCGGCAGGTGAGTGAACCAGCAGGACATCCGCCTCGCCCTTCTGACCCATGGCCATCGCCTGGCCGGAACCGACGGCGATCGTCTTGACAAAATAGCCGGTCTTCTTTTCAAAAATCGGGATCAGAACGTCCAGAAGCCCCGAATCCTGAGTGCTCGTTGTCGTCGCCAGGATCAGATTCTTCTGCGCCGATGCGGCAAAAGCGGGAAACGTCAAGCCGGTCATTAACCCCATGGCAACCAGCGCCACAACCAAAATCCTTGTCCAATTTCTTTTCATGATCTTCTCCTTATGGTGAATTGTTTTTCTCTACTTTTCAAAATTCACTTTCCCATTTTCTTGCGCCAAGCGTCCGAGTTGGGGAAAAACATCGGCGCGCCGTATTTGTCCTTGCCGAAGTCTCGTATGATGATCTGACCTTTGTCCGCGGCCGTCATCCAATGGATGAACTGCATCGCCCCCGCACGGTTCACCCGGGGGAACTTCGCCTGGTTGACCGGAATCAGAGACATGAAGTTCAGCATCGCCTTATCGTTTTCTACGAGAATCGCGAGATTGATCTCTTTCTTCAGCGACAGGTAGGTCGCCCGGTCGATGACCGTGTAGACCTGTTTTTCGCCGGCGTAGCGCAAGGTCGGTATATTGCCGCTCGAACCTTTCTCGTAGACGACATACCAGTTTCCGGACGGCTGGATGCCTGCCCCCTTCCAGAGATCCATCTCGGCAACGTGCGTTCCTGACTTGTCTCCCCGACTGACGAAGGTCGCCTTCTTTGCGGCGATGGTCCGCAGCGCCTCGGCCGAGGTCTTCATCCCCTTGATTCCCGCCGGATCGGCCGCCGGCCCGACGATGACGAAATCGTTGTACATCAGCGGGATCCGCTCCGTCCCGAAGCCGTCTTTCACAAACTTTTCCTCCAGGGACTTGGCATGGGCCAGCACCAGGTCGAACTGCCCCTTTTCAGCCATTTTCAGGGCCGCGCCCGTTCCGGCGCCCACATGGCGCACCCGGATGCCGGTCTCTTTCTCGAATCCCTCCTCCAACGCGCCGACAATCCCGGCGTCGATCGGCCCGATCGTGCTGGCCAGCAGAACAAACTTGTTCTCCTGGGACGGTCCGGCAACATCCATCGTGCTGCAGGCCGGAAAGAGAAACAGCACGAACAACAGAAAAATCAAACTTCGCTTGATCATCACGCACTCCTTTCCCAATCCTTCATTCAATCGATTGATGACCCATTCACTTCAATCTGTCCCGGGGGCTGATATCGTTACGGATATCTCTCCCTTCTCGTCGCTGAAATCATTCCCCTTGCGTATAGAGAATTCGGCCGGCATTGCCGAAATCGTAGCCCTTCAGATTCTTGATCCGCTGACGGAAGAGATCCCCGTTGAGAACCTGCATCAGGGCCTGGACCCCCTTCTGAAAAAAGATCGATTGGTCGCAGATCATGTCGAACCGTTCACGGGCAATCGGAATGAAATCGAGACCGAGCATCGTCGAAACCGCTACCGTAGCGATCCCCGCGTCCGCTTCACCGGAGAGAATCGACAGCCCGACTTCGATGTGGGTGAACACCTCGTTCTCATAACCGGCGATCCTGTCCGGTTGCAGACCGGCCTTTTGCAGGTTGTGGTCCAGCAGCAGGCGCGTCCCGGAACCTTCCTGGCGATTGATGAATCGGACCCCGTCGCGCGTCAGATCCGCGAATCCGCCAATCCCAAGCGGATTGCCCTTGGCAAGAAGAAAGCCCATCTCCCGGTAAAAGAGATTGACAACCACCGCTTGGACGCTCGGAACCCACTTCGCCAGGTAGGGGATGTTGTACTCTCCGCTTTCGGGATCCAGCAGGTGCGACCAGGCGATATCGGTAAAACCCTTCTCCAACGCCAAAAGCCCTCCCCGGCTCCCCGTGTTCGCGGAAAAGATGAACAATTCGGGATGAACCTTTTTCAGGCAGGTCTGGAGAATGTCGAGCAACGGATCGTTGCTCCCGGCCGCGAGGAGCGCCCCGGCGATCCGTTCGCTCTTCCGGCGGGCCTGTTCCAGACCTGAAAGGGCGTTTCTCTCGATCCAGTCATCGATCACGCTCTTCGGGAAAAGCCACTTCCCGGTCATCCTCGTTGCCGGAATCTTCTTCGTCTTGATCAACGCATAGACCCGCTTCTCATGGATGTCCAGATAACGGGCAACTTCCTTGGTGTTCATCATTCCTTCGGGCATGGCCATTTCCTCTCAATGCGGGCGGCAGAATAGACGATCGAAAAGAAAATATCAACTATAAAATGACATATAACAACTTACTATTACTAATCCATACCCATACAAACCCGTATCTTCCTGGGCCATCGATTCGAAATAGATTGAAATAGTGAAAAAAGGACGGCTTGAAAATGTCCGGATAGAGACGGGGAAGGAGGGGGAACGGGAATGGCTGCAGTTTCTCCCGGGACGACGGTCAGCGGAAGCGCCGCTCGAGCATCAGCACTTGGCCCGTCTTTTCAAAGTAGGTTTTGAGTTTTCCCATCTCGTTCTGCTCTTGGGCGGTCAGCGCCCCGCCTCCGAGTCTTTCACCCCAGTAACCGTTCGCGACAACCCTTTCCACCCGCTCCAACCGGCGGATCAGGCTTTGGGCCGTCCCCGCCTGCAGCGCAATGCTGACGTCATTGATCAGCAGGATCTTCCGCGGGCGACGGTCCAGCCGACGGAAGAGCGTCTCGATTCTCCGGCGGTTGCAGCGGGCCTTCTCCCGGGCCTCCGTCTCCGTTTTCGAACTCAAACGGGGCGGGGCAAAAGGGCCTCCCAGGTAGAGGACGCCGTACCCCTCCGGCGGCTGCAGCTTGCCGCCGACACCGGTCAGCCCTTTTTCGGCGGCAATCTCGGCCGGGATATCCGGCGCCAGGTCCAGAACGGCGACCTTATCCCCGAGTCTCCGACTGCAGAGCTCCTCCAGCAGATTCCTCGTCAGCGTGGTCTTTCCGGTATTGACATCGCCTAGGATCAGCGTCCTGCCGCCAAGAATCTTTTCAGCAAAAATCATCGATCGGCTCACGCATTTCTCCGGAAGGTTTCGGGCAACAACAGCAGCATCGCCGCCCCGACCAGGTAGATGACGCAGGTGACCGCCAGGCCAGTCTGGAGACCATGGATTTTGCCGATATGGCCGATGGTGTAGGGCGCCAACACGGCGCCCAGCCTTCCCATATTCCAGCAGAAACCGCTGGCATACGCGCGAACCCGTTCCGGAAAGAGCTCCGCGTAATAGGCCCCCAGCACGCCGCCGGAGCCGCAGAGACAAAAGCCCACGACGACCCCCCACCAGAACAGAAACATCGGGTGGCGAACGACGATGTAGGTTGCAACCGAAACGGCCGCGGCGGCGAAGGCGGCCATCATCGACCGGCGGCGGCCGATCCGGTCCGCAAGCCAACCGAAGAATTGAAAGCCGAGAAACATGCCGAGGTACATGACGAAGGAAAAGCCCGCCATGGTCGAAAGGCCCAGCCCCCTCTCCCGGGTCAGGAAGGTCGGAATCCAGAAGGCGGCTCCCCAGTAGCCCGCGAGATTGACGACGCTGATCATCGTAGCCGGCAGCGTGATTTTGGCCAATCCCCCCTCGAAGATGGCCCCGATCCCGACTTTTTCTTTTCGCGAAGCGCGGAGCTCGATGGCAGCCGGGCCGGCTTTCTTGCGATCGGGAGGCACCAGCCGCAAGACCACCAGGGAAACGGGAAGGGAGAGCGCTCCGGCGGCAAACAGCCACTGCCATTGGATATGCAGGACCATCCGGCCGACCAGGGAGGCCAGCACCGCGCCGATGGCGAAGCTGCTGAAGACGAATGAGGCGGCGCGTGCGCGGTATTCCGCGGACCAGTGCTCGGCAATCAGCGCCGCGCACGGGCCCCAAATGCCGCCGATGGCAAGCCCCGTTGCGAACCTCAGCGCCATCCAATGGCCCCAGGAGTGGACAAGACAGACGCCCGCCATCCCGGCGCCGAGCCAGATCAGCGCGAGCACCAGGGAGAAACGTCGGCCGCGGTTCTCGGCGATCAACCCGAACAAGATGCTTCCGAACATCGCTCCCAACATCGTGGACGAACCGAGTAGCCCTCCCTCGGGGAGGGTGATCTGAAGGACCTTGAGCAGAACCGGCATGGCAATGGCCAGGACGATCAGGTCATAGCTGTCGAAAAGATAAGTCAGAAATGTGGCCCACAAGACGGGCCAGCGATGGCTCGTTCCACTCATGATTTTTCCTTTTTGAGTTTGGACAAGAGGCCTCGCGTCGCCTCCCGGATGTCGGATCGATTCAGGATCGCCGATACGACGGCCACGCCGTCCACGCCCGTCTTCATGACCTCAGGGGCGTTTCCGGCGTCGATCCCGCCGATCGCCGCCACCGGGATGCGGACGGCGGCCTTGATTCGCGCAAGCGTTTCCAGGTCGACCTTTTCGGTGACCTGCTTGGTCGCCGTGGGGAAAACGGCGCCGACCCCGAGGTAATCGGCGCCCTGCGCCTGAAAAGTCAGCGCCTCTTCCAGCGAAGAGGCGGAAGCGCCGACAATTTTGTCGGGTCCCAGCAACCGGCGGGCGAAGGAAACGGGCAAATCATCCGGCCCGACGTGCACGCCGTCGGCGTCAACGGCCAGTGCGATATCGACCCGGTCATTGACGATCAGCGGAACGCCATACCGGTCTGTAACCTCCTTCAACCTCCGGGCCAGCTCCAGATATGCCCGCGAGGAGATCTCCTTTTCGCGGATTTGAACGAGTGTCGCACCGCCCAGCAGCGCCTCTTCGACATCCTCCTCGAGGCTCCTTCGGCCGAGCCAGCGGCG
>JAXDCM010000135.1:0-4527 GCA_034677965.1 Syntrophales bacterium
CTTCCAGCTTCATGGCGCTTTCTCCTTTCTCAACGGTTTGTTGGGCACAAACCCTGTAAAGGAAAAGCGCCTTTTTTTCTACCCCTCTCAGACCCTTATCAATTTACACAATCGATTATACACTGCCGCACATTTTGCCCGATGATTGTTCCATCGCTGTATGATTCGCTGTTTTATTTGCTGTTTTATTCCTGCTGTTTTATTTCTTGCCCGGGGTTCGTCTTTTTTCTATAATCAGCCCGCATCAACGGGCCATTTGGGGGTTCAGCCGACCTATGCAGCGGTCATGTCGGCGGGACGGTACCTGAAGGAAAGGGTGGCATGACCAAAGAAGAATACCTCGGCATTTATTCCACGGGCGTCTATCTCCCATTTTCCGCCCTGTCCAAAGGTTGGCGCATTTTTTGGCGGCGACGGCGCGGGAAAAAAGACCGGTTCATGCAGGAAACGCACCTGCCGTCCGTGTCCTGGCGGCGGTGCACCGTGCCGAGATCCATTCGCCTGTATGAGCACCGCCAGGAATACGGAAACATCCGGATCAGTGAACTGGGCATTTTGGGCCAGATGGCCGCGAATTGTCCCGAGGGGACGAATATCTTCGAGATCGGCACTTACGACGGCAGGACGGCGCTGAATCTGGCCCTGAACACCCCGCGGGGTTGCCAAATCTTCACCCTGGATCTGCCCCCGACGACGAAACCCCGGTATGAATTGTCCTATGGCGAGGTATACTTTGTCGAAAAGCCGGAACCGGGAATGCGTTACAAACAGTACGTTGCGGACCACCCCGAAGCCGTTGCCCGCATCACCCAATTCATGGGGGACTCCGCAACGTTCGATTTCTCCCCTTATTACGGGACATGCTCGCTGGTCTTTGTCGACGGGTCGCACGCTTACGATTACGCGCTTTCCGATACGGACCGCGCCCTGAAACTGGTCGGCCGAAATGGGGTCGTCATCTGGCATGATTACGGGATCTGGGAAGGCGTGACCCAGGCGCTGGAAGAAATCGAAAGGGAAAAAAATCTGGGATTGGAAAGCATCAGGGGGACCAGTCTGGTATACTGGAGAAACGGGAAGGATGGGTGACGTCCGGGGTACCAGGCGGTGAAAAGAGGAAAGAAACCTTAACGCGTTGGATCCGGAAGGCATAATCTCGTTATCATGAACGCTGACAATGGATGGAGGACGAAAGATGGCGGCGAAAAAACAGCTTTGGGTAGGCGTGGCTCTCATGGTTTTGTTTCTGTGGGTTGCATTGTTTGCCGGTTGCAGCAAAAGGAGCCCCGTGAAGAGTGACCTATGGGTCCCCGGGGAACAGAAGGCCGTGGGCCAGGCCGAGGAAAGGGCTTTGACGGGCGATAAAGACGCCAAGGGGAGCGCGCTGCACGAGCAAACGCTTACCGGTCAGGGGTTGAGAGAACAAACACTCACAGATCGGTCAATCGATGCAAAAACGCCCAAAACCGGTACGCGGGAAACCGCAGGCAGCGAAGCGGCGATCCCGAAGGGGCTTCAAATTCCCGACATCCATTTCGATTTCGACTCGTACACCCTCAATCCCGCGAATCAGGAGATCCTGAAGGCCGGCGCACGGGCCTATCTTGAACATACGGGGTATCAGCTCATCATCGAGGGGCATTGCGACGCGCGGGGCACCGCCGAATATAACCTGGCGCTCGGCCAGAAGCGCGCCGATGAAGCGGCCAGATTCCTTACAGAACTGGGCGTTTCAAAGGAGCGGATCAAAACGATCAGCTACGGCAAGGAGAAACCCCTGGATCCCGGACATGACGAGGCGGCCCTGGCCAAGAACCGAAGGGCTCATTTCGTCGTCATCCGGCCTGCGCGGTAGTCTTCACAAAGGAGGATGGCCGGGATTCTACCAACCGCCGCCGCCCCCGCCTCCTCCGCCGCCGCCCGACGAACCTCCACCGCCTCCTCCGCTGCTTCCTCCCGATCTTGATCCCGGTGCGGTTGCAGAGGAGGAGATGGCGCTGCTCAGGGCATTCCCCACATTGCCGGCGAAACTTCCGATTTGTCCGCCATCAAACAGGGCGCCTGAGTACCATCCGGGGCGGTAGCCGCCGCCATCCGTCCGCAGGGACGCCGACAGCACGTCGGCGAACTGCTCGGTCCAAGCCTGCTCGACATTCAGCGCAAGCGCATACGGCAGGTACTTTTCGTAAAGCTCGGGGGTGCGGTCTGCGGGAACCATGCGCTGGAGACGGTCCCCCTCGGTGGCGCCCAGAAACATCTTGAAGCCTTCGATGCGGTCAAGAAGCCGGCGTCCGAGCATTGTCGGGGCCTTGAGCAGATGATAGAAGGCCATGTTCAGGATCACCACAACCGCAATGAGACCGACGAGGGGCGGAGCGCTCCGGGCCAGAATGACCAGGACAAAGATTTCTGCGCCCCAGAAGGGCAGCGCAAAACCGGTCATGACAAGCGCCGATCCGAGACTGCCGACGGTTGTCCCCAGTTTCCGTGCTCCCGTAAATACCTGACGCCAAAGCTTCACGACCATTAAAGAGAGAAAGACCACCCCGATGCTCCACCCCGTAAGCCAAACGCCAAGGAAAAGAACATCGGGCTGTTTGAGCTTGGAAAGAAAGCTTAACGCCATGACCGCCGCGGATATCACCACTCCGGTGATAAACGCCCCCCGGTTGGTTACGAAATGGGTTTTTTCAAACGAAAGGGTCAGGGATGTCTTCAGCGCATTTTTGGCGGCGGCAATGTGGACGTGATTTTTCGGTTCGAGAACGATGACATCACGGGATTGAAAGAGATGACCGGCAATTTTTTTCTCTTCGACGCCAAGACGGGTCAAGTCGCCGCCGATTTTCGTAAGCGTGTATTTGCCGTTCTTCTCTTTGATGGAAAGAAACCCCTCCACCGCCATGTTGATCACGGCCGCCGCAAACGCCCTGTCGTCGTATTTCATCTCGGCGATAAACCTCATCGACGCGGGGGACAGGTTGTCGGGCGGGGTGTAGATCGGCATGATGGTTCCCCGGGCCGGGTCTCGCCCCGCCCTGAACCATACCAGCACATAGTACAAAAGGAGAACAACCAGACCGACAAAGGCGACCAGCGCGGTCAGGTTGTCCTTCAGAAAATGGAAAGTCTTATCGGCCGGGGAAGGCTCCTGCACGAATCCCTTCGGCCAGAGGACCACAATCGTGAGTCCCTCGTTGGCGGCCAATCTTCGCGTCGTTTTGAAAACAGCCCTTCCGTCCGGAGTCAAAGCCGAGGAAAAGTCTTGATCCTTGGCGCCCATCGGTCCGGTATAGCCCTCGAGAGTCACCTTGTCGGCAGAGATGCCGGCGGGCAAATTAATCCTTGCGGAGGCCGTTTCAATGGGGAAGACCCACCCGTTTCCGGTGACGTTCCAGTAGAGCTCGTCGTGGTCCCGAAAGAAGCCCAACTGCCGGTCGGTCCGGTAACTCAACGTGAAGGTATGCTCGCCTGGCGTCAGCAGATGCTCTTTCCGGCCCATATAGATCCGGACGCCGTTGGACAGGTCTTCGGTGTGATATGCCTCGGGCCGGCCGTCCCGCGCAACATTTAGGATCGTAAAGCCGACGACGTATTTGTTTCCGGCATGATCCTTATAGGTCGTTGGAAAGTCTCTGTAGATCCCCCGCTTGATCTGATCGCCTGTACTGACGACTCTGATGGTCTCCGTCACATGCAGACTCGCGTCTGCATTGACGGTAATCTCGCTTGCGAACGACAGAATGGTTTCCGTTGCCGCCACGGCCGCATCCGGACCCACGACAACGAAGATCAGAACAACGGCGAGCAAGATGCGAACAAGCGTTGCTTGAATCCTGCTTGCACAATTCAACTTCCATCCGGGCGCCGTGATCATGATCTCGCCTCTCGTCAGAAACTGACCTTGACCGCTTTGCGCTCGACGTCCGGTGTTTCGAGTTCGAAAAATTCGCTCCTCTCGAATTTGAACTGCGAGGCAACCAGGTTGGAAGGGAACTGCTCGATCGCCGTATTGTAATCCCGGGTCACCGCGTTGTAATATCGCCGCGCGGATTCGATATTGTCCTCAATCTCCTTGAGCTGGGTCTGCAGTTGCAGGAAGTTCTGATTCGCCTTCAGATCGGGATAGGCCTCGGCCACGGCAAACAGGCTCTTCAGCGAATCCCTCAGCAGGTTTTCGGCCTTTGCCGTCTCGACGGGCCCCGTCGCATGGATCGCCCGAGACCGCGCCTCGGTCACCTTTTCGAATAGAGACCTCTCGTGACTCGCATAACCCTTGACGGCCTCGACAATGTTCGGCACGAGGTCATATCGTTTCTTCAGTTGCACGTCGATGTCCGACCATGACGACCGCACCGTGTTGCGCATCCGGACCAATTTGTTGTAGATCGAGACTGCCACCCCGGCAATGATCGCCGCCGCCACAATGATGATCCATAAGAGTGTCATCGGGTTGCCTTTCTGTTCGGTTAAAGTTGTGGGTTGGGCTGATAAGAATCTGCTTTTATATGTTCTCAGGTTATGAAA
>JAXDCM010000136.1:0-37027 GCA_034677965.1 Syntrophales bacterium
CGGATCTTCAAGAAAAATTTCTGCCTGTCCGGATGATGAATAAAGGCAGCCAGCGGTCCCGGATTCGGCGGTCGGAACGGTCGGGCCGGCGATTCACCGATGAGATCCCGGACGATCCGGTGATGAACGTCCGTTAGGAGTCCTTTCTTTTCCGCAACGGCGAGCGTTCTGACTTTTTCGTGGGAAAATCCGGCCATCCGGCAGCACAAAAGATCGATCAAATAGGGGTCTGTCCCGACCACGATCGTATCCAGGCGAATCGGCGTTCCACGGGTGGGCCCCAGACCCTCCATCGCCACGAGCGCATCCACGACATGAAGGTGGGGCTTGACGGCCTGATTCAGCAGCAGAATGTTTTCCGCCAGCGCGTCATGCGCTTTTTTCTTGTTCTCCTGGCCCACAAGGCAACCCATCATGTTTTTCAGGCAGACGCTCATGCCGACTTCGAAATGGGTTTTCAGTTTGGGCAGGTTGATGAAGAGGTCCGCCTCAAAACACTCTCTGGCCATTTGCGCCTTAACGCCGTTTTTCAGATCGATGACGACCGGCCGGGACCGGTTGAGGTCTATCACGCCGACCCCGCAGTGCCGTGCCAGCCGGTCCACCTGCAGACGGGAAATGACGCTGATGCGGTTCCGATAAAATCCGCTGTTGGTTCCCTCCCCGATCGTGATTTTTTCATAGCCTCTGTCCTTCAGAAAAAGGACCACCGCTGCGAGCAACCGGAGATCCGTCGTGTTCCCCGTCAAGGCGTTCATGTTGGAATTCAGGTTGGGTTTGAGCAAGATCCGTGCGCACCTGTCCGCAGGCAAAAGGTCTCGAAACTGTTCTAAGGCGACCGGCAGTCGGTTTAAAATCTCTTGATAGGATCTGCAACTCAGTAGAAAGATGCGGTCATCCATCTATGATTTCAATCTCCCTACACCGTCTGCATATAAAAACCTGCGGACATCCCGTTTCACTCCATGCCCTTCCGGGATCCGATTTCCAGGCTTTGCAAGCATCTCCCCTCATGAATTGGATCTACCCATTTGTAAAAAGTGACATCTGACGTTCGACTGCCTGAAAGACATCATCAACCGAAATCGACTTCATGCAGGCATGATGGTCCCTGTTCCGACATCGGGATTCGTCGCAATTCCAGCGGCAGGGAAAGTCCTTTTCAACGACAAGGTGCCCTTCGCCGTAAGGTCGGGTCTCCACGCTTTTGGAGGGACCAAAAATCGCAACCGTTGGAGTGCCCAAAGCTGCAGCAATATGCATCGGTGCGCTGTCATTGCACACTAAAAGTGATGATTTCTCTATTATACCAGACAGTTGCCGAACACTTGTCTTTCCGGCCAACAATACGGGACGGTTTTTCATTCTGCCGGAAATTTCATCCGCCAATCCGATCTCCGATTCTGCGGAAAGAAGCACAAGCGGCAATCCGAATCGATCAATCATTCGGTCGTAGAGATTGACACACTTATGTGTCGGCCATCCTTTAAGTGGAAGGCGACCGCCGGGATGAGCACAGACAAAGGGAGTCGAAACCCCACTTTCCCGAAGCAGCCGCGCCACGTCCCTTTTTTCGGTTTCCGACAAATAAATCCCCCATTTCACCGAATCGGACCTGCAACCCAGATACCTGGCGAGATCGAGATGATATTCCACTTTATGCTTTCGTATTTCGTAAGGCGCCACATGCGAAAGAAAACAGCGGCCGCCACCCACGGCATAGCTCAGCTTTGCTTTCGATCGCGCAGGAAAAACCAGGAACAGGATGTCCCGGATATCAGCTCTGGCCTCGATCACAAGATCGAATCGACGCTTTCTTAGCTGTGCAAGAAATTTCAGATAGTCGCGATAAGAACTTTTATAGAACCAAAAAGGTTCATATACGATAAACTCATCCACATACGGGTTATTCAAAAGGATTTCACGCCCATTCCGGGAGGTCAAGACAGTAATGGACGCCTCTGAAAACCACTCTCTCAGCAGCCCCATCATCGGCAATGTCATGATCACATCGCCGATATAGGCCGTCCTGATTACCAGAATGCTCTTAATCGTTTCAGGCAGGATCGGAACGACTTCCCGAAAGAGGCGAAAAGGGAAGGAAAGGGTGTTTCCGATTAAATCCGCCATCATGGTCAAGACACGCTTTTTTCGGTTGACGATCTTGTACACTCAAATGATCTTTCCTTATGATTTCATATAGATGATTTAGATTAACCATCAATCGGAGCCAATTCCGGCTTTCTCTGTAATGATTTCGGTTTTTTAAGAATCTGCAGCCTCTTAATGACATAAAGAAGCTTAGGTATAAAAAATGACGTAAAAACTCTTCTTTCAAAAATATACACAAAGAGTTTTGAGGCTAATATTTTAATGATAGTGCGGGGAAAGTGGAATTTTAAAAGAACAAAAAGCACCGTAGTATAGCGAATTGTTTTTTGTCTGTGCCAATGCCATGTTTTTAAAAAAAAGTTATCCTCCAACCTGTTTTCCTTTTTAGCCCTCCGCCACAGCTCTGTTCCGAAATAAAAGACCAGCGAGTTTATTCCCAAAGCGGCTCTCTTCGGCATAGATTTCAGCAAAAAAGAAAGCGTATAAAGAGTTTCTTCAATCTTTTCCCATGGATTGTCCACTAATATATCGATAAATAATTTAACCTGTGGCTCTTTGTCTTTGAAATATTTTAATATGAGTTCAGAATTTCTGTTAATATCCCTCCTTCGATACATTTCCACTATGCGGCTGTGAGCACTTTGAAGCCCCATATGGCAAACGATTAGGCCTCTTTCTACTAACTCGTTCATCAAATCTTCCTTAAAATCAACAGGCGATATCAGACACCGATATGTATAGCCAAAGTGCTTGAATAAAGCGGCGAGCTCTTTAAGGTCTCTGCGTGCCATAAAACAGTCATCCTCCACAGAGACAGAGGTAACGAAAGGCATGTTTTCCTTCACCAAATTCAGCTCCGTTTCTATTTGGATGATGCTTTTAAAACGCATCTTTGGCGACTGCATCTTCTTTAAAATGTTGTTGACACAGTATGTACAGTTATGGGGGCACCCCCGAGATGTCTCCATCCTGTATATATATGAAAGTTTTCCCGTATTCGGATCTGGAGCTTTCTGAAAAAACAACTGGTAATCATCGAAGTTTTTCAAGGGCAACAAATCATCTTCTGCTTCAACATAGACATAATGTTCACTGGGACCATAGTCTGGCGGTGGAAGCTTTGCTAAATCATCGACACATTGAAGCTCTGGAAAATCTTTTTGCCGGAAATAGATGTTAGGGATAGGGGTAATATTCTTTAAATTTACCATTTGGGCAAGCTTTAGCAGCGCATATTCACCATCTCCAATACAAACGCAGTCTGCATATTTTAGCCCAAGTTCAGGATTCAGCGTGGTAAGGGCGCCACCCCAGATGATTAAATTATCGTCTCTTTTTAATTTATTGGTTATATCGATACCCACATCAAGATAGTTATCCATGAGTGAGAGTCCTATTATCTGAGAATTTCCAGTAAGCTCCTTAAGCTCGTTTAAAAGGATCTCTGGATATTTGACAAATGAAAATGGGGATGCATTCCACCCTGAATCGGCAGAGGGCATCGGCAAAAAAAACATTTTGGTTTTAAAGCCTGCGTTTTTTAATACGGCCGAGATCGTCCTTAAACCGTTGTTAAACAGGGCGCTGTAGGGAGATATTAGGCTGATTTCCAATATCTATTCCTTAATTATTTCTTATCATTTCCAGTCATGCGACGTGGATTTCTCGGTTATCTATAATCAACTCCCCCAGGGAAAACCGATCGAGGAAATGCATGTATCCAGGGTATTTGGAGATATAGCTCTCCAATCGCTTTACGAATTGTCCCGTGATGTCCAAAACCGCTTCCTTTCCGGCTTGATCCGAAACAAGCGGTTTTTCAATAATTACTTTATACAGCCAGCCGTTCCCTCCGGGCGTGATGAACATGGGGATGATTGCCGCCCCGGTTTTTTGGGACAGAATTGCCGGTCCCAGCGGAAACATGACCGAATGCCCGAACAGTTCGAAAACAGAATGCTTCCCTAATTTTTTCTTGGTGCCGCTCCCGTCCCCGGTGGTCATAATGATTCCGCCATCCTTCAGCCATCTGAATGCTTCCCTCAGGAAGGAATCTGCCCTGATGATCTCGGCAGGGATCATGGATTCGTATTTCATCCTCAACCGGAAGGCGACATTCCTGCCGACCCAGCTCAATCCTTCCTCTGATGGAAGGCCGATTTGTTTCATCCGGTAGCCGAGTCTGGCAAGCGCGACCAACGGAAGATGGACGGGCCCAAAGTGACCATGAACAAGGATAATTCCTCTCTGGAAGCTCAATGCCTCATTGAGATGTTCCAGACCCTGGAAAGCGACAAACCTCTTAGCCTCTTTGACGCCGAATTTCGGGAAGATGAGAATTAAAAGGCGGTCAATATAATGGTTTCTGAAATATTCTCTAACGGCTCGCTCGTTCTCGCCACTGCCCGTTACAGTTTTGTATTGTCCAAGGACGCTAAGATTTCTGCGGATCATCCTTTTTTTCCCAAAGGATAGACAGTGGTGCAGATCGCCCATGATCCGCAAGACAGCAATCCCGCATCGGACGGGTAACAGACGGATTACCCACCGGATGGGATACCAGACGACCAACCGCAGAACATCACGATATATGCTTTCATCAACCACCATTCCCGCTATTTGCCTTGAGTCTGAACGCGAAATTGAAGATCAGTTTGATCTTGTTGCTGCCTGGCTCGGTCTCGGATACGGGATGCCTTCGGCATCGCTCCGTCGGATACCTTCATAGGCTATCCTGAATGACGCCACAGTGAGACCCAGATAGAGCCACAGAAGGGTCGTGTTGTATTCAAAGTCGAATTGCCCATGAAAACCGACAGCAACCAGACCTACCCCGAAGGCGACGGACATAATCAGGCTGTATGAAGACTGGTAATGGAGCAGTAAGTGGAAACGTTTTACGAGGGCTCCGACAATGAATATCGCGCATGCCAGTCCTATGATCCCGAAATCGAAAAGAAAAGAGAAGAAAATATTATGAGCATGCGGCGCATTCATCAATTTTTTCAGGTTGCCGACTCCGAATCCCTCCAACGCATAATCTTTGTATTTTTCAAAAGATTTTTCCCAAAGTCTCATCCTTCCCGTCTTTTCTTTCAGCCCGGGATCTATCACATTTTTCGTGGTTTGCATTTTCTGCCCCAGGGCAAGAAGGCGCGGGGTCGTATACTTGCCCGTTATCAATCCGGTCACAGATGCTTCTATAAAATAGAGTCCCACAACACCAACGACAAAGCTGAGGGAAATCCGAAAAAAATACTTTCTGGTCGCATGAAAGGCAAAAAAGGCGAAACATCCCATAACCAGCAGGGAACCTATTCCGGCCCTCGATTGAGTATGCAAGACAATGAAAACGAATATTGTCATATTGACAATGAGGAAGGTTTTTTTCAGACGACTGGGCTGGGTCAGTAAAAGGCCTAAAGAAACCGCCAGCACAAGGTTGACCAACAATGCCAGCTGATGATGGTCCATAAAGCCGCCGTCCGTTAACGGCATTCCCGACGGCTGAAAATACCCTCCAACGATATTTAATACGAAAAAGAAATCCGGAAACATCTTAAAGTTAAAAATGTAAGTGTCCAGAAAAAAGCAAATTACATAGGACAATGCCTGTACAATCCCGGATGCGATGAAGCACCAGACAGCGGCTGCCAAGTCGCTTTCATCCCTTACATATGTGGTGATGAGTCCAAATATGATGACGTTCATTGCGAATGTCAGAAACTGAAACATGCTGTGGCCAAAAGAATCAGACCAGAAAACGGTCAGCCCGGAATAGGCAAAAACAACGAACAAGGGCTTGGCGATCATTTTCCCCGAAGCGCCCTTCTCGACCTTGCCCAGTCTTCTGAGAACAGAGCCGGCAAAAGTCATGAACACAACCATCGCGAATACCGGAATCAAGTCAATGCTCATTCTCCCAACAATAAAATTCCAGTCCGCTTTCATGTGGAAATAAACCGATGCCGTTGTAAAAGGGACCAGGAATATCAGCGAATATGTCCCCCATTCCGGCCATAATAGGGAAGCAACCAGGAAAACGACGGATCCGCAAATGATGGCCGCGTAATGCCATGAGGTCAACAACACGGCAAAAATAGCAACAAGGGCAAGCATTGCAACCACGGCCATGCCCATCAGGAGGATTCGATCATCCACCTTTGATGACTGATACGTACAACCCGGCTCCATCTATTTTCCTTGACCTGGCTTTGACCGACTTGCTCATGTCCGGCAGGATATTTGAAAATCGCAATCCTGGCACGGGATAGACATTCATTTTATCTCTTCGATATAGAGGGGATTGCCGCCGATTTTCAGCCTTATGACATTTTCTTCCACATGAGCGACAAACTCTTTAAAGGATGCGATGTAATCCAGCACAAGTAGACCGGATGTCTTATCCGGCACAGCGTAAGTGACTTTGGCTTTGATGGAATTGAAACCAGCAATGCGGACCTCCGACTCTTCCGCTCGGTCATTCCAGGCGACCGTGATCACCTTCCCATGCCGATTGAACCTGTAAACAAAGATCCCGCCATCTTCTTTTACCGTGACGATGTTTTTCCAGTCGCTTCCTTCAAGGAGTTCGACCATTTTCTTGTATGTGTAATAGGCGAGTTTCTTGTGTGACTTGCCGTCATCATTCAACGGGTTATGCACCAGGCCATAATGGTTAAACGGATTTCGCTTTTCACCCCCGAAATTCCGCCTTTCCAGGACTTCATTCCAAAAAACCTTGTCCACCCCCTGGGCGATTGCAAAAACATAGGACTTCACCAAACCCGCCGCCTGCTGAAACTCCGTCTGCGGAGGCAATTCTACAAAAGATAGCGGATGTCCCGGGCCATAACATGGGTTCCCATCATAGATGCCTGTCTCCAGGAAAATGGCCTTCGTCTTTAAATCAATATTCCGATCGGAAAATATTTTATTGTAGATTTCCATCTTGTTTTTCAAATCGCCATAATCGGCAGCCTTGTGATGGTGAAGTTTGAAAGAAAACACATCAAAGTATTGTTTGGCCTCATAATCAAGGATCCTCCTTACAAAAGCGGCATTTGAATCTTCACGACGACCGCCAGCGATTCCGGCGGTTCCGCCCAGAACAACCATGCAATCAGGGCACTCCTTTTTGATTACGCCGTATGTTTCCTTTAAAAAAATGGCGTATTCCTTTTCGTACTTTTTCCATCCCTTCGGCGGAGGAAGCCCGCCCGGTTCCGTATCTACCTCCCAGTATTTGACACGATCTTTAAACTGCCGCAGTGATTTGCGAAGCTCGCTTTTGTATAGATCATAATCAACATGCGGCGGCCTTGCACCACCCTCGCGTCCTACCCTTGAATAGATGTTTATTGAAGACGGCACATTCTCTATGCCCATCGGCATCTCTTGCACCCACTTGACACCGAGATCGAGAAGATAAGAATTAATCTTTTCGTGGTTCATTATTTCTCTACTGTCGACCATAAACTGATAGGGACCGAAAATGCCGAAAGGAGATTTCTTGGAAACGGAATCAGTCATGTTGCCGGAAATGGTTTTAAGGCCGGTGGAAGGCTGCAGAGGGAATTGCCGGACAGCCTCCTTTGGTCCTGCCGAAGAACCTTTCATCATACCGATGGCATCCGTCAGCAGCCTGGCGGCAAGCTCCGCCTCGCCACGGGCCATAGCCTCCCTGGATTGCCGATCCAATTCTTCCGCCTTGGACACATTTTGCCCCCGCTCTTTTTGCGCTTTCAAAACTTCATGATATTCGCGAACAAGTTCGCGGATATCGGTTTCCGAGGCAGGCATCGCCACCGACAAGCCCAAAGCAGAAAGACAAACAACAAGAAAAAAAACCATGAACGGACTTTTTTTCTTTTTCATTTCCATATCTTCTCCATTCACATCCGGACATTAACTTGTGAATACTTGAAGATATTCATGGGTTTCTTCTTCCGGCTGTAGAATTGCAGGTTTAAATATCGGTTTCGTCAAAATATCTTTTTTCGCCCTTTTTTCCGCAATATACATCGTGATGATTGCATGGCAGGGATACGAGCGAACGTGGTCGTCAAAAATGTCCGCCAGTTTTTGCATGACAGAATCAAATACCTGCTCTTTCATGCCCCCTTTCTGAATCGTCAATGGCTTCCCGAAAACAAGACGGTGGGTGTGGTCCTTTTGTCTGATAATGAAAGTCGGGACGAGGCTTGCGCCTGTTGTCTGGGCTATCCGGAGCGGGCCGGACGCGAAAAAAGCCGTTCTGTTCAAAAATTTGACTTCGTTCCACTTATCCCCCTCCCGCCCGTCAAATGCTACGGCCAGAAGTTCGTTATTCCTGATCGCCTTGACCGCGGTCTTCAGATGCAGGTCCGTACGCAAGAACGTAACGGGAAGCCGTGAAAAATCTATTTCCCTGAGTTTAAAAATTTTTTCATGTATCGACCGATGGTGCTTCAAGATCGGAGGCCCCGCGAGCTGACTTATTCGATAGCCCATGAAACCGATGACCGGAAGCGGCATCAGAAACGATCCAAAATGGGAAAGAAGAATAATCGTTCCCTTGCCCCGGTTCACGGACTCTTCGAGATTTTCCCGCCCGACCACAACCACCATTTTTTGAATCTGCTCTTTTGTGATCGAGCCGATGTACATCTCCTCCAAGCGCCGCCCGGCGTAGTTGGCAATGCTCCTGCGGGAAATCTCCTTGACCTCTTTGGTTGAATACACACCGGGAAACCATTCCGAGATAACCGCTTCCAGTCGTTTTCTGATCCCGGGCAACATCCATGCCGTTACGCCCGTGATCACACCGGTCAGTTTGAAAACGCATCTGTACGGCAGAGCCTGAAAAAACTTTCTGAGCGGATACCAGTAAAAAAGAAGACATAGATCAAGAAAACCCGTCAGCAACCACCTATAAATCCTATGAATCATACAATGCCTTGCGCCCCCTCACCTGCCCTATCACACGGAAAAAAACCTTTACGGCGGGTTTCATCACACGATCAACCAGGGAAAAAACGATGTCGAACATCAATGTTTGGTACCACTTGCTTCGATTCACGTAAAACAATTTTGCAAGTTCCTGCTTGTTTTCCGGTAACATTTTAGTATCTTGCGATATGATACCTTCCCGGACGGCCGTATCGAAAATCTTCGTATACGGTTCGATCCTGATCCAGCCTAACCCTACCCCGCCTCTTCCCGGCAGGACGAAGGGGATCTTGAAAAACATGAATAATGTCTTCAAGGTCTCACGCATATTCATCCCCGGATAGTCGCAAAAGAATCCATAACCAAAGGCCACATCTTTGATTTTTTTTGCCAGTTGAATGCTGCGCTCCAGATCTGCAGCGGAAAAACCTTTCTGCAAAACTTGCAATCCCCTGTCCGTCACGGCATCGGGAGAATAGCCGATATGCCTGCAACCGGCCTCACGCATCAGCATCAAAAAATCTTCGGTAACGTTGAGCGGCGTCAGCCAGGCGCCCCAGGTCACCCGAATCCTTCGTCTGATCATCTCCTCGCATATCTCTCGAGCGTGTGATTCCGGCATATTGAAGAGACTGTCCACAAAGGTGAACCCTTTCACGCCAAACTCCTTCACCAACTCCTCAATTTCGTCTACGACACGAGCAGGTTCGCGCAACCTGATCCTGTTTTTGTTCAGAAACACATAAGTGCAATAGTTACAGGAATAAATACATCCTCGCTTGCTCTGAACGCCGACAATATTATGCAACGGTCCTTGATAGTGGGTCATATCGATCACGCCACTTTCCCTTCTCGGGCTTGGGAGGCTCTCGAAGTTCGGACTCTTTCGCGGACCGGAAAAAACGATTTGGGCATTGCAACGGTAAAACACTCCCTTGACCTTTTCCGGCGTATGCAGGTTTGATAGAAGTTCCGGGAAGCTCTCTTCCCCTTCCAGATAAACCCCATATTCAATCTCGGGCACGATAGACATTATTTCCCTGGCATAGATGGAAAACCCCGTACCGCCGGCGACTATCCTTGTATCCGGTTTCACCTCAATGACGGCATTCAGAGTGGGTCTTACCGTATTGAAATTTACGAATAGATCTTTCCGCTGCGTTGTATCGACATTCCGGATCGAGATGCCGACCAAGTCAGGCTTGAAAGCGGCAACCTCGTTTCTCAATCTGTCCAAACTTGCCGGATAATCATAAACGTTGGGATCAAAAATCCTGACATCGTGATCCGTCAGAACAGCTGCCAGATAACTCAAGCCGATCGGATACATCGGGTATTGGATGACCCTTCGTCCCATATCCTGCTGAATCAGCAAAATTTTCATCTTTATTTCATCCTCGGAGTGGAAAGCGTTTGATGACCTTCAGTAAGGGCAAAAGTTCATTCCAGACAACGATCTTGGTCACAATCATCACACATGAAAAACAGAGAAGGCTCGCTGCCAACGAAATCATGAAGTACATTGAATGCATGTAATTCAAAACGGCGACAATTCCAAAACCGGATACGAAAATGAGTACCATGCTCTTTAGCGATTCTTTCTGAAATAAATCCCAAAAAAATATGTACCCGGCAAAAAACATCATACAACTGGATAAAACCACAGCCCACATACTCCCGATATATCCATAACCGGGCACAAGAACAAGATTCAGAAAAAGGCAAAGGATCATCCCTGTGATTTTAATGACTGCAAAACTTCTTATTCTGTCACAGACCATGCAGAGAAGAACATAAAATATATTGATAAAGAAAAATGTCGTACCTAAAATAATGACTTTAAAACCGGCAATCGAAGCAGCAAATGCATCCCCAAATATCAAGGGGATCACTTCCTTCGCTGTCGTGAAGGCAACAAGTGTAAGCAGCATGCTCGCAATCATAAAAATCTTAAACACAGTCTGAGTCGTCTTGACAAGCTCACTGTTTTTTTCAGGAACCGCCGCCAGCCGGGAGAACAAGGGCATGAGAGCCATCATCAAGGACAGAGGAATCAGCATGAATTTTAAAAAAATACGCATGGGCGCCTGAAAAAGAGCAACGTCAATGTTGCCGGTCATATTCTTGAGGAAAAAAACCCCGCAATAAACCAACAACTGCTCCAAGATTTGGATCAGCGAGAGAGCAATGGAACCGGCGAGCAGACCCTTGAGGATTTTATAATCCATAACAGGTACGGGGATAAAACCGATTACTTCCTTGTTGAAGAAGGATGAGACAATAAAACCGCAAAAGTTAGCCAGAGCGGCCGCTAAAAAGACCCGCGGCAGGCCCAAATTCAGAAAGATCACACCGGCAGTAAACAGGATGAGAAAAAAAATGACGATCAGACTTGTGTAGGTGTCATACTTCATCTGCTCATAGGCGATGAAGCCTGTACTCACGGTCTGTGTCAAAGTCAAAAAGAGCCCGATGGATAGTCCGATATAGTAATAGAACGGCATGCCTCCCAGTAAAATGCCGACAAGCCACAATGCAAGAACCAAAATGGTGAATACAATGATATTACATGCCATTCCGGTCCCAATATAGCCGGTCGTCCGCGATACATCACGCGAGAGTTCCACCACGAGTATCCTTGGAATCTCCATGCTGATGATGGGCTGGGCAATCCAAACAACAGCCATGACCACAGAATACTCACCGAAGTCGGAGAGCCCGAGGTATCTCGCCAACATGCCCACAACCACGACCCCTGCTACAGCCTCAAAAACCCTTGCAGTAAAAACAAAAAAAGAATTGTTGATAATTTTTATCGATTTTTTCACTGGAGGAACAATGGTTCAAGGAGGGGATATTGATGACTATACATGTTCGCGAATCCGATTTAAGACAACCCCAATCAGTCTGACTTTTGCTTGATTGAATTTTTCGAGGATGTCGAAAAGATGGTCGTGGCTTACCCTTCCGCCTTGAATGACCATAATGGTCCCATCCGTAAATCTACCAAGGACGATAGCGTCACTTGCCGTCATCAAAGAAGGGGTGTCTACAATGACCAAATCGTAGACATCCGCCATCTGTATCACTAATTTCTTGAGTTTGTCTGTTTCCACAAGTTTCCCCGGATCGCGCGGAATCGATCCGGTTGCGATAATGCTCAAACCCTCAATGTCCGTCTTACATTCCAGGTCCTTGGATTCGGCATTGCCGATTAAATAATCTGCAAGACCAATCTCTTCGGATAACCCAAAATAGTTATGGATACTGGGCTTTCTTAAATCGCCGTCTATAATCAGCACTCTTTTCCCTTCACTCGCCACAGATATGGCAAGGTTCGTGGCAAAAAAACTTTTCCCTTCATTCTCCAGACTGCTCGTCACGACAATGCTTTTCAGCTTTCCGTTCCCAAAAGCATATTTGATGCCGTTCCGGATTGTCCTGATACCTTCGTTGAACGGATACCCAGGATCCATACGGCTGATCAATCGTGGGGCTCTTTTCTTCAATTCCAACACGCTCCCGAGAAAGTTTATTTCACTTATAGCCTTGATATCCTTTTTATTTTTGATCGTATCGTCAAGGTATTCGATGAACAGGGTTCCACCAATGCCGAATATGAGACCCATTAGAACGGCCATGATGAAATTGATCCACAGAGACGGTTTTTTGTGCTTGGAATCATCTTTCTTTGGTTGAGTGGCGGGTTCTACAAAGGAAACATTGGAAAGGGCCACAGACTCTGCCATTCCCACCTGATACCGGTGCTTTAGAAGAACATTATAGACATCCTGGATAACGGTTACGGCAAGCTGAAGCTTTGCATACTCAGCAACCTGCTTCGGCAGGTTCATCATTTCTGCCTCATATTCTTTTATAATTCTTGGTAATACCTCATTTTGGACTTCGTAGCCTGCCAGATCGGCATAATTTCCCGCCTG
Organism: Syntrophales bacterium; assembly: GCA_034677965.1. GTDB lineage: Bacteria > Desulfobacterota > Syntrophia > Syntrophales > UBA5619 > UBA5619. The sequence continues at coordinate 12,984 of JAXDCM010000136.1, forward strand.
CTTCTCAACCAGGGATTGATGAACAGAATCGATAGATATGGTTTCTTCTCCAAAAATTCTCGCCATCTCCTTTTGTAAAAGTTCTTTAATCTGTGCTATTTTATTTTCAATATCAATAACAGATGGGTGTTTAGAAGTGTATCTTGTTTTGGTTTCTGCCAGGTTCAGATAGAGATCTCGCAATGTGTTCTTCAAATTCAATATCACTTCATTGTATTTAAGAAGTTCGGATGATTTTTGATATTTCGGTATCGATTTGATTTGAGATTCTATGTTCTGAATCGATGCTTTTAATTTATGTATCGACAGCTTGTTATCCTCAAACGACTTCTTGAAATCTGATAATTTTTCGATGATGTTCGTTGTTTCTGAATCAAGGTCGACAAATTTTCCCTTTTCTTTGAGATCTCTCACCTTGTTCAGTGCCTCAACATATTCCTCCCTGACTTTTACAATGTGATGATCGATGAAGGCCTTTGCATCGACATAATCACCGCGAACCCTTCTCAATTCCTCATCAATGAAATTGTGCGCCATCGAATTGGCGATCTTCATCGCCTGCTCCGGTATCGGAGAGATTCCGGTTATTTCAATAATATCTGTATCTTCATACTGATCGACTGAAACATGAGGCCGAGGAAGGAGGTATGACGAGAGAGGCGACCCCAAAAGTTCCTCAGCGGTCATGACGGTTTCCGAAGCATTTACATCTACGCCAAGACATCCGAACATCGCTTTCAAGCCGGGGACGGCATTCATTAGCCTTGCCCTGATACGCACCCTTGTAAGATTCAATTCTGAGATTGTCTTCTCTGCAACAGGCCTGAGAACCGCAAGGGCAAGATAATTGGCCCGATCCGTATCCGAAAGCGAGGCGCTTGTGGTAACGGTATCTGACAGCCCGATGCTTTTCAATACCGCATCCGATGCGGGGGCTTTTCGCAAAAGCACTTTTGCGGTAGAGTCATATCGAGGCGTAATCAGCAGACTGCCGATTACAATTGCAAGAAACATCGAGGCAAATATGCCTATTGCCAGCCATCGCCGACTCCACAGTATCTCCAGTATATAACGAAGCTCCATTCAGCCCCTCCGGATATCTGTTTTAATATATACGCGATCTGATTGAATGTTCTTGGAATCGAACACAGACCCTCTTGAGACCAATTTCACCATTATCTTGGAACCACAATGGTTCCGGTCGTTTCCTTTCCCCGCAGGACATCCCTCACCTGAGGGTAAAGTACAATACCGCTTTCAATATTCACAATCGGTGCAACAATGCTGTACAGTCGATTCATGAATCTTTGCACATCTGCAATAACCGTTGGGAGAACATAAACGATGTCACCATTTCTTAAATATACATCCTGGGCCAATTGCTCGCCCTCAAGCATGCTCATGAGGTTCAAAGCCTTAATGGAAGCTTTTCCGTTCTCGCTTCTAATCAAGAGGATATTTTTCATATCGGCATCTCGGTTAAACCCCCCCACTTTAGCGATCGCTTCCCAAGCCAACATGCCCATTCGCCATTCAACGGTGCCGGGAGAATTGACCTCTCCGAGGATGTGAATCCGCTGACCCGTTGTTCTCGACAAATTAATATCCACCTGAGGGTCAACAATGTATTCTGACAGCAAAGACGCCATTTTCATTCTCAATTGCGCAACTGTTAAGCCGGATGCCTTGATTTCCCCAACAAGCGGGAACTGAAGATTCCCTGAAGGGTCTAACTGTATCTGTCTTGTTAAATCGTCGTTCCTCCATACCTTGACCACGATTTCATCACCGGGGCCAAGAATAAACGGAGATGTCTGCTGCACGCTCTCGGTTTTAACCACCCGAGTTCCATCGGATTCCATGGAAACATCCTGGACAATGGCGTTGCCCGCACAGGAGACTTCCCAAAAAAACAGGAATATCATGATTATCCGCAGATTTTTTTTCATTCTCCATCTCCCATGGTATGATCGTCGCGTCACGATTTCATTCTTGCACAATTCTTATATATCCTCGGCACCGATCCTGTCTATCCTGCACAGAAGACCCCGTAATGGATAGCTGCCGAAGGCCGGATCATACGGCGGCTTATTCGATGTCAGAAGATTGGCATTGGATTCCCACACCCCGAAATCAGGCCCTTCCCGCTCCGGAAACCACCATCCATGGTCCACATTGACGACATCTTTTCGCATATCCTCGGTTACCTCCGCCTTCATTCGGATCTTTCCGCGGGGAGAACTCACAAACACCCAGTCTCCGGAGGCTATGCCGTACCGTTCAGCCGTGGCCGGATGCATCTCGGCAACGGGATCAGGCCTTCTTCTCCTCAGGGATGGGATCTGGCGGTGTTCGCTGTGGAAAAACTCAAGCCTCCTGCTGCCGGTCGTCAAGACGCAGGGGAAATCCTGAGCGAGGCCGGGTTGGGAATCGGGGCTTTCCGGAGGTTCCTTGAAGGAGGGCATCGGATCATAGCCCAATCTTTCCAATGGCTTGCTGTAAAGCTCCACCTTTCTCGTAGGCGTTCCGAATCCTCTTTTTTCGAATTTATAATATGCATGGGGAGGAAAAATCACCGACTTTTTCTTGAGTTCGGCAAACGTCACATTCAGAGGCTCAAGCCGATAGTTGAGAATATCCTCCAGCGTCTCTTCCATTCCGGGCAGATTCAGTCGTCTCCCCAGATCGTTCATGATCTCCTCGTCCTGCCGGCACTCCCCGACTTGCACCACCTTCTGCTGGGCAAGAACCGCGTTGCCCGCCACCAACGGCATCTCGAGAATCTGGTTCACTTCCGGCCAGAACGCCGCGGGCAGCACGTAGTCGGCCAATGCAGCGGTCGGGGTCATGAACAGATCGGCAACGACCAGCAAATCGAGCTTCAACAGGGATTCCTTCACTTCACATGTGTTGGCCACCGTGACCATGGGATTTCCGCCGAAGACGAGCAACGCCCTGACCCGATACGGATCGCCCGTTCGCATAGCCCTGAAAAGGCTTGGGATATGAGCAGAAGGCATGATGGCTCGGAGTCCCGAGAGCAGTTTGAATTGATCGCTTCCGATTCTTTTTCCGACCATATCATCGGGCAGTCGATTTCGCATCACCGGATAGGGACGGATGATCTCCATCCCCAGAATATCCCCCCCAGGAATATCGATATTCCCGGTAACGCCTCTGAGCAACGAAAGCGCCCTGACCGTCTGGAGGGAATTCGGATTCTGTTCGATCGAAACGCCCCATTCCAATACGGAGGGTTTATCCGACGCATATCGCCTGGCAGCGGTAATGATATCCTGTGAGGGGACCCAGGTAATCGCCTCAGCCCATTCGGGAGTGCAGCCCAAGACATGTTCCTTGAGCTGTTCAAAACCGACCGTCCATTTTTCAATAAACTCCGCATCGTAAAATCCCCCGTAGATGATCACGTGGATCATCGCCAGGGCCAATGCACAATCGGTTCCCGGTCTGATCGGCAGCCACAGCTTGCACTGCTTGGCCGTATCGGACCTTCTCGGATCGACGGCAATGCCAAAGCTTCCTGCGGCAAGAGCTCTTCTGACCGGAAAAGAGAGTTCCCCGTCCGGGCCGGTGACGAGAGGATTGTGTCCCCAGAACAGAATGGTTTTGGGCGTAACGTCGCCGTAATAATCCGCAACGACATACCCGCCATAAGTGAAACGGCTTACCGTGATCCTCGGTATGAGACAGTTGGCAAGACCCGGTTCATACCAGTTGGGAGTGCCCAGGGCATTGGCAAAACGGATGACGTGCATGTAATGATGTCTGCCGGTTCCCTGGCCGAGAGCAATGGCCTCGGGACCTGATTCCGTTCGAATTCGGTTAAGTCTTTCGGCGATGTCTTCGAGGGCGGCATCCCAGCATACGGTCTCCCAGCGATTCGACCCCCTTTCGCCGATCCGTTTCAGCGGGGTTCGAAGCCTCGACGGATGATACATGATTTCAGGCGTGGCAAGCCCTTTTACGCACATCCGACCGCGGTTGAACGGCGAATCCGGATCCGGGGACACGCCCACGAGTTTGCCGTCGATAACCGACAACAGGGCGCCGCAGCCTCCATGACAGATACGGCATACGCTTTTGAAGATTTCTGCCGGATGTTTCACGCGGATGTTACCGTCTTCCGGTCACAGCTCCCGGTACAGGATCTTCCCGCCGGGGGTCTTCGGAAGCTCATTTCGGAATTCGATCACACTGGGCACCTTGCATCTCGACATTTTGGCTTCGCAGTACTTGAGAATTTCTTCTTTGCCGATTTCCACACCATCCTTGGCCACAATGACTGCTTTAGGCACTTCGCCACGCAAGCGGTCCTGAGTCTTGACCACCGCTGCCGCCTCAACCTTGGGATGGCTCAGCAGAACATTCTCGATTTCCAGAGGGAAGACTTTCACCCCCGCCACCTTCATCATGCCGCTTTTTCTGCTTGCAAAATAATAGTATCCTTCCCGGTCCGTTTTGACCAAATCGCCCGTGAAAAACGAATCCTCTTTCATATAGATTGCCGATTCATCAAGCTGTCTGTAATACGCGCTGCAGACGCCCGGGCCGCGTACGACCATCTCCCCCACTTCCCCCGGAGGCAATTCTTCACCGTTCTCTCCCACGACCCGAACCTGGTAGTAGGGGGCAGGCTTCCCCATGGAACCCGGCCTGGGATCGCCGTGAATGGGGTTTACCAGTGCAATTCCGGAGGTTTCAGTGCTGCCCCAAACGGGGACGATCCGGACCCCGAAGCGCTCTCTGAATTTTCGGATCAGGTTTGGATGCGTGTACATCCCCCCGCTTTCCGCCAATTTTAAAGAATGCAGATCGAATCCGGAAGACGACGGCAATCGGACCAGCATGTCGTAGATCGAAGCAGTGGCCATCATGCAGGTTACGCCATGCTCTGAAATTTGCGCCGCGATGGACTTGGGATAAATGCTGTCCGTCAAAACGATGGTCCCGCCAAGGTAGAAAGGCCTGGCGAAAAGCTCGTGGGGATGCATGAAAACCGGAAACATGCACAAGTGAATGTCCTCCCCGGTCAATTCCAGACTTTCGACGGCCGAGAGGGTGTTCCAATAGATGTTGTCATGCGTCGTCACCGCCCCCTTCGGAAGTCCGGTCGATCCGGATGTAAAGTTCAGATAAACGACATCGCTGTCATGTATTTCCACCTCCGGCGGATCTGAAGAGGACCGAACCAGGATCCCGTCCCAGGATCGGCATGGATCTGTCGACTTCGGTCCGATTACGATGACCTTTTCGTCAGGGCAGTGACTTTTCAAACGAAAAAGCAGATCCTGAAAACGCCCATCGATGATCAAGACTTTTGGATCGGTCAGGTCGAACATAAATTCGGTATGGCCGACCGTCTGATTGTAATCGATCGGAAAGACGACACCCCCGGCAACGGCCACACCCAAAAACGCAATGATGGCTTCCGGCGTTTTCTCCAAAAGCAACCCCACCCGATCGCCTTTCCGGAGACCCATTTCGATCAATCCATTGGCCAGTTTATTTACCTGTTCATGGAATATCTCGTACGAAATGGCCGAGCCCCCGGAGATAATGGCTGTTTTCCCGGGGAAGAGCCTCGCGTTGCGTTCCAACATTTCCACAATCGTCATTGCTTTATCCTTCAATCCCTTCTCAGGGATCTTTACATGGCCCCTTTTCCGCTCAAGACCGCCGGAATCGTCTTCATCAGTATCTTGAAATCCAGGAACAAAGACCAGTGGTCAATATATTCCATGTCGAGTTCGATCCATTGATCGAACGACAGATCGTTCCGTCCACAAACCTGCCATAGGCCTGTAATCCCGGGTTTCACGCTCACGCGCCTCTTCTGCCAGTTTTTTTGGAATCGTTTGTAATCCCTCAGCGGCAACGGTCTGGGACCCACCAGGCTCATATCGCCTTTCAATACATTGACCAATTGCGGCAACTCGTCAATGCTGGTCTTTCTCAATATTTTCCCGATCTTTGTAATCCTCGGATCATTGTTGATTTTAAATACGGGGCCTTCTACCTCGTTCAAACCTTCCAGCTCTTCCTGCAAAATTTCCGCTTCTTTCTTCATGGTGCGAAACTTGTACATCCTGAATCGCCGTTTATTGTGGCCGACCCTGTCCTGAACAAAAAAGACAGGGCCTTGTGAGGTCAGGCCGATGAGGGCTCCCACCAGCACAAAAAGGGGGATAAGCAAAACCAGAAAAACGGCCGAGAGTATGAAATCCACCACACGCTTGACTACGAAAGCCCAGTTTTCCTCCGGACCCATATACAGTGAAAAAAGAGGCGTGTCCTCCAAATATTCCATCCTCGATTTTGTGTTGGGCAGATCAAAGAGTTTGTCCACAATGAAGCGAACCGTGATGCCCTGCTCCGTGCACTGCGCCATGATCTCCCTGATTTGTATGTAGAAGGTTTGGATCGGCAGCGCAATGACGACCTCGTCCACCACATATCGCTCCAGAATTTCGGGAAAGCCGGATATCCCGCAGAGGATTTTTATCGGATTCCCCTCTTTGTCTGCGGATCGGTCGTCCACATATCCGATGACGTTATATCCCATATCCCTGCGTTCCCGTATCTTTTCGACAAATGCTCTCGCCCGGCGGTTCGTTCCCAGAACGACGATATGTCGCAAGTTTCGACCCTGGCTGCGAACCAGGGTCAACAAAAAACGAATGGCTGCTCTCACCGCAACAGTCATGACCATCGCAGTCAACCAAAATACAATGACCACCAGGCTGTTGAAAAATTGCGATCCCAATAGTCCGATCATGGCACAGATCAAAAGCGACCCGAGAGATGTCGCCTTGATGATGTCCATACATTCTTCAAGTTTACGTCTGAAACGTTTCGGCTCATAAAGGTTGAACAGACGAAACGACAGATGCCATAAAACGGACGCAGCGATCAAAACCGGCAGATGAAGGCCCGAGAGACCGGCAACGATACCGTTTGTCTGATCTAAAGGCTTTCCCAGCTTGCCGCCAATCCAAGCTGTAACGGCCAGACTGCAAAGCAAAATGGCGATGTCTGAAAATTGATGTAAAACCAAAAGAAGAACGCGGCGATGATACATAAAAGTTGGAAACCTTTCCTTAACGAGTGAACGATGAGGCGGTGAAGTCGAAAAATCCCAAGTGGATGTAAAGATGAAGATCTTTAAGGATCTTTGACGGTTCCTATTTTCCAGACAATCGTCATCATGGACAACAACGTATAAAAGACAATTTCCGGAACATGACTGAAGAACGGCTCAAAAAAACCGATCACCAGGATGGCGACAAACGAAGCCGTCAGAGGCCTCCCCCAGTGATCATCGCCGAGCTGCCTGATCGATATCCAGACCATCCTGAACGAAACAAACAAGATGTAAAGGAATAGCGCCAGGCCGACCAGGCCGGTCCGAATAGCGATGCTGAACGGCCATGAGTGGGGATCCGAGTAGACGGACAAGCTTTGGTATTTCTCAGGTACCCTTTTGCGATATGCCTCGAGATCGATGTATTTCCCGCTCCGGTAGGTTTCCATCCCGAAGCCGATGCCCAGGACGGGGTAGTCCTTGATAATTTCACAGTTGAGGTAATGGATGCTCAATCTCCGCAAAATCGTGTCCTTTTCAGACAAACGGTCCATGAGCGGGGTCATCGTCGTCATCATCAGCGCAATCCCCAGGCAAACGATCATGATTTTTTTGTTTCTCGCAAAGAGAATGAATATGGAAAGAAAGAGCGCCAGCATCGTGCTGCGCGCCTGGGTCAGAATGCAGATCGTGAATGTCGAAACAATGCAGAAAACAGCCAATGCCTTCAGACGGCTATCGTTTCCCATCATCAAATAGTGAAGCGCAAAGACGGCGGCCGGAACGGCAACGATCCCCACCCAGTTGACCGCCACTTCGGAAATTCCCGTTACCAGCTTTTCGGAGAAAGGGTTCCCGCGAATGCCGTAAAAATAAACGATTTCCCCGACGGAAAAGAGGGCACCGGATAGGATGATAACCCAGGAAAGGGCGGACAGCCTTTCCCGGGAACCGAAAAAGTTGACGGCCATGTAATAAAAGGCGATGTATTTGAGAAGGTGCGTCTGGTAGTCATGAGTGCTGTTTTCGACATCGATTGCATAGAAAAGCCCAATGGAAACCCACAGGACAAAGAGGGCCAATGGGACCGTCAGCGGTGACTGGAAGGAGAATTGCACTTTCCGGAAACCGACCAGAATGAGAACAAAAAAGAGCGAACCGTAAAAGCCGATCTCCTTCGCGGCTGTCGAAAAGGGGAAAGGGTTCAGGAAGATGACGATTCCCATGAGGACAGGAATCGTCAAATGCAAACGCTGGAAAAAGATGTTCCATCTATTTTGCGTGTCAGGCGCATTCATCAGCAATTATAGCTCCGCTTTCTCGATTCCATTGAAAAATAAAAAAACGGAATTGAGTATTCAAAAAATGACGATTCTATCCCACAGGAATGAGGCAGAACTTCCTGGCGCTCGATACAGCGGCCCGGCTTGAACACCGACCCCAATCCATCGCTTGCCTTGAATAGAAAGGCGATCAACCCTAAGGAAAACCCGTCAGAAAGTCAAGATGATCCGTCCATATGAAGGCTCTGTTCCCCGGTGATATTGTTTCAATGAGACCTTTGGATCACAGCTCACTTTTCATCCGGACGGGGACAACCTTGAAGATGCCACAAAAGAAGCCTCCCGTAAACCGAACCTTTTTGACGCAGCTCCGGATGCATGCCCATCGTCAGCAAACTACCGAACGAGGTCAAAAACCAATCCACAAAAAGACGAATAAAAATGATCACCCTAACCAGAAGATAGACGGGAGGCTTTTCCCATTTCCTGAAATACGCGTAACGGGCCCGGTAGAATTCAATGCGCGAACGAAGATCTCCACCGATGCTCTGACCCTGGAAATGATAGATCAACGCGGAGGGAACATGAAAAATTTTCCAGCCGGCATCCCGCATCCGCCGGGCCCAGTCCGTCTCCTCGAAGAAAAAGAAATATCGTTCGTCGAACATTCCAACCGCATCTATGGCGCTTTTGCGGACCATCAGGCAGGCGCCGATCCCCGAATCGATCTCGATCGGTCCGGAATGCATGCGCCGTTTGCTGGGAAAGCGCCCTGGGAAGAGCATCTCCAGAAGCGGAGTGTTCGCCAGCAGGGTGATCAGACTGGGAAAGGCGGCAATGGAATTTTGGCGGCTCCCGTCGGCGTTGAGAAGCTGCCCGCAGGCAATGGCCGCGTCCGGATGGACCTCCAAGAAATCGTACAGTTCCCTAGCGGCTTTCGCCGTCAGCATCGTATCCGAATTGAGCAGAAGCGCGTAACGGCCCTCCATGATGCGCAGCGCCTGATTGTTGGCCTTGCCGAACCCCCGGTTTTCGGTATTCTCGATCAGGCGAACACTTGGAAATCTTTCGCGGAGCATGGCCACGCTGCCGTCGTCGGATGCATTGTCCACGACAAGGATCTCATACGACAAGTTCCGGACGGTCTCGCCGATCGACTCCAGGCATTTCTGCAGAAATTCCTTTGCGTTCCGGTTAACGATGATGATCGATAGGTCCATAATGAATTCGGTGCGGGAAACCATGGGTCATTTTAACGAAGCGGACGATGGCCTTCCCTTCCCCCATCCGCATCAGTCCGATTGAGTTCGCTGAGCTTTGCATATTTGAAGAATTTGTTGACCGAATCGGTAACGGCCAGCGTGAGCCCCTGCCGGCCGTCCAGGAAGCCGCCCCGAAAAAGATAATCCTGGAAGAAGGTAAATTGGGCCCGCAGAACCGCCCCCCAGATTGTGGACCTTTTGCCCTCGGAAAAGGCCTGCTTGGCGCCAAGCGTAGAGTAGCGGTCGATCTTCCGGAGGATCGGGCCGAGGCGGCCCTCCGTCCGATGTTCGATCGGAAAATCGAGCAATTCCACGGGCCCGTCGATGGTGATGGACTCATGGACGGTCGCCTTCGTCAGGCGGCCCCGGCCTTTCCGGAAGAGCCGGATTACGCGATCCGGCCACCATCCGGCGTGTCGAATCCAGCGCTCCTGAAAAAAATTCTTTCTTGGAAAGCTGTAACCGGCGGCAGCGCCATGGGAGCCGGCGACGATCTTGATGATGGCGCCGGCCGTTTCGGCAGGGATACGCTCATCGGCGTCCAAAATGAGAATCCAATCCTCACGGCATTGATCGACCGCAAACTGCTTCTGCGGACCGAAACCACGCCACGGCTCCTTGAAAACATCACAGCCGAAATCGGCCGCGATCCGTTGCGTCCGATCCGTACTCCCGGAATCCACAAGGACGATCTGACGGGCAAATGCAACGCTCCTCAGACAACCGGGCAGGTTCTCCTCCTCGTTGCACGCAATGATCGCGACGGAGATCGGACTTTTCTCATCCATGGCATCCACTCTATCCGGGTTTTCTGATGGTGAACAGACGCACGCGGCTCGACTTGCCGTCAGGCGCGTTCATGATGTCCAGGACATGCCCGGCATCGAGAAGGGGAATGGAAAACCGCCGTGCCGCATCGACACAAACCGGCAGGGCGCCTGCCCCGGCGCCCACCAGACAAAGGGACGCATCGGTTGGAACGGCATTCAGGATTTCATCCCGAAACCCTGCCCAGCCGGTGGCGACATATTCGGCGGGGATCTGCACGAAAACGATCTCCGGCCGGCTTTCGCAGCGGGCAAACCATGACCGGCACGCATCAGGGTCAAAACGTGAAGCCAGGATGATTACTTTCCTGCCGTTCACGAGTCGGGCGAAACGGTCCGAGGTCAGGTAGGCATAGACTGCATAGAACGGGACGTAGTTTTCGTCCCTGAGTCTGACGCCGTTTCCCCGGAGAAAATCCAGGAAGCCGGCAGCAGAAGGCTCCTCCTTTCTGTTTGTAACAAACGGGAGAAGGCCCTTCTTCCGCCTTCGGTTCATATTGCCGGGAAAGATCAGCGGCGCCATTTTCCCTTGCGCAACCAGGATCCTGATGGCATCGTTATGCATGGGCATGGCTTTACGGATCGCCTCGACCGATTCGGCCTGCCGGTAAAGACCGTTGCAGCCGAGATTGCCGCCATAAAAGGCGTACTCCCCATCGGCAAAACGGACCACCGGCGCAGGAAGCTTTTCGTTCATGCCCCTGCGGACGAAGTCGTGCAACCGTTCCAAATAGTCGGTCCCGCTGTTTACACTGCAATGGAACAGGCAGGTTTCCTCCGCCAGGATCTCCGACCCGTATACTTTGACCACAGGATCATTATCCATATCGGGAAGATCGAACCGGGCAAAGCGAAACTCACCCTCATCGATCCGCCGTTGGAGGCCATTCTCTATTTCTTTCATGAAGGGATTCCTTGCCCCGTTTTCATTTTTCGCGCCACCACCGCAAAGCTGTGCCCGGAATAAAAGCGGGCGATCCCTCGGGCGACCATCCTGGGTACTTGTTTCATTTCGAGCTTCTCCTTCACGTATTCGGATAGGTAGCTCTTGCGACGAACAACTCTAAATCCCTGTTCCGTCAGGAGTCCACACAGGGTTTCGGGCGTAAAATGGTACAGATGAAAGGGGAGATGCCATCCTTTCCACAACTGCCAGGCATGCTGGGCATCCGTCGAGGTGTAATTCGGGACATCCACCACCAAAATGCCGCCAGGATTTAGCCATTTCTGAGTTTTTTGCAGGTAAAGTCGCGGATCCCGTGCATGTTCAAGAAAATGCCACATGGTGATCACATCGAATGTTGCCTGCGGATAGTCGATGTTGTCCAAGGTTCCGACGGCCACCGCTATGTTCAGATGATCGCGGATGTAGGCTGCGGAATCCTCCGAAATGTCCATACCTTCAACTTCATAACCCCAGTTGCGGCAGGCCGCCAGAAAGTAGCCCATACCGCATCCAATGTCCAGAAGCCTTCCCGTTCTTTTGGCACGACGAAAAAATCGGATTCGGTGGGTCTCCTGTGAAAGACGCTTCTTCATCCCGACTGAACCGACTTCAAACCCCACACCATACAAATCCTCAAGATAGTGCTTCTGGTAGAGATCGCTGAGTTCACGACTATCCGGATGGGGATCCAGAACACCGAGACCGCATCTCTTGCACCGAAGAACGCGCCACTCCCCTTGCCGGATCAGCGGTTCTTTCTCCACGCTGCCGCAGAGGATGCAGTTCGAATAGGCCCGTTCCATAGCGTTAAGACCCCCCTCCCGTATTCGGGGATCGCAGCGTTTCACAAATCGCCCGATATTTAATCCTCTTTCCGTTTGCCTCTACCCGGCGCCGGCCCCGGCAGAAAGGCAGGATCAGCGCGAGCGTGACGAGACGAAAACGGGCCTTGAGCAGGTCGGCCCGTCGGATCCGGGAAACGGTCTCCGGGAGATAGTGCTTCCGGTAAAACAGGTATTCGGCCCGCGTCTTTCTCTTCCAGACATCCGCGGCATCCGACTGCCGTTCGCTCTGCCCCCCGTGGTGGATCACGGAGGCGCTTTCGATGCATCCGATCTCGTATCCGGCCCGGCGGATCCTCAGACAGAGATCCTGGTCCTCTCCATAGAGAAAGAATCTCTCATCGAAGCCACCGATCCGCCGGATCAGATCGATCCGCGCAAACATGCTGGAGCCCATCACGCAGGCGATCTTGCCCGGAAGGCCTTCCATCTCCGATGAGGTGAACTTCTGCCCGGGATATCTCAGGGAAACCGATTCCTGCGGACTGCCGTCCGGATGAAGCAGGCGGGTCCCCGCCAGACCCACCTGCGGATGGTTGTCCATGAAACGAACACACTCCGCGAGAACGCCGGCGCCGGTCAAAACGGTGTCCGGGTTCAGGCAGTAGAGGAAACGCCCTCGGCAGAGCGGCAACACCTGATTGTTCGCCGCGGCAAATCCCCGGTTGCCGGAATTGACATGAAGATGAACCCGGGGATACCCTTTACGGACCGTTTCCGCACTCCCGTCCGTCGAGGCGTTGTCGACAACGAAAATCTCCCGCGATGGGGCATCGTCCGAACCCAGCGAGTCGAGGCATGACCCGATCAGGTCGGCCGTATTGTAGGCAACAATAATGATCGAGACTTCCGGAGCTCCCACCTTTTCTTCGTTCTTCATTGGGGTTTTTTAACACAAATCGGGCGCTTTCTCATCACGAATCTCAGCCTGCCGGAACGGGCCCATCCCCGGCTCCGGCACCTGCCCTGCCGGGCTCCCGGGTCATCGGGGTTCCGGTGGACCGGCGTAGAAGAGGTTCCTCACGAAGCGGCCGACCGCCGATCCGACCAGATGGATTCGTAGATCCCGACGACCTCCGCGGCGACTTTGTCCCAGGAGCGCTCGCGGGCTGTTCGGCGGGCTTCCATCCCCATCTCGGCCGGATGATCCCCGTTGAGCATCCGCCTCATCCTGCCGGCCACGGCGGCTGCATCGTCCGGGTCTTCGATGACAAACCCGTTTTCACCATCCCGGACGAGGTCGCGGGCGCCCGTCTGCCCGCCGACCAGAACGGGAAGCCCGGCCGCCATCGCCTCCAGAACGACCATCCCGAAGGTATCGAAACGGGAGAGCATCGCGTAGCCGTCCCCCGAAAGGTAGCATTCCGGAAGTTTCTCCTTTGCGACAGCACCGGCAAAGATGACGGCGCTCCCCAGCCCCAGTTCCTTTGCGAGACGGCCGTAGCTATTCTCATCCCCCCGGCCGACGACAAGAAGTCTGAAACGCGCCCCTGGATCGCCTTTGCGGAGGTGGGCAAGTCCCCTCAGCACCCGATCCAAACCCTTGATATGGAAATTCATCGAGACAAAAAGGATCAGCGGCTCATCGAGACCGATCCCGTAACGGTTGCGGACCTCATGCCGGCAACGTTCCCTGTCCGGCCGCTCGTAAGGAGACGTATCGACGCCGGGATGGAGAATTGTCACCAGACCGGGATCGACGGGATACTCCTCCAGAAAGATCTTCCGGGCCAGCGAGGAAACGGCCAAAAACCGCCGGCACCCCCCCTTCAGAACCAGGCGGTCCTCCATCCGGGCGGTGGCACGGTCAAAGAGGCTCATCCTCTTCCTGCGGACGTCCCGTATCCAACGGCGGTGAGGGATGCCGTGCAGCGTGGCCAGATCGGCCCGGAAAATCCGGTCATGCGCATGAACGACATCGAACGGACCCTCGGCCGACATCCGCCGCCGGGCAAACCAGGCGAAGCTCGGAGTCGTCAGGAACCGGGGAAACCGGACAACGGGCACTTGATGAAAGGCGACCCTGTCGTCGCCGGCCGCCCAGCGGTTGGCGAAGAGATGAACCTCGAATCGCGGATCGGAGGCAATCCGCCCGGTGAGTTCGGCGGCAAAACCCTCCGCCCCGCCCACCAGGCCGTATTTGGGAATCACCACCGCTATTCGTCGCTTCTCATCCAAAATTTACTTGGCCTGATACTCCTTGATGATCTGGATCATCTTGGCGAGCTCTTCCGGCGGCAGTTTGCCGCTGTTTACGTAACGGCAAATCCGTTCCTTGTCGAGGACAACCACGTTGGATGCGTCGTTCTTGAGGCCCCACTGGTTGAGGATGGTGTAATCATAGTCCAGGATGATGATGGCGCCCGTCTTCTCCTGCTTGCTCTTGATGGCCGACTTGATCAGGAAATTGGGCATGATGGTCGCCTTGAGGTTGACGATTCCGAAACCCTCATAGCGGGCCTTGTCCAGACCGCCCGCCTCCCGCTCCTTCTTCAGCGCATCCTCCACATGGTTGTTCGTGTCCTTCTCATCGGGGTCCACGTAGCCGATGTAGAGAACCTTGCCCTTGAATTGCGGGTGGTCCAGCGAGTATTCCTTCCCGGCCGAATCCTTCAGCTTGAAGTCCGAGGCCTTGTCACCGACCTTGAGTTCGGCCGCAACGGCCGAGGAAGCGATCCAGAGCAACGCGAGCAGCAATGCAAAAACGGCTTTTTTCATACCTTTCCTCCTTCGATGATTTGGTCGATCTTGACAACGGCTGAAATGACCTGCATCCATGGATCCGGTCCCGGCTTGCCGGGGACGCCGCACATTCCGAAGACACCGGCAGCACCGCACTGCAACAGGTGATCTTTTGATGCGTCATTATAAAGAAAATAACCGTTTCGATCAAGAAAAATCACGAAAAATGTGTCTTTATTCAGTTGAAATGTTTTCACCTCCTGTGCTAAGCAGGATCAAGAATTTCAGGGGTTGAAAACAAAGCATGAATCTGGGAAGGATGCTGGCGGAAAGCGCCGGCAAATATCCGGAGAATGTGGCCGTGATCCACGTCGGCCACAGGATCACCTACCGGGAGCTGGAGCGGGCCGCTTGCGCCCTGACCAACCATCTGCGGGCTCTCGGGCTGAAGCGGGGGGACAAGCTGGCGATCATGCTCCCCAATTGCCCGGAATTCATCATCGCCTATTTCGGAATCCAGAAACTGGGCGGCGTCGCCGTGACGCTGAACGTCCAGTCGACATCCTACGAACTCCGCCATCTTCTCGGAAACAGCGATGCCAAATGCCTGATCACGCAGGCCGTGCTTTCAAAACGGTTCACGGAGATTCGGGACGAACTGCCCCTCTGCCGCCACCTCATCGAAACCAACGGGTCGGGAGAGGATTCCCCGTTCCGGAAGATCGTCGAAGCGGGACCCTTCACGACGGAAATTCCTGACCTCGGCGGCGACGACCCGGCCGCGATGATCTACACGGCAGGATTGACCGGCAAGCCGCTGGGCGCCGTCCTGACCCACCGGAATCTGCTGACCCAGTCGATCCTGCTCCGGACGATCTGCCGGCGGGATGAAGGGGAGGACATCGCGCTGGCCGTCATCCCGTTCTTCCACTCCTTCGGGGCCGTGGCCAACATGCTGGCGCCCCTGCGGATGGGTTCCGGGGTGGTTCTGATGGAACGGTTCACGCTGGACGGAATCTTCGAGGCCATCGAAAAGGAAAAAGTATCCTACATCGCCGCCGTTCCCCGCCTTTTTCTCGGCATGTTCTTCCATGAGGGAGCGGACAAATACCGGATGGATTCGCTGAAGATCTGCATCACGGGCGGGGCGGCCATGCCCTCGGATTTCATACCGCCGTTCGAGCAGAAATTCGGCGTCAAGATCATGGAGGGCTACGGTCTCACCGAAGCCTCACCCGTCTCCTCCTTCAGCCGTCTCGACATGCCGCAGAAGCCGGGGTCCATCGGGACCCCGATCCCAGGCGTGGAGGCGAAAATCGTCGATGCGGACGGCCGGGAGCTCCCCCGGGGAGCCGTCGGGGAGCTCATCCTGAAGGGCGAGAACGTGATGAAGGGTTATTACAAGGAGGAAGAGGCGACCGCCCAGGTGATCAAAAACGGCTGGCTCTATACGAGCGACCTCGGCCGGATGGACGACGACGGCTACATCTTCCTCACCGGCCGCAAAAAGCGGATGATCATCACCAGCGGCTTCAACGTTTACCCCCGCGAGATCGAGATCGTCCTCGAACTCCACCCCGCCGTCCGGGCGGCACGGATTGTCGGCAAGGAGGACCTGTTGCGGGGAGAGATCGTCAAGGCGATTGTCGTGAAAAAGCCTGGGGCGGAGATCGAAGAGAGGGAGCTGCTGAAACACTGCCGGACCTACCTGTCCAACTACAAGGTCCCGCGGGAAATCGAATTTGCAGAAAGGATAGAGGAATAAATGGAAAAAATCGCACAGAAGATCGAACAGAAACTGTCCGAAAAATATGCCAAGGCCCCCGTCGCGGGATTCGGCGAACGGAAACCCGATTTTTCAGCGGCGGGCCGCGGAAAGAGGGGTGCGGCCGGCCTTCGGGAGGTCGTGATCGTCGCGGCCTGCAGGACCCCGTATGGCCGCTTCGGCGGCGCACTGAAGGGATTCGGCGCCGCTGAGCTCGGCGCGCTGGCCATCCGGGAGGTGCTTCGGCGGACGGAGGGCAAGGTCAAACCCGGGGATGTGGACTATGTGTTCATGGGACAGGTCGTCCCCGCCGGGTGCGGCCAGGTCCCCAGCCGCCAGGCAACGATCCTGGCGGGCCTTCCCGAATCGGTCCCCAGCATCACCGTAAACAAGGTCTGCTCCTCGGGGATCAAGACGGTGGATCTGGCCGTTCAGATGATCCAGCTCGGCCGGGCCGACATCTGTATCGCCGGCGGCCAGGAAAGCATGACCAACGCCCCGTTCGGCCTGCCGGAGATGCGCTGGGGAGCCCGGATGGGCCTCCCGTCCCGCCCCGCCGTGGATCTGATGGTCAACGACGGTCTCTGGTGCGCGTTCTACAACCGTCACATGGCGCTGCACGGCTCCGAGGTGGCGGACGAGTTCGGATTCAACCGCGAGGAGCAGGACGAATGGGCGCTCCATTCGCAGATGGCCGCGGTCGAGGCCATGAAGGCGGGCCGTTTGGACGACGAGATCTTTCCGGTTGAAATCCGCGAGGGGAAAAAGACCTCCGTCCTGGAGAGGGATGAGGGACCGCGCCCCGACACGACGATCGAGGGGCTGGCGAAATTACCGTCGGTTTTCGGACACAAGAGCACGGTCACCGGGAAGCCGGGAAGCGTGACCGCCGGAAACGCGCCGGGCGTCAACGACGGCGGAGACGTCTGTCTCGTGATGAGCGCCGAAAAGGCCGCCGGGCTGGGGTTGAAGCCGCTCTGCACGATTCTCGACTATGCCGAGGTTTCGCAGCCGCCGAAGGACATCGCCACCGTCCCGGGGCTGGCCATCCGCAAGATCCTCGAACAGAATGACCTGACCCTCGACCGGATCAAGCTGGTCGAAATCAACGAGGCCTTTGCCGCGGTTGTGCTGGTCAGCGCCCGGACGATCCTCGGGATGACAAAGGAGCAGATGTTCGCCAAGGTCAACGTGAACGGAAGCGCGATCGCCTACGGCCATCCGATCGGGGCAACCGGGGCGCGGATTCTGATGACGCTGGCCTATGAGCTCCGGCGGCGAGGCGGCGGGCTGGGCGTGTGCGGCATCTGCTCCGGCGCCGCCCAGGGGGACGCGATGCTGATCCGGGTGGAATAGGAAGCAGACACCCTCTCCATCACGGTGTCCTGTTTTGACCCGGCCGGAGGCCGATGGGCCGTCTCATTTCCCATCCGTTCTGAGACCATCCATTTTTTGGACAAAATACAGGAAAGGAGTCTGCACAGATGAGAGATGTGGTGATCGTGAGTGGGGCGAGGACCGCCGTCGGCAGCTTCGGCGGATCGCTCAAGGGGGTCAGGGTCGTCGATATGGGCGCGCTGGTCATCCGGGAGGCGATCCGGAGGGCCGGCCTCCGGCCGGAGGTCAGCGATGCCGTCCGCTCATGCCGCCCGGATGTTTTCGGGGATGCGGGAAAAACGGACCTGCAGAAGAAGCATTACGATTATCCCGATACCGCAACGCCCGTCTATTTCGACGAGTGCATCATGGGCAACGTGATCCAGGCGGGCCTGGGGCAGAATCCGGGCCGTCAGGCCGGTATCTTTGCGGGACTGCCCGAGGAGACCAACGCCATCACCGTGAACAAGGTCTGCGCCTCGGGCATGAAGGCCATCGCGCTCGCCGCCCAGGCCATCCGGGCGGGAGACGCCGAGGCCGTCGTGGCCGGCGGCATGGAGAACATGTCGAACGTCCCCTTCGCCCTTCCCGACGCCCGCTGGGGATACCGGATGAGCATGCCCTTCGGGAAGATCACGGACCTGGTCGTCTTCGACGGCCTCTACGAGATCTTCAACGGCTACCACATGGGCTTCACGGCCGAAAACATCGCCGCCCGATACGGGATCACGCGCCGGGAACAGGACGAGCTGGCGCTGATGAGCCACCAGCGGGCGCGCGCCGCGATCGCGAGCGGCGCCGTCGCGGACGAGATCGTCCCCGTCGTCATCCCGTCGAAAAAGGGGGATGTCACATTCATGGTGGACGAGCGGCCGATGGACACCTCGCTGGAAAAGATGGCGAAGCTTCCCCCGGCCTTCAAGAAGGACGGCGGAACGGTCACCGCGGGAAACGCCTCCGGAATCAACGACGGCGCGGCGGCGGCGGTCGTCATGTCCGCGGACAAGGCGAAGGAACTCGGACTGAAACCGCTCGCCCGGATCAAGGGGTATGCGGCGGGCGGCGTCGATCCGGCCTACATGGGGCTCGGTCCGATCCCGGCGACGCGGAAGCTCCTGAAGAGTCTCGACCTGACGATAAAGGACATTGACCTGATCGAGCTCAACGAGGCCTTTGCCGTTCAGGCGATCGCGTGTTTGCGGGAGCTGAAGATCGACCTCGATAAGTGCAATCTCAACGGCAGCGGGATATCGATCGGCCATCCCGTCGGCTGCACCGGCGCCCGGATCACTTACAGCCTGGCCGTGCAACTGCAGAAGAGGAACCTCGGCCTGGGGCTCGCCACGCTCTGCATCGGCGGCGGCCAGGGGATGGCGATCGTCCTCGAACGGGTATAGACCCTAAAAGTCAAAAATTCGGAAGGAGCAAGAAATGGACTACCAGAACATACTCTTTGCTGTTGAAGAAGGGGTGGCGACGCTCACATTCAACCGGCCGAAGGCCCTCAACGCGATGAACTCACAGACAATGGCCGAACTGCTGTCCGCCGTCACGGTCTGCAAAACGGATGAAGCCATCAAGGTGCTGGTCCTCACCGGGGCGGGGGACCGGGCCTTCGTGGCCGGCGCCGACATTGCCCAGATGCAGAGCCTGCGTCCGCAGGAGGCGCTCGCATTTATGGAACTGGGGCACGAAACCCTCCGGCAGATGGAGATCATGCCGAAGCCCGTCATCGCCGCGGTGAACGGCTTCGCGTTGGGCGGCGGGGTGGAGATTTCGATGGCCTGCGACATCCGCTTCGCGTCGGAGAAGGCTTTTTTCGGCCAGCCTGAAATCCTGATCGGCCTCATCCCCGGGTGGGGCGGCACCCAGCGCCTCCCCCGGATCATCGGCATGGGCCGCGCCAAGGAGCTCATCCTCGGCGGCGCCCAGATCAATGCGCAGCGGGCCTATGAAATCGGTCTCGTCAACCGCGTCTTCCCGCCGGAGGAGCTGATGCCGGAAACGCAGAAATTCGCCCGCAAGCTTGCGGGAATGCCGGGATTCGCGCTGAAAATGGCCAAGCACAGCATCAATTTCGGCTATGACCTGGCGCTGGACAATGCCTGCCGGATCGAAACGGAATGCTGCGCCCAGTGTTTCAGCACGGACGACCAGAAGGAGGGGATGAAGGCCTTCCTGGAAAAGAGAAAACCTGTTTTCACCGGGCGATGAATAAAGATCGTTGTAAAACGGCTTCGGCTGATCATTTGCCCCCACGCGAAGGAGGTTCCCGATGAATTTTGCACCCACGGACGAACAGAAGATGGTCCGGGAGATGGTCCGGAAATTTGCAGAGACGCAGATCAAGCCGATTGCCGCGGAACTGGACCGCACCCACCGCCACCCCGAGGAGATCTGCCGGCAATTGGGCGAGATGGGGCTCATGGGCGTTGCCGTGCCGACGGAGTACGACGGAGCCGGGATGGACAACGTGACCTACGTTATGGCCCTGATCGAGATCTCCAAGGCCTGCGCAAGCTGCGGCGTCATCGCCTCGGTGAACAACAGCCTGTACGGCTACCCGGTGAAGGCCTTCGGCACGGAGGCGCAGAAGAAGAAGTTCCTCGCCCCGGTCGCGGGCGGCAAGGTGGACGGCTGCTACGCGCTGACGGAAACCTCCGCCGGCTCCGATGCGGCCGCCCTGAAATGCCGCGCGGAGCTCAAGGGCGACCGGTACATCGTCAACGGGGTCAAGAGCTTCATCACCAGCGGCAACATCGCGCGCTACTGCGTGCTGGCCGCCACAACCGATCCGGCCCGCGGTTACCGGGCCATCATCAACCTGATCGTCGACCTGAAGAACACCCCGGGTTTCCGGATCGGGAAGGTGGAGGAAAAAATGGGTCTTCTCGCCTCCGGGACGGCGGAGCTGGTCTTTGAGGACGCCGAGGTGCCGGCGGAAAATCTGCTCGGAAAGCCCGGCCAGGGATTCAAGCAGATGCTCTCGGGCCTCGATGCGGGACGGATCGGCATCGGCGCCCAGGCCTGCGGGATCGGCCGGGCGGCCCTCGAGGACGCCGTCGAATACGCCAAGGAGAGGGTGCAGTTCGGGAAGCCGATCGCCACCTTCCAGGCGATCCAGTTCAAGCTGGCCGACATGGCCACCGAACTCGACGCGGCGGAGCTGATGCTGCTACGGGCCGCCTGGCTGGAGGACAACGGCCTTGACTTCGAAAAGGAGGCGGCGATGGCCAAGTATTACGCCTCCGACGTGGCGATGCGGGCGGCGGTCGAAGGCGTCCAGATCTTCGGAGGCAACGGCTACATGAAGGAGTACCCGGCCGAGCGCCACATGCGCGACGCGAAGATCTGCCAGATTTACGAAGGAACGAACGAGATCCAGCGCGTGGTGGTCGCCCGGAAGCTCATCGGCCTGCGGTAATCTATCGATTCCTGAATCCGCAACCCGCGTCGTGCCGTGGGCCGACTGATTCGGTCGGACGGAACGGTTTGGACCGAGCGATCAATATCACTTGCCGCCTTCGGTGCCGGCCGAAATCTCTCCCAAAAAGACAGATCCCGGTTTTTGAAAAAACCGGGATCTGTCCGTTTTTTTGCTTCGACGGATCTTACTTTTTCTTCCGCTTCTCCAGCTCTTCCGCACGGAGCTGTTTGCGGAGGATCTTGCCCACGTTCGTCTTCGGCAACTCCTTTCGGAACTCGATCTCCGTCGGCAGCTTGTAGGTCGCCAGACGGGTTTTGCAGTACTCGATCATCTCCTCCTGGGTTGCCGTCTCGCCCTCCTTGAGCACGACAAACACCTTTACGCTTTCGCCGCGGATCGGATGGGGAACGCCGATGGCGCAAGCCTCCTGGACCTTGGGATGGAGGTAGAAGACCTCGTCGATGTCCCGCGGATAGACATTGAAGCCGCCGGAGATGATCATGTCCTTCTTCCGGTCGACAATATAGAAATAACCGTCTTCGTCCATCGTCGCGATATCGCCGGTGTAGATCCAGCCGTCGCGGAGCGTCTTGGCCGTCTCTTCGGGTTTCCCCTTGTAACCGAGCATGATCTGCGGCCCCTTGACGATCAGTTCGCCGCGCTCTCCCACCGGAACATCGGTGACCTCGTCCTCCAGATCCACGATCCGGGCCAGGGTGTCCGGGATGGGAATGCCGACGCTCCCCACCTTCCGGGCGCCGCCGGCGAACGGGTTGATGTGCGTTACGGGCGTCGTCTCCGTCATCCCGAACCCCTCGACGATGACCGCCCCGGTGGCCTTTTCAAAATCGTGGATCACCTCGACCGGCAGCGGCGCGCTCCCGGAGAAGGCCCCCTTGATGCAGCTCATGTCCGTCTTCTTGAGATCCGGGTGGTTCAGCATCCCGATGTACATGGTCGGAACCAGCGGCGCAAAGGTGGGACGGTAGAGCCGGATCGCCTCGAGCAGCGGCTCGGGCTGGGGACGGGGAACCAAGCCCTGCGCAAACCCCATGTAAATCGAGTAATTCATCGTGGTGGACAGGCCGAAGACGTGAAAGTAGGGCAGCGCCCCGAGCATGATCTCCGTTCCGGGTTCGAATTTCGGGAACCACGCCTTGATCTGCTGGACCTGCTTGCTCAGGTTTGCGTGGGTGAGCATGACCCCCTTGGAGACGCCGGTCGTCCCGCCGGTGTACTGGTACATGGCCACATCCTCGAAGCCGGTCTTCACGGCCGGCGGGTTGGGGGCGTATTTGCCGAGGCACTCCTTCCAACTGAACACGTCCGCGGCCGGCTCCACGTCGGCAAACGGATACTTCTTGAGCCACCTTCCCAGGATCCGTTTGACGGCGGGCAGATAATCGCCGATGCAGGTGTAGACGATCTGCTTGACCTTCGTCTTGGACCGGAGCGCGACCATGCGCTTGACGAGCAGGTCCATGGTGATCAGGGCCTTGGCGCCGGAATCATTGAACTGGTGCTCCAGCTCCGGATCCGAATAGAGCGGGTTGTTCATCACGACGATCCCCCCGATTTTCAGGATCGCGAAGTAGGCGGCGACGCAGGGAACGATGTTGGGCAGCAGGATCGCCACGGCATCCCCTTTTTTGATCCCGAAATCGGCCAGACAGGCAGCGAAACGATCCGTCATCTCCTTGAGCTGACGGAAGGTGACGGTCGTCCCCTGGAAAAGGAGAGCCGGCTTGTCGGGAAACTTTTTCGCCGACCGGTCCAGCATATCCGACATGCAGATCTCTTCATACTTGACAAATTCCGGAACGCCCTCTTCATAGGACTTCAGCCACAGCTTTTCCTGATACCTCGTCTCAGCCATTCTCGTCCACCCTCCCTTCTGTTTTGTTGATGATCCGTTTGGTTTTCTTTGGATGCCTCATGTTAGAACAGATTATGGGATTTTGCCATAAAAAAAAGCCCCTCCTGCTTACGCAGAAAGAGCTTTTAAAGGTTTCAGCGAGAAAGCCCGCGGCCCTTCGGCTTCATCCCCGTACCCTCACGACATTCACCGAACAAACGGTCGGTTCCGTTGAACCGAATTTCCCTCCGGATCAGGAGGCCGGCGGCGCGCAGACGTCCACCGGCGGCTTCTCCTGCTCGAGGTCCATTGACTTCCAGACGATCTCGGCGATGTCCAGCGCGGCCATCGACTCTTCCTTCTTGCGGTCCTTGATCCCGTCGGAGAACATGGTCAGACAGAACGGACAGCCCACGGCAACCGTCGAGGCGCCCGTGGCGGCCGCCTGATCGGTCCGCAGGTTGTTGATCCGCTCGCCGATGTCCTCCTCCATCCACATCCTCGCTCCGCCCGCGCCGCAGCAGAAACTCTTCGCAAGATTCCGCTCCATCTCCGTCAGTTTCAGTCCCGGAACCGCCTTCAGAATCTTCCGGGGCTGATCGTAGATCTTGTTGTAGCGGCCGAGGAAGCAGGAGTCGTGGTAGGTGCAGAGGCCTTCGACGGGCTTCTTGAGCGT
>JAXDCM010000137.1:0-2570 GCA_034677965.1 Syntrophales bacterium
CCTTCGATCTGCCGATTGCGGTAGCGCTGCTGGCCGCCCAGGACCTCCTTCCCGCCTCCTCGCTGACCGATTATCTCCTGCTCGGCGAACTTTCGCTGGACGGCAGCGTGAAGGGGATCCGCGGCGCGCTGTCCGCCGCGTTCGAAACGAAAGCCCTCGGCATCCGGGGAATCATTGTTCCCCGCGAAAACGCCGCAGAGGCGGCGCTGGTCGAGGGGATCGACGTGATCCCGGCGGATCGACTCTCCGAGGTGGTGGAGTTTCTCGGCGGCCGGAAGGAGATCGCGCCCGTCCGCGTAAACCTTGAAAATCTCTTCTCCCGGAGCCGAAATTATCCTTTTGATTTCCGTGATATCCGCGGGCAGGAGCAGGTAAAACGCGCGCTCGAGGTTGCCGCCGCGGGGGGGCATAACCTGATCATGATCGGTCCACCGGGATCCGGAAAAACCATGCTCGCCCAGCGGCTCGTGACGATCATCCCCGACCTCTCTCTTCCGGAAGCGATTGAAACAACGAAGATCTTTTCGGTCGCGGGGCTTCTGGACCGGAAGGAGGCCCTGTTGGGAACCCGGCCCTTCCGTGCACCGCACCACACGATCTCCGGCGCCGGCCTGGTCGGCGGCGGGCGCACCCCGAAACCGGGAGAGATCAGCCTCGCCCATCACGGGGTCCTTTTTTTGGACGAACTGCCTGAGTTCGGGAAAAACGCGCTCGAGGCGCTGCGGCAGCCGCTGGAGGATGGCCGGGTGACGATTACCCGCTCCTCCATGACAGCCACATACCCCGCCCGTTTCATGTTGGTCGCGGCGATGAATCCCTGTCCCTGCGGATACCTGGGTGACCGGAGCCGCCCCTGCCGCTGCACCCCCCAACAGATCCGCCAGTACCAGGGGAGGATATCCGGCCCGCTGATGGATCGGATCGACATCCACATCGAAGTCCCTTCCGTCCGATACCGGGATCTGACGGGGCGGGAGACGGGGGAATCGTCCGCCGCCATCAAGGCCCGGATCGAACAGGCCAGAACCATACAGAAAAACCGTTTTGACGAGGATAAAACCCTGTTCAACGCGCGCATGAATGACCGGCAGATCCGGACCGCCTGTCCGCTCGACGAGGAGTCGCGACAGCTCATCGAGATGGCCGTCGACCGACTTGGCCTGAGCGCCCGTGCCTACACCCGGATCCTGAAGGTCGCCCGCACCATCGCGGACCTGGACGGCGGCGGCCCGATCCGTTCCTCTCATGTTGCAGAGGCCATCCAGTACAGGAGCCTGGACAGGCGAATCATTTAGAGGAGTTCCCCATGAGCAGTCCGATTGAAAAGATCGCGGAGTGGATCGTCGAGTCGCACAGAATCGTGGTATTCGTCGGCGCGGGCATGAGCACGGAGTCCGGGATTCCCGATTTTCGGAGTCCCGGGGGCGTATGGGACAGGTACGATCCGCAGGAATTCTATTATCAGCGGTTTCTGGAAAGCGAAACCGCCCGGGAGAAATACTGGCAGATGGCAACCGAGATGTACGAATCGATGAAAGAGGCCCGGCCCAACCCGGCGCATCTGGCCATCGCGGAGCTCGAACGGCTCGGGAAACTCGACTGCCTGATTACACAGAACATCGACGGCCTCCACTTCAAGGCCGGCAACTCGGCGGACAAAGTGCTGGAGCTTCACGGCACCGCCATGCATGTGTCCTGTCTGACCTGTCGCAAACGGTACGACCGGGATGCGATTCAGGCCCGAATCGCCGCCGGTGACAAGGCCCCCCTTTGTGACGCGTGCGGAGGCCTCCTTAAACCGGCCACCATATCCTTCGGACAAGCCATGCCGGCCGCGGAAACGAAGGAAGCTTACGATCGCTCGGCCGCGTGCGACCTTTTTATCGTCATCGGATCCTCCCTGGTGGTCCAGCCGGCCGCCCAAATGCCGGTGGTCGCGAAACAAAACGGGGCAAAACTTGTGATCATCAACCGCGAAGGGACAACCTGCGACCCGATCGCGGACTGCGTCGTGCATGCGCAGGCCGGCCCGACCATGGCGGCCGTGATGGAGCGTGTGCGGGCGGCGCCGGCAAATCCATCGAGGAGCTAACCGGGCGGGTCGGCGGCTCGTTTCAAAGTCTTCCGCCGAAGAAAGGCGTGGACGGGATATTTCATCATGGGAATCCGGGAGAAAACGGAATGACAACCCGGGCTGAAATCCGCAAAAAGATTGAGAAAAACGGCCTGATGGTCATCGCCGTCGCCAGCCTGCTGATCTACTGGACGATCGACATGATCACGGGAGGTCCGCTGACCAACCGAGTCCTGATCACGATTTTTATTCTGGTTTACGGAACATTGACCCAGTTTCTGCTCAACCGGCAGAAAGCGGTCACCGATTCCCTTCAACAGGCACGAAACGAACTGTCACTGGCAAACCAACAACTGGTGCACGTCAACGCAAAACTGGAGCTGGCCTACGCCTGGATGCGGGACAACCGGGACGAGCTGAAACAGCAGATGTACGAGGAGGATATCGGATTTCTGGTGGATCAGGACGGCAAGATTGAAGGGGTGACGGAGCGGGC
>JAXDCM010000138.1:0-5984 GCA_034677965.1 Syntrophales bacterium
GGGAGCATCGGGTTCGACTCCCGCCGCCTCCACCATGAATTCAATAACTTAGGTAACTTTTTTCCTTGTCAATTCCTTGTCAGCATTGTCAGGGGGAAAAGTGACTACGGTGTCCCGGTAGATGTTCCGCACATCGTCCGCTTCGATCTGGAAGTAGCGTTCAAATGCCTTGTTTGTCGTGTGCATGGTTGCCCGTTTTATTTCTTCCGGAGTTCTATGCGTTCGAAGCGCCCTGGCTGAGCTGTGCCGGGTGCCGCCGTAAAGGTCAACTCCTTTGATGCCGAGATTATCACAGGCCTTTACCCACCACTTATAGAGATATTTTTCGCCAAACGCTGCGTTTTCGGCAACGCCACGGATCCCCGCAAGATGACGGAAAAAGGGCATTGCCGGAAATGAGGAAACAAAGGATTTCAGCAGTTCCACATCTTCCGGCAGGATAGGCACTGCCTTGGATTTTTTCTCCTTCGGGTGCGGGAAATACAGATAACCGTTTTCACGGTCAATGTTGCCTTCCTTTAAGCTCAACATTTCTCCCGGCCTGATGCTGATATAGGTTGAAAGCCATTTAATGCCCAAGAAGACTTTGGGATTAGGACAAATCCGCTTTACCTCATCCATGATCTGCGATTGCATTTCCTTGCTTATGGTCCGCCGCATCTTCAGTTCAAAGGAGACCGTGGGAAACTCCGGTAGAACTCGTATTTCCTGACGCTTTTTCAGCCATACGAACAGGGAATGCAGGGTGGAAATAATATTGTGCCTTGATTTATCGGAAAGGGTGATTGATTTTATGAAGTCTTCAAGATGCCCATAGCGGATATCTTTGACATTCATATTCTCAAAATGTGCTTGGGCATAGCGGACATGGGAAACAAGGTTTTTGTATGATCCCGGTCTCACCTCATCCAGCCGGTACTGAAGCCACTTGCTTGATAAATTGGAAAATCCAAGGGGATTATCTTTACGATAATCGCGCTCATCGAAAGTATTTTCATCGGTTTTAAATCTGAGTCCCGTCAGAAATCGAGTAGCTTCTTGGTATGATTTGAACCGTTTGGTTACGTTACCGAAAATAACTTTGTGGTTCGATGCCTTGCATTTTGGATGTTCCGGACAAGACAAGGCATTGCTGTAGTCCCGATAGTGACCATCGCATACAGGACAGCACTCATCGGAGTATATTCCACCCTTCATGCACAAAACACCCCCTTTCAGGGATGCCATAACACAACTTGAAGGGTCCGTGGTAGATATTTTCTCATATTGCATTTGTCATTTTCCTAAAAAACGACGAGTGCTTTATCCTCCAACTCCCGGATCTCTTCCGCAGAGACCCGAATGCAGTCCCGGAGGCGGATCGCCTTGATGTCGCCGGTATCGATGAGGCGGTATATCGTGCGGTCGGAAACGGAGAAATAGTGCGCGACCTCATCGACCCGGTAGTACCGCTTCGTGAAGGGGCCGGCAGCGGTGGGCACTTTTCTGCCGTTTTCTCCCGCCGGCAATTCGTTTTTCTTGTCCTGATCGATCACTCGCAAAAACCCCGGGTGCGTGGTTTACCCCTCGCGAAAAGATTCAGGTCGTAGGACGCGCCGTCTCGACCCTAATTTTTGGTCAGACCCCGCCATCTCGACCGTTTTAGAATTCACCCTCGACCCTCTCGGACTCCCTGTTTCCGGAACCGATATTTCTTCAGGTGCCGAGTCCGCTCTGCCTGCACCTCTTTGGGCGCATCCCGCCTGCCCACCCGTTTCTGGAACCAGGCCCGCAACTGAGGCTCCTCTGGAAGGTCCGGATCGAGGCCGACGATTCCCTTCCGGATCACGACCAAGCGGTTCAGCATCTCGACGGTGAAGTAACCGCCGGCGGCGACACGGGAGAGTTTTCGCTGCGCCTTCATCCAGGGAAGGTTGCCATTGACGCGGGAGCGGCAGATCTCCTCGTCGGGATACCAGATGCCGTTGAGGCTACTCCCGTCCAGGGGACACAGCGGGGTGTTGCAGGTCTCGTAAAGGGTGCATGCCGGGCGGCCGGTGACGGGCACTACTTCCATTTCTTGCCTGCCGGAAAGCCGTTCGGCCGAAACCTGCTCCCCGATGGTCATCTTCCTTGACGGTGCGGGGGGATCTTCCCAGAACGCCGCCTGGCCTCCAGAGATGCATCCCCCATCCTTCCTGTCCGCCTCCTCGATTACGACAGTTGTCCTGGCCTCCTTGCCGAACTCGAACCGGAAACTCCAGCCCGTCAGGTGTTCCGGACTGTCGTCAGGGATGAAGCGCCCCTTGACGGCGTCCCCCACGAGCTTGCTCCCCGTGGCCAGGTAGTTGTCCAGGTCGCGGGTCCGCCGGTCGGGGAAGGTAAAGACCATGGCGATCCGGACGGACTTCAGCTTCGGCCTGCCCATCTCCACCCACTTCAGGGCGATGTGATCTTTCCATATCTTTTCCTCGCCCCGCTGCTTGCGCCAGTGGTCGTTCCGATAGGCGTTCAGCGATGGCGGCAGGAAAGGCAATGAGAAAGTCATAGATTTCATCGGCGCCGCCCCTCCGGCACGGGGACCCCGGCCTCCGTTTTGAGCGGGATAGTCTCTCTTTTCTCAGCAATCCCCGTCACCGCTGTTCCCGTCGGCCCTCCCGACTTCTGAAATCTCCGGTGGCTCTCCCACTCAAAGACGACGATTTTGGATTCGCCTTCAAAAAGACGGTCGATGATCCGCTCTCCCATCAGCTTCTCCAGGCTCTTCAGGTCGGTGATGTTGGTCGTGAGGATCACGGGCCGCATGGCCTCGTAGCGCAGGTCGAGAATTTCGTAGAGGATCATCCGTTCCGTGTCCGTGCCGAACTGGATGCCCACCTCGTCGATCACCAAGAGGTCGATCACGCCCATCCGGGCGATGATCTCGCTCTGGGTGATCTCCGCATCCCGGTGGAAGGTGTCCTTGACCTCCCTCAAGAGGCGGGGCGTCTTGGTGAAGAGCGCCGTGTAACCGGCACGAATCACCTCGTTGATGATGGCGGCACAGAGATGGCTCTTGCCCGTGCCCACGTTGCCCATGAAGAGGAGCCACGTCCCTGCCTGGCGATGGCGATGAAATGCGCCGGCGAAATCCCGCGCGATGGACAGGACGCGGAGCTGCTTTTCCCGGTCCTTCCCGAAGGGGTGAAAATTCTCAAAGGTCTTGTCGATGAACCGTTCCCGGAGCATGCTGTTCGCAAGCAGGGTATTCAATCTCTGCTGGGCGGCATCTTTGGCCCTCTCCTCCATCTCGCGGATAAACCGTTCCCGCTCGCAGGCCTCGCAAGGAAGCACTGTCCAGTGGGGCTCTTTCCCGGTGACCTTCAGGTAGGAGGGATGATCCATGAAGATGGAGCGAAGCAGTGCCCCGCAATCCGGGCATCTCCTTTCCGGCTCAGGCAATGAGTTCCGGCGGGATATCGGAAAAGGGAGCGGGCCTTTCTTGAGAATCGTCCCGATCTCCTCGACGTTGCTCGGGAGCTGTTTTTCCATGATCGTTCTCCTTTCGTTCAGCTCTAGAGAGCCAGCCTTGAATGAAGCGTTTGTAATTCTTGTACCGTTTATTGGGGTTAGCGATCAGCCAGGCGGTCATGCGGTTGATCTGCATGGGGATGTCCTGGCCGGGGTAGGCTGCGGCCAGGGCGTTCCAGAAATCGGTTTCGTTTTTCAAGCCGGAAAGGAAGGAATGACCGTCCAGAAGATCGGCGAGGTCGTGACAGAAGAAGTATGAATATACTTCTTCATGATCTTTATTTTCTTTACCTTTTCTTTTCTTTTTCTTTAGGATACCACAACCGCCGGATTGTAAAGAATAATCACCGCGTTCCGTCTGGCGTTTTGCCAGATCACTATCTGGCGTTTCACCAGATGGGCGTCTGGTGTTTCGCCAGATCGGGGACGCTGCCGCCTCTGGTATTTTGCCAGGTTGGGGATCTGGTGTTTTGCCAGATTGTTCTGGCGTTTTACCAGAGAGACCGAGGTGCTTCTTGACCATCCTGCTGAGGTGGTTCTTGTAGTCCGGAAGATCCCGCAGTCCCACCTGAACCATCCAGTCGCGGTAATACTTGTTCAGCCGGTATCGCTTCATGTCCCTTTCATCCTGCTCGAAAATCTTCTTCTCCAGCAGCCACTGCAAGGCGCGATGGGTGTCCGACCAGTCCAGGTTGGCCAGGGCCGCGTATTCGCTCTTGGTCAAGCTGGTAAACGCCTTCGGACCGCACCCGAAAGAGAAGCGCATCTGGACGTCGATGAGCCGCCGCGCCCGCTTGGGGATGTCGGCGCACATCAAGGCTTCCAGGAGTTCATTGAAGATCATGGTATAGCCGTCTTCTCTCTTCGGATGCCCTGTCCGTCTCATCTCACGCCGCGATCTGCCTCAACTGCCGGTCGGTCAGGAGAAAGAAATCCACTTCGGGAAGCCCCGGATTCTTCGGCGCCTGTTGGCCGGTGGTGCAAAAGCCGATGATCTGGTCGAAGCGCGGCAGGGCCTTCCGGAGGAACTGGAAGAAGAAGCCCCGGTTGGTCTGGTCCAGGACGTCGATGCCGTCGATGACCATGAAGCGGAGCCCCGCCAGTTCGCTCAGGACCGCCTGCAGGACGATGCCCACACGGAACCGCTCGCTGGCGGAGATGAGATTGACCTCAGTCCGGGTGCTCTTCTCGTAATCGCAGAGAAAGATCCGGAATCCCTCCTCGATATCGATGTCCAGGGTGTAACGGTTGCCGGTCAGGTACCCCATAAGGCCGTTGGCCAGGGACATGAGGGAGGCAGCGGCGCTCTGCATGAGGTCGGACATGATGCCCTTGGGAGAAAAGGCCTGGGTGAGGACCTCCAGTTTGCCGGCCCGTACCTCCAGGGCATGGATCCGCTCCGCCTTCTCCACTGCAGCCAGGAGTTCCGTCTCCTCCTGGATCTGACCTTGCAGAAGGGCGATCCATTCCTTCAATCGCTTCGTTTCATTCGCCTTGTCTTCGCCCACGGAAGCCAGGACCCCTTCCAGCTCCCGCCGCTTCTCCCGGAAGCCGCCCTCTTTCCGTTGCGCCTCGGCCAGCCGGGCCAGGGCGTTTTTGGCGGCGGCGATCCCTCCACCCAACTGATTTAGGCTCTCTTCCTTTTCCCGGAGGAGTCGCAGAACGTCGTTCGTCTTTCCGGTCTGCGCTTCGATGGCGGCATCGATTTCGGCACGATCGGCAGTAGCGGCCGTAATTCTGGAGGTCACCGCCTTGGTCTTGCAGATCACCTCGGGAAATACCGGGCAGTGGCCGGTGAAGGTCTTTGCCTTTGCCCGGCTCTTTTCCTCCTGTTCCTGCCGGGCCAGGAGTTTCCCCGTCTCCCGCTGGAGGGCGGCGTAGTCTTCCTTAAGGCTCTGGATTTCTTTCCCGACGGCAAGGCGGTCTTTTTCCAGATCATCGAGTCGGGCTTCGAGATCCGTTGGATCGGCATCTCTCAGGATCGTCTCCAGGCTCTCCAATTCCTGGGCGATGTTTGCCAGTTCCCGCTCAATCTGCCTGCGTTCCCCCTCCGCCAGGCCCTTCGTCTCGCCGATGGAGACATGGAGAGATGCGAGTTCTTCCCGTTTCCCGTCGAGGCTTGTCGCCAGTTGTTCTCTGGTCACACCCCTGGGAAGCCGGGGCGCTTCTCCCATGATCTTCAGCTCTCGCCGGGCGATCCGCCGTTCCTCGTAGGCTTGGTCGTAGGCCTCTTCCAGTGTGGCATGGGAGCCAAGCATCCCCAGGAGGTCCTCGTCCGGGGTGATGCCGTGCTTTGCGAACATCTCCGGCCGGGCCTTCAGCCAGGCGGCCAGGTGGCGGACCATGTTGCTCCCGTCCACCTTCAGGTCCGGCAAGAGATCGAAGAGGATCCGCTTCTTCTCGTCGGGGTGGAGGCTCAGGAAGCCGGTTGTCTCCAGGAGGGCCCCAAGGGTCTCCCGGTTAGTGTTCAGTCCCTGGAACAATACCTCGGGATC
>JAXDCM010000139.1:0-3190 GCA_034677965.1 Syntrophales bacterium
CACCTGCTGTCCGGGGGTAATGCTCTCCAGAACCTCCTGACCGACGGCACGCTTCCGGATATCCTCGATCAGATCGCGGACGACCCGGAAATTCACATCGGCCTCGAGCAGCGCCATCCGGATCTCCTTCAGCGCGGCCTGGATGTTCTCCTCATCCAGGCGTCCCTTCCCCTTCAACCTCCTGAAGATGCCGTCCAGTTTGTCGGTCAGATTCTCGAACATATTTTCACACCCCGCAAATCAAGCCGCACCCTTCTATTCCGAGGCCCGGATCACACATTTCACGCCCTGCACCTTTCCCGAAATCAGATCAGCCGCGGTCTTCGCCTTTTCTCGGTTCTCGAAGCCGCCGATGACCACACGATACCACTTTCCCCTGCCGGGAACCTCCTTCATGACCACCCGGGGCGAAAACCCCAGAGGCTTCAGCCTCCCCATCGTCTTTTCCGCTTTCCGGCTGTCCTGGTAAGCTGCGACCTGAATCTCAAAGCGTCCCTTTCCCGGGATACCGTTCCCGTGCGTCAAGGCTGTGGCGGCAGGGGCCTCCGGCGGAGCCGGTCCGGCGCCGGCAACCGCTTTTTTCTCTGGTGCGAGGGCAGGCTCTCCCGCTTCCACCGCCGATGATCCCGCAGGCTTCGCGTTCGGCGCCTCTGCCGCGGCCGATCCCGTTCCCGGCCCGCTCATCGGCGATTTCTCCGCCTTCGCGGGCAGCGGTGCGGCTGCCACGGGAGCCCCGCTCTTGGCTTCACCGTGCGAATCGGGCGCCGGACCAGATTTTTTCCCGCCCAGCGTCTTATAAAAGGTCAGACTGAAATCTTCCTCACCGCCGGCCGGCGAATCCTGTTTTTCCAACTCCAGTGAAGACACAGGTTTTCCCGTCTGCGGCGCCAGGGCCAGAAGGCGGTCCCGGATCATCTCCGCGACACCCGGCGAAAACTTCTCCGGATAGGCCTCCATATCCTTCCCGATAAAAATCCCCAGGAAAAACATGGAGATCAGCAACAGGGACATCCCGCTGACAAACAGGACAATCCCCAGCTTGCCCAGCCTGAGTTCAAACATGCGCCTGTTTTTCGCTGCCATGGTTTTTTTGTGAAAGCCGCTACATTTTTTCCGGGGCGGAGACCCCGAGTATCTTCAGCGCGTTCTGCAGAACCGTGAGCACGGACCGGCACAGAAACAACCTCGCCCCCGTGAGGGCTGCATCCTCGGAAATGACCTTGTTCTTGTTGTAATAGCTGTGGAAAAGCCCCGCCAGATCGTTCAGGTAAAACGTCACCCGGTGCGGCTCCAGCGACCGCGCCGCCCCCTCCAGCACCTCGGGGAAGCGGGTGACGGCCTTGACGAGGTCCACCTCCTCCGGCAGTTGAAGAAGGGACAGATCCGCTCGCTCGTAAGACGGAACCGCGTAGCCCCGTTCACTTGCGATCCGCAGAATGCTGCAGATCCGGGCATGGGCGTACTGGACGTAGTAAACCGGATTCTCATTGGATTGCTTTTTCGCAATCTCCAGGTCGAAATCGAGGTGGCTGTCGGACCGCCTCATCAGGAAATTGTAGCGGGCCGCATCCTTGCCCACCTCATCGACCACCTCGCGCAGCGTGACAAACTCCCCGGAACGGGTGGACATGGCCACCGGCTTCCCTTCGCGCAACAGATTGACCAGTTGCACGAGGATCACCTTCAACGCGTCCTTCTCATACCCGAGCGCCTGGACGGCCGCGGACATCCGGGGGATGTAGCCGTGATGGTCGGCGCCCCAGATGTCGATGACCGATTCGAAACCCCGCTGAAACTTGTTCAGGTGGTAGGCAATGTCTGCGGCGAAATAGGTCGGATCGCCGTTCTGCCGAACGACAACCCGGTCCTTCTCGTCCCCGAAGGCCGTGGTCCGGAACCAGAGGGTTCCCTCCTCCCGGTAAATGAAGCCTTTCTCCTCCAGCTCCCCGAGGAGCTTCCCCACGCCATCGTCCCGGTACAGCTCCCGCTCGCTGAAGTATCGGTCGAAAACGCAGCCGAAGATCCGCAGATCCTCCTGGATCCCTTCGAGGATGGCGCCCGCGGCAAACTCGGTGAAACGCGGGATGAGGTCCTCCGGCTTTTCCCGGATGTAGCGGTCCCCGTCCCTCTTGCGCAGCTCCGAAGCCAGCTCCCGGATGTACTCCCCCCGGTAGCATCCCTCGGAAAACTCCACCGTTTCCCCCAGGAGTTCCCGGTAGCGCAGCAGCACCGACTTCCCCAGGTTGTTCATCTGGTTCCCGGCGTCGTTGATGTAATATTCCCGGAACACCTTGAACCCGACCGCATCGAGGATGTTCGCCATGACATCGCCCACGACCGCCCCGCGGGCATGGCCGATATGAAGCGGCCCGGTGGGATTGGCGCTGACATACTCGATCTGGACCCGCCGTCCCTTCCCCAGATCGGACGATCCGTATCGCTCCCCCTGCCGGTGGACATCGCCGAGCAGGCGGGCAAATCCTGCCTGACGGACAAAGAAATTCAAAAAGCCGGGACCGGCAATCTCCACCTTTTCCAGCAGGCCATCCCGATCCTCAATCCTCTCCGAAAGGATCTTCGCGATTTCACGCGGATTCTTTTTCGCCTGTTTTGCCAGGACCATCGCGATGTTGGAGGCGTAATCGCCGTGGCCGGGATCTTTCGTCAGCTCCACCTCGATTCGGGTGGGAACCGGCGGCGGCAGAACCTTCTGTTCGATGCCTGCCTGAATCGATTTTTCGAGAAGCCGGACCAATGCCTGTTTCATGAGGAACCCTGCCTATATATGAAAAAAGTTGGCCGCAAGGCCAACCCTTTGCCTGATGAAGCCCTGAACATCCCCCGCCGGAGGACCGTAGCCGCTTTCCCGGCGGGCCCCCCGATCAGCCGGCGGCTCGCTCTCGCCTTTTATACCCTCTCCGACGCTGCACTTTCGGAAGCGGGGTCGGAACGGACTATTTGTCCCGGCACGCCGCTTCCGCCGCATCGATGTCCTTGTCCTTGATGGACAGATCGCGCGAATAATCGGGACAACGGACGCAACCCGACGCATCGGTCACAACGCTAAAACGCTTCTGGCAGTTTGCCCGCCAGGCACAAATCGAACAGTATTTCTTCTCCGTTCCCATGA
The DNA here is from genome assembly GCA_034677965.1 of Syntrophales bacterium. Classification (GTDB taxonomy): domain Bacteria; phylum Desulfobacterota; class Syntrophia; order Syntrophales; family UBA5619; genus UBA5619. The sequence continues at coordinate 3,131 of JAXDCM010000139.1, forward strand.
TCCTATCCCCCCGGACCGGCGTTTCCCACTGCAATTCGGGCGTTACCCTATCTTCATCCG